>NZ_JAQDPG010000004.1:0-318619 GCF_027659535.1 Enterococcus malodoratus | reverse complement strand
ATGGACTTTCTTTTTTTCTACTCAAAAATTCTATTTACACAAAATATTTTACGCTATCATTTCTTTTACAACTATATTCATTTTTTTATATAAAGTTGTTTTAAATCCTCTAGATCTCTCTTATGCTGCTTATTTCCTAAAATACGTTTACTAATTTTAAAGATGAAAAATTCTTCATTTTTTTCGTTTTCCTTAGCAATAAAGTTGTATGAAGCAAACGTATTTTCCATGAAACGAAATGCGGTTTGTTCAGCGTTCAGGACAAGCTCTCCCTCTTTAACCAACCGCCCAAACATATCTACTTGTAAAATAACAATACTTTTTGTAGTAATACTTAACCAAGCATAATTTTCTGCAGGTAACTGAGCATAAACAATTTTATCGCTTCCAAATAACAGATTTCTTTCTTTTAAATAGTTTTTCAATTCTTCATGTTGCAGAATAAATCCCATTGTATTTCTCCTTCTACCAAAAAAATTACTATTCTGACGTTGGCTTAACGCCAATCATTAAATCTGTATAAACGACTTCATTAACAACCTCTGGGCAATAAAAAATTGGCGATGTTACTTCAAGCTCAGTCTCCACTACATAGCCGAGTAAATCTCCCAAAGCTTCCGAAAACCCATTTGAGCTATCACCCTTCACTCTTGTAGCAAGCAGATTATTCACTTGAAAATAGGTTTGAAACCGATAATCCTCTGGCAAATTGTCTTGATTTTGTTCATTCACAGGGAGAAAAACTTGAATCAATAACTCCTCCTCGTCTCTAATATCCGAATTGGTTGAATAGAAAAAGTTTTCCGCTAACGAATAACCTGCATCAAAAATAGTTTTCATCGCATCTTCGAAGCATTGACCTGTTTCCTCTGAATTTGTTATATAATATCGACTGATAACATGTTCAAATTGAAGTGTTTGGTTATATCCTATCGTTCTTTTCATTTTCTTCACCTACTCTGTCACAGGAATCATTAAATCAACCCAGTATTCACCATAAACCGGAGTCATAACCATGATCAACTTATCTTCATACTTCACTTCATTCTCCTGAAGTGCTGACTTCATTGACTCTAAAGCTACATCAATTCCATCATCGAATGGAACACGTTGTCGGACCATCTGCTCAAACTTTAGTTCCTCTATCAGCTGTGAACTACCATTTTCTACAGGTTCATTTACAGGGATATAGAATTTGTACGTTTGCTCTTCTTGTTCGAATTCAGTCGGTTTCACTTCAATTAACGTTGGACCATTTTTGTAATATCCATCTTCGAATAACAATTCTTCAGATTGAGAAACTAAAGTTAAAAAATTATCTGGAACTGTTTTGACCTCTGTGTACACAAGATTGTTCATTTCTAATGAGACGACATCCATCATTTTGATTTTCCCCTTTTCATCATTTTAGTTGTATTGCCATATACAGACGCATCTTTCTTCGGTTCTTCTTTTCTCCAGTAGGGGAGGATTCTTGGAAAACTGAAGGTTAGACTTACTAATAATGCCACAATTATCAATGCAACACCGACTAAAAGAAACATTTCTCTATCCGAGATTGAAAAATAGAATATACAAAGTAGAGAAATTATTGAAATAGCATTCACATAATAATCCCCATACTTATCTCGAATTTTCATTGAATCTTTTTTTAAAGACGTACTTACTAACATGACATGAATGATTATTCCAATCATCCACCCAATAGAAATCAAGAAACTTCCATAAAGACTATATTTAATCGGATTATCAGATAAACATGTTATAAAAAACCACATGAACAATAAGAATAGCACTCCGCTAGAATAAGAAATTATAGCAGCATACTTTTTTAACTTCGCTATTCTAAATATAAAATATCCAAAAATATTTAGTATAATCATGAATACTAGTGGATATCTTAGTAATCCCAAAAAATTATTACTTATTTCACCTGCTCCACCTCCCCAGATACTTAGCCAAACAAAGCATTTCTGCCCACAAAGAAGTGACTTTCATCCAACTCAACGGTTGGTTCGTTATAACTGCTTTTCACATTGACGAAGCTTTGATCGATCAAGCGAGTTCCTGCCATTCCGGCTGGGATATTTGCTCGTAGCGCCTTATTGACATCATCGAAACTGTTCTCAATTTGTTTTTGATTGCCTTGCAGGATGAAGTGCATGCCCACTTTTGGTCCTTTTTTCAAATAGCGATTGAAGTTTTCACTAGTGATAAAGGATTTTTCACCAAAGACTTGAACATCTGGGATGTAAACAAACATCGGCTCATGAATCCCGCTGATCTCACGTTCATTGATTTCACTAATCAAATCATTGGTAAAGGTGCTGTACTCGCCTTCAGAAATCAACAGGTCAGAACTTCCTGAATAGGACTCAAAACGATCACCACTATTAAAAATGACCCGTTGAACTTGCCCTGCTAAACGCTTGAAGTTCTCCATAATTACTCGTTCGATGGCTTCGGTTTGCTGCGGCGTATCATCACCGATTACAAAATAGCCATGTTCTTGCGGATTGAACCCAACGGCGATTGTGGTTTCTTTATCAAGCGCGATTGGCAATTGTCCCTGCGCCAATAATTGCTGCGTCGTTTGATTGGCAAAAAATTCTTCCAGACTGATCACATTCGACAGCATCGGAATCTTCGTTGGACGTTCTCCTTGCCAAGCTTGATCCAATGAAGCTATTTCTGCTTCTAACTGATTCAAGCGATCAATGTCGTTTTCACCAGCAGTTGGTAAATAGATCTGAATCTCTTGCGGCATGTCCAATTTGATTTGAGCCCGACCAATAATTTCTTGCGGAATCAATGCATCGCGACCGACAACATCTCGAATCGCCCCTTCTTCAACTAAGAACAACCCGATATGGGAAGGAATATTACTCGCCATACTCATTCGGAAACTGTTGGTTCGTAAAACGGCCATTACAGCATAAAAACCTAGACTAGCGCCTTCACGTAAAAGTTGATTCAAGACTGATTCAATCTGTTCTTCCAACGGACTTTCTTTAATCGCATCGAAACCGTCGACGACTGTGATGATTACCGGTAAAGAAACGCCCGCTTTCTTCTCGTATTGTGAAAGACTCGCAACACCATAATCAGTGAACGCTTCTTTTCTCTGTTGAATCTCTATTCGAATCCGCTTCAAGAATTTCAACAATTTTTCATCTTCCTCTAAACGGACATGATCAACAACATGCGGTAAATCTTTTAATGGCAACAACCCATTGGTGCCAAAATCAAAAAGATTGAATTGAACCTGTTCAGGATTGTTTTGTCGTGCAAAATTTATTAATAAGGTTTGCAATAAAGTAGACTTTCCAAAGCCTGGCGACCCATAGATAGCGGTGTGGCTCAAAGCTTCTAAGTCAAAATCAAAATTGACTTGCTCCTGACGAGTAGGAATATCCATTAATCCTAGCGGAACGGCTAAGCGACGTTCATTTTTCCATTCAGCGAGATCAATAACTGGCGTATCAATGATTTCTTCCAATGGCGGCAGCCACGGTTTATCCGGCAATACCGCTCTTGATTCATCTGCGTACTCGGCGATTGCTTCAACTACTGCATCCAATTGAGTCTGTTCCTCTTCTGTTTTGACGACTGCAACTTCGTCTTCTGAAAGATCCAACGTGAGCAATTCGTACTGGCCAAGATTATTGATCCACCAAATACGCTCATCGACCTTTTCTTCATGATTTGCGTCAGGATCATAGGCGGCACCACTCCAAGCAGACTGGAACAACTCATAGATTTCATTATTTCCGACCTGCAGATAGGCTCGACCGGGTTGTGTGATACTCGCTGCATCAGGAGTTTTGATGATCTCATTTGAATCAGCCGGATCGGCCACCTTTAATGCTAATTTGAAACGTGAGTTGGACCAGATTTGATCGTCCACGACTCCACTTGGTTTTTGCGTTGCCAAAATTAGATGAACTCCTAATGACCGCCCGATTCGAGCAGTGGAAACTAACTCTGCCATGAAATCCGGCTCATTAGCCTTTAACTCGGCAAACTCATCGCTGATTAAGAATAAATGCGGCAAAGGATCGCTTGGATATTTTCTCTTTTCAATGGGATCAGTGATTTCTTTTCCTTGCTTATAAAGCTTGGTATAGCCGTTGATGTGATTCACACCGAATTCTCCAAACTTCCGTTGGCGCTTTTGCAGCTCTGCTCGAATACTTTGCAGAGCACGAGCAGAACTGGCACCGTCCAAGTTCGTGATCGAACCTAATAAATGAGGAAGCTTTGCAAATAAATTGGCCATTCCCCCACCTTTAAAGTCGATCGGTAAGAATCCAACATCTTCAGGAGCGAAGTTGACCGCTAGAGACAAAATATAGCTTTGAACGATCTCTGATTTCCCCGAACCAGTCGTTCCCGCAACCAAACCATGTGGTCCGTGAGCCCGCTCATGCAGATTCAGCGAGACTAGATCATCTTTCCCGCGTAAGCCTAATGGAACCGCCAAAGATTTTGAAGTATTCGCTTTTTGCCAGCGCTGTGCTATTTGTAACTCTTCCGTCTTTTTCACTTCATACATTCCCAGAAAATCAATCGCTTCAGGAATCGCATTTTTCTCGACCTCTACATGATTCAAATTCGCTAGTCGTTGAATTGATTCAGCTACAGTAAATGTTTTCGGTAAATGGACGGGGCGGAAAAATTGGTTCACGTACACATGATTTTCATTGACCAAAGTCGCCGCTTCGCTGCTTTGATATTCGATCATTGTGGTGGTGGTTTCCGGCAGCATATTCGCGCTTTCTTTTCCCCAAATGACCGTAACCCCATATTGGCTCATATCCTCGGCCAAATACTCATTTAAGCCGTGACCGGATAACCAGCTTTCATCTAAAATCGTTAGTACATAATGTGGAGAAAACTGAATCTTTTCATTTTTTTCAGATTCTTTTAACTGTTGACGACGCTTAGTAATCAACTGATAAAAGGAATTCAAGCCCATATCGCGACTTTGTGCATTATGAATCATTCCGCGCAGATTCAACTGCTGCAATTGAAAATGCGGCAGCCAGCGCCAATCATGCCATTTTTCCGTGTAATCTTCTTCTGACAATAAGGCGATAAATTGAACATCTCGATAAGAGTGAAAGACAGAAATCTGAAACAGAATACTTTGAACCGCTGTTCGCAGATTTTCTGGCGTGCCCGCTAAACCAATTGTTTGGTTCAATAAAGTCGTCGTGATTGGCGCCTCTTTTAACATCTGATGTGGGCGCACAACTTTGTCCTCCGCAAACTCTGCTAACGGGTCAGTTTCATTTTCACTTTTTCGAAACTCTACCTTAAAGCTGGCTGGAATGTCACCAGTCCCTAAACGAAACTGTAAAAAATCAGCGTTTACCGCTGTTCGTTCATAAATACGCGGGTGATATTCTTTCGTCATCTGCGCCAAAGTCTCCATCGCGGGATTGTGATACTCCAACGCTTTGCGCTGTTCAGCGGATAACTGCTCTAATTCCTTTTTCTGTTGGATCATGTAGCGCTGATAAGTTTCGCTTCGCAGCTCATTCTTTCGTTTGGTTTCTTTTTTGTTGGTAAAATAGCTGGATACAGAAAAACCAGCCGTCAATAAACTCGCTCCCCCCATGCTCAGCATCATGATGGGATTTCCCCTGCTTAAAACACTGGATGCTCCACTTAAAACAACCATTCCTAATGGCGGAACGATTGAACGTAAAATCTCACTCTTTCCCTCAGCCGCTTTTGCGCTAGGCGGCGTGACTGTCTGCTCTTTTTTGGGCGGTCTTAAGTGAATCCGCGGACTGCGGCGAAAATCCGGAAAGGTAAGCGGAAATTCATTTTTCAAAACTTCCGGCATAATCTTGCGAAAATCTAATCGTACATTTTCTTTTAAACAAGTGATCTTGAATTGTTTTTCTCTTCGCTCAATGATGACGTCACGGATAATAACTTGATCACCAACACAAAAATCCGTTGCTAATCGGCTAACCTGCTTCCTATTCCAATAAACTTTTTCGCCGTTGGCTTCTACAGATAAAAAATAGCTTTGTGGATCTTCTTTAATAGAAAGAACCCCGTACGACTCACTTGCTAAACAGATTTCCGAACCAGAGGCTTTGGAAATAGTCCATTGTTCTTTCGGTAGTGTGGTGGTAAAAACAGCTACATCACGATGCGGAAGAATCAGTAATTCTTTTTTTGATTCTAAGGAGTTGTCACAGAACACTTCCCCATTTACACAGCTGATAACAAACTCATGGAAAAGAACGGTCTGGCCTTCGGTTAACTCGACATGATCAAAAACTGTATCAAAAAGAAAAACATCATAAAGAATTGCATCTTTCTCGATAATTTGATCATCGATTGAAGGACAAGGTTGATTAGTCTGCTTGTTCATCATTGGCTTGTCCTCCTAGCAGCTTCACATAATTATTGATCTGTTCTTCGTACTCTTTCAGCAGCTCTTGCTTCTTTTCGCCGTCCATTCGAGTATTGGCTTTTGTCGCATCATACAATTTGGTGTAAGCATGCAAAACATATTGATTATCACCGATATTTTTAGCTAAACTCAACGCCTTATCAAAATCTCCGCGCCCTAAATAAATCCAGAAGAGCAAGGTATTTTCACTAGATTTCTGAGAGAGCGTATTGAGAACGGCTTCCTTTTGCTCATTCGTTAAGCTATCCAATTGGATATAACTCGACGCTAAGATGTACTGTGCTGAGGTAGGCAGTTCCTCCGCATTATCTTTTTTTAGCTCGGCTGTTGCACCAGAATAATCATTAAAGATAAATTTCGACTCTGCTTCAATCACACGTTCTTGCAATGGGACTACCCGACCTGCGTAAACAGATAAACCAATTCCTAAACCAATAGCGGTTACCAGCAGAATCAAACTCCCCCACTTGAAAATGCGATAATGCTGTTTCTTAACTAATTTCTTTTCTCGTCGATTTCTCTCCCGCAAGAAAGTACTCGCTTCTGAAAGATGACGATCAATTTCTTCTGGTGATGTAGCCAGATAAATTTTCTCCACCAAAGCATTCTTAACAGCCCCAAGGCCATCCACTAATCCAGCAAAATCTAACTGCGGCTGCAGAATAAAACAAATCAGCGCTTTGTATTGTTTAAAGAACTGTTCGTCAGTCGGTTGAAATGGTGCGACGATTTCTGCCAGACCTCGATGTCCTAAGCGAATCGTATGACCGACAACCAATAGATTTTGCGGATGAATAAATGGATTAATTAATTGCTTCTGCAACTCTAAAAGGAAATGCATCTTCTGAGCCAACTCTAACCGTTCCAATTCATTTGAGCGTGCCGCAAATTTTTCGACCGTTTCACCAAACTTCGGGATTGTATAATCAATAATCATTTCTTCTTCATTATGTTGACGAATACTACCTTCTAGACACTCAGTAGTCTGTGTAAGAATTGTTTGATACTGCTCAATCATTGCCCACTTAAATTGATTGGCAGTCAGTTGTGTGGTCAGCGTTTCTTGTTGCCAAGTCTGATTGATTGTTATAACGCCATCATTTAGTTCCGTCATTTTCTTTCTCCGTTCTTACATATAATTGATCACCATCACTAATTGGATAATTAGCTAGCAGTAATTGCTGGTTGATTTTGATTGGCTTATTGATTAACTCCAAAGAAAATTTTTCTGGTAATGAGAAATTCATGATCGACAAAGCTTCTTGCAGCAATGGCACCAAACGCTCAAGTGTTACACGATTGGGAATCCGCAGGTCAATCACGTTTTCTTCATAATGCAAACCAATATTGATTGCTGTCTGTTTTTCCAAAATTATCCCCCTAACTTTTCCGAACAAAAATTGTTGAAAATCTTCGTCCAAGTAATATCCCTAGAATTAACATCCCAACAATTAGGATACCTGCCATAAAGTAGATTAGAACTTGAGGTATCGAATGATTAGTCTTGTTCGTGGGATTTGAATGCACCACATTATCTTGATAATCCTGTAAAAATAAGATCTTTTCATAAGCTTTCTTATCTCTACCAGTTTCCGGTAATTGCCGTGTGACAAATACTTTTTCTTTGGCCTGTTGAGCGATCTGTTCGCGTTCCGCTAATTTTTGCTGATTGGTATCGGTTTTTCCCTTTAAAAACAAATCAGGGGCAATCAAATACTCGATCGAATCTTCTTTTTCTTGGTGTTTTTCATAGATGACTTGATTATTGATGGTCAGCTTGCCATTATCTGCATAAACTCTGCCACCAAAAAATCCGACCGCGAATAAACCAAAAAAAGCAATCAGAACCCTGCGCTTATTCATGATCAATCACCTGTCCTAATGGCTCGCCTAGCGTATCTTTTGAGACACTTACGAAGAAGTTCAATCCCAAACTGATCAATGTCAATACAATTAGGAAGAGATACGTTCCCCATCCAATCGACAATCCATTAAGCAGCGCGGTATAGCCATTTTCGATATTTTGCATCGGCGATATCCTGAAGATAAAATGAATCACACTCCCGGGAGTGGTCGTCATCCCTAATAATGGTGTCATCATAAGATAGAAGCCGAATAGTAACCCGACGATGAATAAGCCAACTCGTCCAAATTGTCGTGCCAATGCCGTAGTAAGCAATAAACTGATCAAGAATACCAAGAAAGTGTAACTGAACCAGCCTAAGGTTGAGTTCACTGTTACGATCCACGCTGTGATCCCACTCACAAAAATGGCAATAATCATACTGATGATTAACGTTCGCAAAGCGTTTGGAGTATTTTTCCAAAGTCGGCTTTGCGTAACAAAGAAATCATGGTCGCGCAATTTGCGTTCGAATAAGCTAGAAGAAAGTCCATAGCCAACAAAGAGAGCCACGATCGTACCGATAAATGTTAAGTAATAAGGAACCGCCGAAATCGTTCGGTTTTCACCAAATTCACCGATCGTATTCATAGGACTCGCCAAGAAATTAAAGACTTTTTGATTATCCGCTCCCCCTTGACGTGTGTTGGTGAGCACTTTATCAAAATTTTTACTGTAGATGTCGTTAGTGCTATCCTTTTTGTTCGCGTCTGCTACTACCTTGTCCAAATTATTTAAAACCTTATCCGCATTTCCTTGAACATCCTTCGTAGTTTTCGTAATATCTTCAATTTTCGATCCAACATCTTCCACTTCAGCAGCCGATTTATTGGTCGACTCCGCAGAATTTTTCGCTGTTTCTACTAGCGCCTTCATCGTATCTGAAACTGAGGCAGTCGCGTCTGCAATTGGTTTCGTATCGCCAGATTCTGGATGCGGATTCTCCTCGTTGATAATCGATTCTGTTTGGATTTTTTCCGCTTCTTTCCAACTGCCATATGTTGCTGCAATCTGTTCATTTGCGGAATTAAACCATTGATTGAGTTTATTCGCTTCATTGTTCAGCATTTCTGGCAGCATCATGAAGTGCAGCGTACTATACAATGTATTCGTTTCATTTTCTGCATTTTTTTCTGTTCCAATAGTTTGTCGCAATTCCTTAATTTGTTGGTCCACCTGCTTATAAAGTTTGTCGCCCCCTGCTCTATACTCCTTAACCAATGAATCCTGAATCAACTTCTTCTTCGCTTCATCAGTAATATTGTCGTACGAATTATAGATCGATTCGCTGGTGGCAAGCTCTTCTAGTGGTCTACCGATATTCGCTGGATCTTGAATCAGCGCTAAAAATCCGGGCAGGTCACCTTGTTGATTTGGATCAGCGAAAAGCGTCATGATCTGCTGTGCACTTCCTCCAAGTGTTTCAAACTGAGCAAAGATTGACGGCAAGTCTTCAACCAGCGGTTGGTTCTTATCTGCAAAGCTGGCATAATATCCTTTGTTTTGTTCTGCACCGTTCACTCGCCAAGAATATTCAAGCTCCACAAAAGCCTCTTTTAATTCGGTATCTGACAGGGTCCATTGAATAGTCGGACTAATGTTTACACCGATCTGTTTCGGCAAATCACTGATTGGTGTCGTTCCGCCTGGTTTCGAAGCCACACTAATGGATAAGCTGTTTGGCGGTCCCGCCGTTACGGTTGTTTCATAGTCGTATTGGCTTAGTTCGTTATCCAAAATACTTTTAACCGTCGCAGCTAAAGCTCCTAAATCCTTGATTTCTACGTTAGAAACTGAAACTAAATCAAGCGATTTTATTGTTCTAGGATTGATCGCAACTATACAGGCTTGTTCTACTTCAACTGGATTTGCATGTGGCACTTCACCCGCAGTAGTTAAATACTTGAAGTTAGTCCCTGTACTAAACGATACTCCGTAATCTTCAGCGTATTCTTCAATCACACTTAATTCTTGTTTATAACGGTTTGCTTCTGAATCACTCAATTTTCCATTGCTGACTAATAAATCAAGCCATGTTCGTAGTTCATTATTATTGATGGTATTAATTTTTCCATTCAATACTTGTAAATATTGGTCTTTCAAGTTGGATGAATTTTGACTTGAAGTTAGATCTGTTAGGTTTAAGATCGCTTGCTTCGTGTCTTCCAGCGTTGAATCATCCGGTGTTTTGTTTCCATCAGCATAGTAAGTCTCTGCGATTCTTGTTCGTAATTCTTTCAGAGATTCCACTTGCTGTTTCAATTGATCGATTTCATTTTTTATTTCATCCATGCGCGCGGTTTGATTTTCTTGGAAGTACGCTGCTTGTCCGTAAAAATCTGCCAGTACGCCTGTATTTTTTTTCGTTGTTGAATCGCTTTGGTAAAAATTATTCATCTGCTGGATTAACGAGTGATTCAATCCATCAAATTGTGCTTGATAATTGGTCAAATCATTGTCCCATTGCGCGGCTAATTGTTTCTTCTGGAGCTCCACCTGATCATTGAATTGTTGGATAGATTCTTCGATTTTTTTATTCACATCTTCTGTAAATTGATCAACCGTTTCTTTATTCTTCTCCAAAGATTCACTGGAACTGTTCAATCCTTCATTATTCGTATCCAGCAATTGCTGAACTGAATCTACAAAACTCTTTTGTTCAGCGATAAAGCGTTTGTTGTCCGCATCCAAAATACTCGATACATCTAATACTGAAGAAAAATTACCTGGTAACTCCTTGAACGGGCTCTGGATATTATTTGCTAACGATGTGTGGGTCTCTTTATCTCCTTGAACGATCGTGTTTACATTCCGTTGTGCTTCTGAAAGATTCCCTACGATGCTAGAGAAATACATCTGCACGATTCGTTGATTAAATTCCTTTAAAA
The DNA here is from genome assembly GCF_027659535.1 of Enterococcus malodoratus. Taxonomy (NCBI): domain Bacteria; kingdom Bacillati; phylum Bacillota; class Bacilli; order Lactobacillales; family Enterococcaceae; genus Enterococcus; species Enterococcus malodoratus. The sequence goes on along the minus strand of NZ_JAQDPG010000004.1, from coordinate 307,392 downwards.
TACTATCTACTTTTATTTGAACCGCCTGGTTAGTGAGTTCATTTTGACCTTCACTCACTTGGTAATCCACCACTGCCTGATCCGGTGCAATACTCTGCAAATCTAGCAGGCGTTCCGAGAAATTCTGCGGAATATAAATGACCGCATCAAACTGTCCGTCAATAATTCCAGCCTCTGCGACACTCCTTGTGGTGGTCTGCCAATTGTGGTCCAAATCATTATTAATTAAAGTGACAAAGTCTCTGCCCAATATGTATTGTCGATTCTCGAACTTCGCCCCTTTATCCTCATTTACTAATGCATAAGTTACCTGCGAAGTTTGATCCTCTGCGGCTTTTCTGAGGTTGTCATCTTTTAGCGCGAAAAAAAGCAGCACCGTAACCAGCAAAATGCCGCCTGCCGTTAATCCTAGCAATGAAAACTTACTTTGTTTTTTCTTTTGCATATTCTTCTCCCCAAAAAACGTCAGCACACAGATTGTGCTGACGTCCTTCGCTATTGTTTAGTTTAACCCGAATGAACCAGCATCTTGACGGTCACGTTCAGCAACAGTGTCCGCATATTTGTTCAACTGCCCATGGATACTTTCTAGCAGCTCTTCCATTTGTTTCACGTTGCCTTCTAATTGGTTGTATTGCTCCAAGTATGCGCGAAACGCTTCTCCCTGCCATTGTTGAGAGATTGTTTGGTTCATAGAATTGACCTTGCGAATCGCATCTTCGATTTGTGCCGATGCCTGTTGATAAACCTTCGCCTGTGATTTCAGCTGTTCGGGTGTGACTGTAATTGCTCCTGCCATTTTATTAATTCCTCCTAAATATAAGTTGTCTATAAGATACCCTATTTTAGTTGTCGTGGATCAAAGTTCGTCAGATACGGAAAAAAGTTGCGGATACGATGAATAAATCTCTTAAAAGTCTCGTTAATAGAACAAAATTAATGAAATTTTCCACAAATTTTATTTTTAACATTTGATTGCCGATCCGTTTTCAACACTTTTTAAGTTGATATTTATGATTTTTCTCTTCTTTGTCTTCTAAACTTCTAGGCAAAATCGACTATCTTTTCTTCCACAAAAAAAAACGATACTCTCTTTTAAGAAAGTATCGCTGTTGTTATTCCTGTTAATTCAAAATCAACTTCAAATAGCTGTTCTATATATTTCAATAAATCGTAATTCATACTTTGATACTGCTTAGATGATAAATACTCACAAACTTTCAATGACTGATGAACTTTTTCCTTACCCTGTTCATTGCCTCTGAGTACCTCCCAAATACCTTGAAGCAGCAGCCGCAGGTTCATCTCAAAATACATGTCTTCTTCCAAATGAAATTCATCCAGTCTCTCAAGGTACTTCCAAGCATAACTTCGCTGATCATTTTGAATAAAATAGACAATCGCGTTTGCAAGCATCCGAAAACTCTCACTTCGACCCTTTAGACTATCCTTGTAGATAGATAGGCTCATCATGGCTCTTTCAAGAATCAATTCTACAAACTCAGGCGTAAAGACAAACATACAATTATTAAAAAGAATCAGCTCATAGTGTGTCCACGTATGTGTATTGATCAGATATTGATAAACATTTGACTCTTCTACATCTATCGCGTCTCCTCTTAAACGTGCAGTTAACAAATCACACAAGTTCATCAGATTTTCTTCCCGTTTTGACGGATTACTTTGCTTTACCCTGCAGAATTCTGCGATCCGCTGCAACTCCTCTGTATCTTTACTGAGAAAGGCGGTCTGTATCTCTTTCATCATATGACTCACTGCATTCACATTATCCGGATAATTAAAAATTTTCAGTTCGTCATAATCAAGATTGATACGATCCAAAAAATAAGTCAACTTGCTAACTGTAGTATCGGCCTCATTTTTTACGAATCGATCATAAACAGATCGGCTTACCTCCTCCCCGCAAATCTCAGAAATAGTAATCCCCTTTTGCTTTCTCACTCGTTCAACAATTTCCCAAACTTCCATGTTTACTTCCTTTTCTTTTTGAATAAGTTTTTCCCGTAAACGACTAAAATTTTCCGTATAAGCTGAATAATGAAAAATACCTGCCTTTTAGTATTATCATCTAAGTAAATAACTTATAAAAGGAGGAATCGATCATGTGGTGGTTGATATTAATCGATTTTTAGTAAATTCCCACTATTCCATTATAAAATATATGTTTTTTTCTTATAAACTGATAATAACATAAAAAAATTATCTAGAGGTATTCTTAATTAGAATTTCCTCTAATTAAGAAATTGCGAAAAAAAATAAACGTTTCTTCCTACTAACGAATACACCTGAAACAATAAAGTCGCAGGTGTTAGTTGCCCATTATAAAAAAATCACTTTGTTCTGTTCAACTTCAGCTTTTTTATTTCCTTGCCATTATTAAAAATTTGCAGCTCTAATTGGCTTTTTTTCAGTCTCGTTGCATGATATTCTGTCTTGCTTCCACTTTTGGCTAGCACTATCTTTCTTTTAGAAGAGTTCACACCAATTTGTGCATTTTTCATCATGTTATGTCCATTACGATTGATGTCCCAGTATTCAAATTTTCTTTTTTTAGTTTTAATCGTAAATTCTTCGGATTGATTGGACCAGGTTCCTTCTAACCACGCCGCGTTATTCTCAGTGTGAGTATTGATAAAAAATAATAAAAAAACTGAACATAGAATTATTAGCCCCATAAATAGGCGCCTTTGTATTTTCGATAATTTCTTTATCCGATAAAAAAATTGGTATAATCCCGTGTCCAGTCGTTGTAAATAATGGCTGAGCGTGCCTTTGTCTTTTCCCAAACAATCCCTCCTTTTTCACTTGATATGAATAAGTGATAGAAAGAGCCGTTTGAAGAATCTGACTAAAAAACTAAAGAGCTCTTTTTACTTATTTAGAATTCTTGCAGCATACCAGGCGATGCCTTCCGATTTCCATCCGACTTTGACCAAATTGTCTCGTTCTGAAGCCAAAGGAGTATAATGATGGCTATCTTCTCTTGGTGCAGCACTCGGGTTGTATAGACGATAAACCGGAACACTTCCTCCTGAAAACCATGAAACGCCTTCGTACTTCCAGCCAGCCTTAACTAACTCGTTTTTTTCATATACGTGGGGCGTGTAATGATGTCTGCCATTGTTTGGATTGTACATTCGATAAACCGAAGACCCAGTAGATGGAGCTATCCAGCCAACACCTTCATAGTTCCAACCGACATTAATTAGATTGATCGCCTCACTTGTCAATTGTGCGTAGTGATGCTGTCCGTCATTTTTATTGTACATTCTAAAAATGAAGCGTTCGTTCGACGCTTGACCGTCTGTAGAAGGATAAACGTTGGGGTCTGTTCCCGCTGATTTTAGAATTCTTCTAGCAAAATTTGGATAAAAATAGGTAATATCAACTGCCGTCACATTTTGTCCTGGTTGAGGAGCATGAATCATTTGATTATTTCCAATGTACATTCCAACATGGTAGGTAGCACCCCTGCTGCCGTAAAAAAGTAAATCCCCCGGTTGTAAATCCTTCAGATTAACTTCTGTCCCATATTTCTCTTGATTCGTGGTTCCCATTGGGAGATCAACATTTACGGCCTGCTTATAGACATACTTAACTAATCCTCCGCAGTCAAATGCGTCCGGTCCAAACGCTCCCCAAGCATACGGCTTCCCAATTTGAGCTCTTGCCATTGAAACAACCGAATTTTGTTCCCCAGTAGCACGACTCATTGGTGGTAAACTTGCTGCCTCAAGTGTCGGAATGCTCATGATTTGTTCGAATTGCTGCTCACTAAATCCAGCTTGTACAGCTTTGGCTTCTTCCGACTCATATAAAGCCGACACTTCCTCATCCTGTTCGGTGATTTCATCAGATGTGTCGGTAGAACTAGTCGATTTGTTCTTCATTGTACTCGAACTATTTTCGGAACTTGGAGCTGGACCGCTTGCCTCCGTATCTAATGTAGAATCATTAGCGGCGACAGCCATAATTCCTGTGTTTGCAAAAGTGACTAAACCTAATAACGCTAAAGAAGTACTAAATAAACGCCGTCTTAGATGCTTTTTCATAAAATAACTCCTGTTTTTGTAATATTTTTAATTTACAGAACAACAATATGCGAAAAAAGCTTTTATTTGCACATAATAAAATTCGGATTTCCCCGCCGATTCACGTTCTATAAAATAACTATTTTCCAAAAACAATTGTACATTAAATACGTTAGGATTTCATCCCCTCACTTTACTCATTTTTTTAACCCCGAAACTCAACTTTTTCTATAGCTAACTATAATTGGAAATCCCTTTGAAAAAAATGAAAATATCCTCAATGGTCACTTTTTCACCTTGAATGCATTCAAGTTTATTTGATAACCATTAACGACTGATTTTAGACCGTTCACGACAAAACACTTATAAAATTAAAAAAACCTCGTACAATTGTAGGTAAGGAGGTTTCGTTGTATGAGAACATCGATTTTTTTAGAATCAAAAAAGGGCACCGTCATCATCCAAGCAGCAGAATTACTTTATATCACAGTGGATACTACTAAAGATCATTCTTTATGCTTTGTAACAAAACAAGAAAAGCACTATTGTACCGGAGATTTAAATGACTTCGATGATACAAATAGAAATTGGCTGTTTCGTTGTCATCGTTCCTTCATTGTAAACTTGTTAACTATCAAAGAAATCAATAAATACGAACGTCGTGTCTATTTCTTAGATGATCAGTCTGAGAATAATTGTCCCTTTTCAAGAAGAAAATATGTCCCGTTAAAGGAGTCTTTAAAAGACTTTTTATTAACCGAACAGCAAGCCTAATAATCACTTGTCCCGAAAGTTTTTCATTGTAGTGTCGTTCTAAATGCATTACAATCGAACAAGAATGCGAAAGACATCACAAGGAGTATCAATAAATGACACATAACTTTACATTATTCCTATTGAACAAAGTCAGCGCGCAGAATTATATGTCTGAAAGTGAATACGAGAATGTTGTCTATTCTTTGGAGATTCTGCTGATAAACATTTTCAAAAGTATTCAAATCTACTCAGTCGCACTTATTTTAGGTGTCCTATTCGAAACGTTTATTATGAACTTGGCCTATGCCCTCCTAAGGATACACGCCGGAGGTTGGCACGCAAAATCCTCCATCAACTGTTCTCTTTTTGGTTTGGTCGTTTTTGTGGGGATACCACTCATTTTCCAAAAGTTTGAATTTGCTTTGAACTTTTATTGGCTATTGCTTTTGTCAGGAATAATATTAGCCTTTGTTGCGCTTTATGCACCGGCTGATACAGAAAAAAATCCTTTGGTTAGCGTAAGTGAACGAAAAAGAAAGAAAATCCTTTCTCTTTTAAGTGCCCTAGTAATCAGCGCCTTCTCGTTATTTTTCGCGGGACCGCAAATAGCAACTTTGCTGGTGACCGGTTTGTTAATTGAAACACTTTTGATCCACCCATTATTTTATAAATTAATAAAAAGGAGATATAAAAACTATGAAAACTATCAAAATCAACCGTAATTTTTTGCTTAGAAACATTTCAAAAATCCTTGTCGCAACCTCAGTGGTATTGTTAAGCCGTCCTTGTCTTCTTTGGGGTTATGAACCTGAGAATCCAAAACTAAAAAAATTGAATATTAAAGAATAGAATGGAAATCTTTGCTTTATTTCTATTAACTTCTATAGAAAATTTCTCACAACTATTTATCTATTCTAAGTTAATTAATAAAAGAATTCCTATACGAACAGCAATCTCTCTTCCATTAATTTTGATTGCTGTTTATCTTTCCTTTAATTATCTAATTTTTGTGGTAATTATTTTTTACTTCTTAGTGATCGGAAAAAGGCTTAATAAGGATTGTAACAATAATCTGTTATGGTTTTACAGTATCTATACAGTATTCTCGTATACTGTATTTGCTTATTTCATGAATTCAACAATTCTTTTCTTGATTGGAGAAAATACATTCGATCAATATATGTATCTGATTAATATGACGATATCTCCTCTTTTTTCAATTATATGTAACATACTCTTGTTGCGATTAATCAGACCTAGTATTGATTTTTTAAAGAAGCATCAGGATAATTTAAATCAAATTTTTCTATTATTCATAAACGTTTTATTGACCCTTTGCTATATCATACAGTTCGGCAATTATTGGATAGAGCAATATTGGTTGACAGATGGAAATCCTATTCGGAAATATCTAATCGTAATATTCATATTAGTAATCGTTCTACTGATTGTCTATTTGAACATTAAAACACGACAACTTGATAAACAACGTATTCAAGAGCTAAAGGACAACCAGTTGGCCGATCTCACCTCATACGTTCAGCAAATCGAAACGATGTATGGAGAGCTTCGAAGTTTTCGGCATGACTATCATAATGTTTTAATCAGCTTGAATGAAAGTATTAAGAGCAAGGATCTTGCCGTCATTGAAAACACCTATAATCAGGTGCTAAATAGCGAGGGGCTTACATTGGATGATGAGCACTATTCATTAGCACGATTAGACGGCCTGAAGACATTGCCGATCAAAGGAGTTTTTTCGGCCCACATTATCCAAGCGTGGCAGAAAAATATTCCGGTACACATAGAAATCGATGACACCATTCAGGATGAGCCTATTGAGATTTTGGACTATGTCCGCATTACTTCCATTCTTTTGGACAATGCGATTGAAGCGGCCGAAAAATCTGAAAATCCTTTTTTAAACATCGTTTTTTTGAAGAATCATTTGGACAAAGAACTTCAGCTGATTATTGAAAATTCTTGTCCAAATGAACCAATCGATATTGCTAAAGTTTTTAAAAAGGACTATTCAACAAAGGGAGAAAATCGTGGGCTTGGATTAGCCACGGTTCAATCTATTTTACAGAACTACACAAATCTGTCCTTGCAAACGGAATATCAACTGGGTGTGTTTCGACAAGTTCTGATGATTAAGGAGGAGATTTCGCGATGAATATTTTCTTACTAGAAGATGACATTATCCATCAACAGCGTTTAGAATTAATTATTCGAGAAATCTTAGTCGAAAATCGCTGGTCAGCAAATTCTATCGTTACTACCGCAAGACCCGATCACCTTTTGGAAAAAGTACAAGAAACCGTTGATCAAAATATTTATTTTTTGGATATCGAACTTAACGGAGAAAAGAAAAAAGGCTTAGAAGTTGCTCACCAGATTCGACAGCTCGACCAACGTGGTGTCATCGCTTTTATTACCACCCATTCAGAATTCGCGCCGATTACTTATGCTTACAAAGTTTCGGCCTTTGATTTTATCGCTAAAGATAGTCCTGTTGATGAGATCAAGCAGCATGTAGTCGATTGTTTTGAAAATCTTTTGAGTACACAATTGAACGGAAAAAAAGAAGAATTATTCATCTTCAGCAATCAGCACACCAGCTTCCAAGTACCGTTCTCTGACATTCTCTATTTTGAGACAACAGAAATCTCCCATAAACTGCGGCTCATCTGCAAATCGCGCTTAGTCAACTTTTACGCGACTCTTGATGAGGTCGAAAAAATGGATGCTCGTTTCTTTAAAATCCATCGCTCGTTTGTCGTCAACTTGGAAAACATCGCGGAAATCAATCGTTCTGAAGGATTGGTTTATTTTGACAAAGCACACTCCTGCATGATTTCTAGACGAAAAATCAGAACCGCACTTGAAAAAATGAATTCTATTAATCAGCATTTTCAAAAAAACTAAAAAAGAAGAGTCTGAGGTTTTCCTCGGACTCTTCTTTTTTTTACTTAATATTTACATCAATCACTTGATAAAAAGCATTCACGGTATCACTAATATTCCAAACCGCTAGAATAATATTGTAGCCTTTTCGATTATTCGGAAGCGAGATTGTCTGATTGACTACTTTTGATGGGACTGCCCCATGATCATCGATTTGTTTGATTTGTTCGAAATCCCCAAATTTTAATGGCTTGTTTGGATTCCAGCCTGGTTTTGTGATGTAATAATCCCACGTGCTTGTTCTATGCGGCGCAGTAAGATACCAAGATACCTTTAAGTTCCCTGAAGAAACGACATTTTTATGCCAACGCGATGTTGATTGGGCATCCAACGGCTCAAACCCGCTAACGCCAGCACTGGCGATCTTCCCAGTTACAAAGGTATTCTTCTTTGCCTCAATACTTTGAGGCTCCCATTGTGCACGACCAACATTTTTATTCAGATTTCCAGCTGCAGCAGTCCCTAAATAAGCTCGACTCCCCGGCGAAGTAATGTATCCGTGAGCAAATCCCGGTACCGCAAAACCAAACAGCCCAAATGCGACAATACTAACGATCAGCCAACTACTCAATTTTTTCATAAATAATCCTCCTACTTTTTCAATGAACGGATAAAAATGGTTATCGAGCTAGCTCAGTTATAAGTTTATCGTTGTCGCTTAAATGGAACAACGGAATATCGTCATATCTTAGCAGATTGTAACAGCTGCCTTTGAAATACGAGAAACACTAATATATAAAATGCGTTATTTTTAGACTGTTGTTATCTGAATTCCCAGATCAAGGAATGATCCAGTTTAAATCGAATCATTTGTTTTTTTATCCTAAATTCGCGGTTATAAATAAATTGTTGGGTAATGAGAACAACTACAAATGCTTTAATCCCATATCCATATTCGACGCTCGCTGTTCGGTCTTTCTGCTCATTTAGATTTTCCGTAAAAAATATGCTAGTATTATAGTCATCCTTTTCGGAAATTCATGAACACTAGGTGATTGTTAGTGAGTATTACATTTAGACAACCCATCAAAGATGATTTAAATCGAATTATTGAAATTGAAAATACAGGTTTTTCACCGGATGAGGCAGCATCAAAAGAGGCAATGGATGAGCGAATCTCCGTCATTCCAGACAGCTTTTTCTTAGCGCTCGACGATCATGATCGCATCATGGGTTATGTAGTTGGGCCGGTTATTCCTGAAAGATATTTATACGACGAACTTTTCGAAAAAACGGTCCCAAACCCTAAAAGCGGCGGTTATCAAACCATTCTCAGCCTGGTTATCGACCCAGATTACCAAAAATTTGGAATCGCCAGTCACTTGTTGACTGAACTAGCAACCCGTTCTCGACAGGCCAATCGAACAGGAATCACTTTGACCTGTTTAGAGAATCTTATTCCATTTTATGAAAAAAATGGGTATAAAGTAGAAGGCATATCCACTTCGCAACATGCTGGGGAAACTTGGTATAATATGGTTTTAGATCTGTAAAGCTGACTAAATGGTCAGCTTTTTCATTTTTTTAACGAGATGACACCTTGTAACACCGAAAGATTCCATTATCAAAAGACTGTCTGTGTATTTAAATTTTTATGAAAAATGAATATACCTACTTAACTTTGTGAACTATTAGTTTATCAGCCAAATTCAATGCCTCATCAATCACCTGATGCATGTCGTAATAACGATACCGTCCTAGACGACCTCCAAAAAGTACTTGAGAGTTCTCTTGAGATAGTTTTTCGTACTTATGATAAATATGCTGATTTTCTTCGTTATTTATCGGATAAAATGGTTCTTCACCTTTATACCATTTTTGGGGATATTCTTTCGTAATAATTGTGTTTTTTTGATCACCAAATTCAAAGTGTTTATGCTCAATGATTCGTGTATATGGAATTGTTTTATCAATATAATTAATTACTGCATTCCCTTGATAATTACTATGCGCAAAATGCTCATGTTCAAATGCTAGTGATCGATACTCCAATTCGCCAAAACAGTAATCATAAAATTCATCTATCATGCCAGTATAAATAACTTTTTCATACTTACTCAACCATTCAGCTTTATTTGCCAAAAAGTCTGTCATAAGTTTTATTTCTATATTAGGATGATCCAACATCCTTTCAATAATTTGTGTATACCCACCAACAGGAATTCCTTGATACAAATCATCAAAATAATTATTGTCGAAGGTAAAACGAACCGGTAACCGTCGAATAATAAATGCTGGAAGTTTCTCACATGGTCTTCCCCATTGCTTCTCGGTATATTCTTTAATTAGGATTTCATAAATGTCCCTTCCAACTAGCGAGAGCGCTTGTTCTTCCAAATTAAGCGGCTCTCTACTCCTATAGCGTTTAGACTGTTCTGCAATTTTTTCTTTTGCCTTCCACGGGTCTTTTACTCCCCACAAAGTATAGAACGTATTCATATTGAATGGTAAATTATATAATTCGCTTTTACTAAATGCCATGGGCGTATTTGTAAATCTATTGAAATCCGCAAATTGGTTTATGTAATCCCATACTTTTTTGTTTGATGTATGAAATATATGGGCACCATATTTATGAACTTGAATATTACTAACTTCCTTTGTATAAATATTTCCTGCAATATGATCCCGTTTTTCGAGTACTGTTACTTTATCTCCATTATTGGCCATCTGTTCTGCAAAAACCGAACCAAACAGGCCGCTTCCAACCACTAAGTAAGATGTCATCTGAACTTTTCTCCTTATCTCATATCACAGCTAAAAATAGAATATATTTTCCTTATACTTCATGATATTTCATTCTTTTAGTTAAAAATATTTTTTCCCAATATTGAGACGTTCTAAATCTCATGAAATGAACTATGAGATACTAATTTCAACACGTCAAAATCAGTTTTATTATTATTTTGAAGGGAGATTTATTGTAAATATGGGACGAAAAGAAATGCGAAAACAACTAGAAAAAGAACAAAGAAGAACCAAAAAGAATGGAAAAAATTGGATGTATGCAACCTTAACGGCGGTTGGTGGTGTTATTGGGGTAAATGCAACTTCTGCCAACGTTCAAGCAGCCGAAGCCTCTCCTCAAGCCAATGCAGGAGTGGAAGTTGATACTGGAAAAGTACTGGCAAATAACAATACAGCCACTATTCCGGCCTCCTCTACAAGCAATTCAATGGCGGCACCTGCAAGTTCCTCCACTAGCAGCTCTACTACTGAGTCAACTAGTGCTTCACTTACAGAATCAGCTAGTACCTCAACAACAAGTTCTGCAAGTGGTTCTACAACTGAGTCAGCTAGTACTTCAACGACTGAATCAACCAGTGGCTCTACAACGGAATCAGCTAGTACAAGCCTAAGCTCATCGACTTCGGTAAGCGAGAGTACAAGTTCGGTTAACTCGGAAATTTTAAGTGATTATTGGAGCGAAAGCTCTTCCGAGAGCAACTCAACTTCATTTAGTGAAAGCTCTTCTGAAAAAACATCTGCAGTGAATAGCGAAAGTTCTAGTGGCCGGAATTCGGAGATTCTGAGTGAGTATTGGAGCGAAAGTACTTCTACCTCTACTTCCGACAGCACTAGTATGAGTACTTCAAATTCTACTAGTGAAAACAAATCTTTAACAGCTTCTAATTCATCAAAGAATAATACCAATGGAAAGAAGGCATCATCAACTGGGACAAATAAATCCTCCAGCAGCAGTCTTGGATCTAAACAAGCATCGAACTCTGCAAACGGGAAGTCCTCAGTAAATACAGGAAAAGAACTTCCTAAAACTGGTGAATCAAATCAATTAAGTGCTCAACTATCTCTTGTTGGTTTAGCTACTGTGTTCTCCGCAGGTGCCTTTCTTCATCATTTAGAAAAGAAAAAGAGTTTATAAGTAAAGTTTTTAAAGAGGTATCTGTTATCTAAAAACGATAACAGATACCTCTTTTTACTATTGTAAGCAAGATAGTTTACTTGATGGATTGCTCAAAATCCCAATTATTGCAATATATTTTTACCTTAAGTAATATTTTCATTTACTATCCGATTTATAAAATTTGTTACTAAAACTAGTCACTCATATACGGGGCTAAAAGATAACTTATACAATTCTGCTCGAGATCATTCTCTTCTAATAATCCTGCCATCTTTTTCAATAGTTCCTCCTACTTTTTCATTTCATGATCGAGACTTTGTAGCATGCTCAAATAAGCCAAGAATTTATTTTCAAAGAAAAAAATCCAAAGGAAATTTCCTTTGGATTTTTTCTAGTATCAACCATTAATCAAGCAATAGAATTCAAATATTTTTATACTGCATTCTATTACCAATTTGTTTAAATTAATCTTTTTCTGGATCGTTCTTCTTCATTAAGGCAAGTGCTGCAAGAACACCAGTTAACCCGATGAAGGATAATTGTAGACTTGACTCCAATGTCTCCCCTGTTTTCGGATATTCTTTCCCTGAAGAACCGCCCTTACCTGAGCTAGCTACATTAGATGTGCCACCAGAAGTAGCCGTTCTCGAACCACCAGATTGTGCTTTTGAAGCCCCTCCTGAAGCAATACTTCGACCACTCGTAGATGTGCTGTTAGAAGTTGGCACGTTAGTACTCATGGAAGTACTACTACTATAGCTTTGCGATTCACTTCTTTCGCTTGCGCTGATTGAAGAACTCAAACTCGTACTTTCACTGTTACTAATGCTTGTACTGTTTGAATTCAAATCACTGTTTGACGTACTTAGGCTTGTACTTTCACTTATACTTGCTGAAGTACTTCCACTGTGACTTGATGATAAGCTTGCACTTTCGCTATTACTTACACTTGCACTGTCCGATCTTGAATCACTGATCGATGTGCTTTCACTTGTACTATCACTCGTACTTGCGGATGTGCTACCACTGTAGCTTTGTGATTCACTTCTTTCGCTTGCACTGATTGAAGAACTCAAACTCGTACTTTCACTGTTGCTAATGCTTGTACTGTCTGATCTCGAATCGCTGACTGATGTACTTAAGCTTGTGCTATCGCTATTACTAATACTTGTACTTGTTGAGTTTGAATCACTGTTTGACGTACTTAGACTTGTGCTTTCACTTATACTAGCTGAAGTACTGCCGCTGTAGCTTGCCGATAGACTTGAACTATCACTGTTGCTAATACTTGTGCTGTCTGATCTTGAATCACTAATCGATGTGCTTTCACTTGTACTGTCGCTCGCACTCGCAGATACTTTCACTTACTGAAAGAGATAGTGATTCAGAATTTGATAAGCTATCTGAGGTGCTATCGCTGTCTGAAGTGCTAGTACTTTCACTATCACTCAGTGAATCAGAAATCGAACTGCTATCACTGTCACTATCGCTTTCTGATAGCGATTCACTTACAGAAATAGATAATGATTCAGAATCAGAAATGCTATCAGATGTACTTTCGCTCTCTGACAAGCTCTCACTCTCGCTTAATGATTCAGATATGGATTCACTTTCCGAAATGGATTCAGAAATCGATAGACTGTTGCTTTCTGACTCTGAGTTTGACTCACTTTCAGACATTGATGTCGATAATGAGTCACTGTCACTATCTGAATTTGAAACGGACTCACTGTTTGACGTCGACACAGAACTAGAGTCGCTATCTGATGTAGAGTTTGATTCGCTTTCCGAGTTAGAAATCGACGTTGACTCGCTCTCTGAGATTGATTCAGAAGTAGAGATACTCTCACTTTCCGAAATGGAAATGGACTCACTTTCTGAAATTGATTCAGAAATCGATTCGGAAGTAGAATCCTCAGACTGAGAAGTTGATTCACTTTCTGATACAGATTGAGAAAGTGATGAAGAGTCACTATCAGAATTAGAATTAGAGATGGAAGTACTTTCACTTTCCGATGTGGAAGTAGATTCACTTTCTGAGTTAGAAGTTGACTCGGATACGGGATCAATTTCATAGTTAACGACAAATCCTTGAGGAGAACCATCAATTGGAAGTCCGTTATTTGTAGTAGTATCAAAAATACTATTACTTGCTAACGCTTCAGCTAATGTAGCGTAAACTTGTCCGTCTGGTCCTGTGACAGTATAAATGTATCCATTTCTAGCCAAGTCGGCATCTGTTACACCTAAAACGATTGTTCCATTTGAAACACCTTCAGCTCCATATTGACCTTCAGTAACAGTTGTTGGCAATTGATCATATGCATCGCCTGTCGCAGGATCAGTAGCTGGTTGATTATTTGAGATTACTCCAGCTAATTGATAATCTGGATAAAGAGTAATAGTTAAACTTTGAGGATTCGCATCCGTCGTGTTCGTCCCATTCGCGGTAAAATCAAAAATGAATGTTCCACTAGTATCAGCATGATATCCTGCTTGAGTTAGATAGCCGTAAACTAAATCAGCATAACTCACCTCAGCACCAGAAGTTCCATTTATAGAAACATTTGGGATTTGTCCTACTAAAGCAGTTCCATCAGAATTTACAAAAGTCACATTAACCGTTTGAATATCTGCTGAAACATAAATAGTAACTAAGTTTGCATCAGTTCCAACTGTAGTAGTTGTTGGCTGCACGAATCCGTTTAATTCAGAACCCGAAGCGTAATGATAACCTTCCGCAACATTGGTAGAGGTATAGTACGCATTTAACCAATCAATGACATTTCCATAGTTAGCAGGTGGTAAATTACTTCCCGCTGCTTCCTGTCCAGAACCTAAGTAATCCGCCGAAATAACCATGCCTGTCTTAGCGTCTACATATTGATACTGAACGTTATTATTCGCTACACCATATACATAAATATTATAAACATATTCGGTTCCTTCCATTGGAACAATGGCAACATTCGCTTGTCCATATGCATCGCCGTCATCAGCAGCAGTTGTACCATCTCCTCCGCTTTGTTTGTCAGATAGAGCAGAAGCAGGTACTTGACTAGCAATTGCCCACATGTAATTTGGCGGCATATTAGTTAAAGCATAATCTTTATTAACTAAATTGATATATTGTCCAATATAATTAACATCCTTATCAATTGGAACATCAATTGTTTTAATCACGTTACCGTATTGATCTACATATTTGAGTTTTACAGTACCAGGATCAATTGCAACAGTCGCTAATTCACGCGTGCTACTGTCTACAATATTGGACGTGGTAATATTCCCTGCCGTATCCTTAATCGTTGTTGTACTTCCAGATATAGTCATTTCAGCAAATTTATTATTTCTATTTCCACCAGGGGTTGCTGTCTGAGAATCGCTTCCCTGCCATGTGCTGATTTGAGAGTTATTCATAGTAAATGTTCCCGAACCTGTGAATAATGCTCCATTGGTAACTGCACCTGAACTCGTTAAACGAGCCAAATGTAAAGCTTTAGGAGAGATAAAAATAATCTTCGATCCACTATCAGTACGAATAACAGTATTATTATTCCACTGTTGCAGGTCTAAAACAGTACCTGCATTGAAGGTTACGGTTGAATTATTTGTAGCATATAAAGAGTTACTTCCAACAGTTCTTGTTGCGGTCATTTTTAAGTTCTGACCAAAAGTTACGGCACGTCCAGAGCTATTGCTACCAGAATAGCGGTTTAAATCAAGCAACATTTGGAATCCATCTTGTGTCCAATTAACATTGTCTCCAACTAAAATTGAGTTGTAACCATAATAAACCAACGGATAATTATTACTATTATACGTGCTTAACTCATTACCAATAATCGTAGAACCGTCACCAGCTGTGAAAGAATGTGCGTAGCCAGTGTCCGCTGCATCATTACCTCGAATTGCCATGAAATAGAACATAGAGTAACCCGTTGTTCCAACAGTTCGATTCAATTCAACATGCGCACCATTGACTATTTCAACTTGACCTATCTGCATCAATTCTTGCTTAACGTCAGCTTTAATTGTTCCTGAAAGAGTAACTTTACTATCTTCTGCATCTAATAAGCGACGCCCTGAGTCAGAAGATGTGGTCCCACCATTCCCTTTAAGGATGACGTTGTTAATATTAAAATTCCAATAACCATAACCACCAGTTGAATTACGTGAATCAATTACACCATCAGCCGCTCCAGTACCACTATCACCACTTAAAGTGCCACTTTGCCAATGAATCAAATTAATATCTGTAATTGTAAATATTGATCCTCTAGTAGTAGATGAAGTTCCTACATTAAATGCAGCACGCTCCATATTTACAGTATGTCCTGCACCATCAATAATTACACCGTTTTGACGCCATCCTAGATCACGAACAGCTACATTTGAAGCTGCGGCAAAATCTGATGTAACTTCTATATAAGTGATGGAATTATCACTATATGCTGTTTTAAGAGTAGCCCAATCATTAACCGCCGCATAAGTTCCATTTGCAATTGCAGTCTGCTTGTACACCTGCTTATTCGTAACCTGATCAGATGCATTAACAGTTACCGATGTAGGATTTTTAGGCGTTTGCCCATTATTAATCGCATCTTCAAAATCCTCTCGATTTATATCTGGATCAGAAGAAACATTAATCTTTGTTGATTTTCCGTTTGCACCACGAACTGAGAAATAAGCGATTAAATCATTTGCAGCAGCATATTTTTGTGCCGCATGAATCAAAGCAGTACTAGGAGCAACTCCTGTTTTCATTGTAAAAACGAGTTCTTTCGTTTTTGAATCAACTTTTACTTCAGTACCGTTTGGAATAATTTGGTCAAAAAGATCCTTAGCCTTATTCGTATCGTTCTTGCTTTGTTCTTGTGTGGAAGGCTGTTTACTCTTTTCTACATTTTGAGAATTTACTGAACTTCTCTTTTCAGAGTTGCTCATTGATTCAGAAAGACTGTTTGAAATCCATGAACTTGCCGATGCTGAATTATTCATAGAATCGGATATACTTGTGGACTGATTTTCGTCCGCTGCTGCTAATAAACTAGTTGAATTACTAATTGAAACAGACTGACTTGTTGAATCTGATAAGCTATTGGACTCTGATAAGCTCACTGATTCCGAGAAACTTATTGATTCTGATAGACTATTTGATTCTATTGAGCTATCAGACTCCGTTTGGCTAGTTGACTCTGTGGCGCTGTCAGACTCTGTTTGACTTGAAGACTCGACTACGCTTTCCGAATCTACAACAACTGAATTTGTTGTACTTTCTGATTCTACAGCTGTACTATTTTGTGTTGATGAGGCTGGAATCTGTGTGGTGTCTTGATTCGCTAAAATCTGGTCCGTATCAACTTCCATCCCTGCATCATCTTGAGGGCTGGTTGATGTTGCATGAGCATCTTGCGTAACTAAGGTGCCTGCACCTAAAACACTAGTAAATGCTGTAATTGTAGCAAACATCCAATGCTTGCCGCTTTTGTACATCTTGTAACGCTCTTTTTTATTGGATCTTAAAAGCTTATACAAATTATTTTTACGACTCATAATTCTGTACAACTCCCCTTTCTTCTATATTTCTATTATTTTTTGAGGTGCTGAAAGAATTATCTCACAGGAAATTATAAGTAGATTAGAACGTATCAATATTGGGAAACAAGTTTTTCATTTATATATAATTACTGGTTAAAATCAAACTATTTTTTCGTTACAAAAACATATAAGATATCTTTAAAAGAAAAATCCTTGTAATAAACAATTGATTAGTTTGTTTATACTTTTTTACTAACTAACCGTTTATGTGAATTTCTAAAGATAGACTAATTTTTATATTGCCGTATCAATTCGTTAAATAGGGCTTTTAATTGTTAGTGATTAAATGACGCATTAACCTTTTTCAAAATTCAATTTTTTTATTAATGATAATAACTTTCTTAGCGTTAATAGTAATAACATTTTCCTTTCAACAGGAAGAATGAATAGGATTATTTCCCTTATAGATAATTGTTCAACTTAATAAAAAGCCATTCAAAAATAACAAACGGCTTAATATTGAACAATAACCGGTCTATTGACTATGCCGTAGACTCTTGTTTATAATAAAATAGTTGATTTGGGGAAGTACTCAAGTGGCTGAAGAGGCGCCCCTGCTAAGGGTGTAGATCGTTAACACGGTGCGAGGGTTCAAATCCCTCCTTCTCCGTTGCATTAGTTATATTAAAAGCCCCGTCCACAACCATGGACGGGGCTTTTAATATAACTAATGATCAACTGCCAAATTAAAGGTTGCTACACGTTGTTCACCTGAAACAAAATCAATTTCAACATTATCTAACTTATTACTACTAACTGGCAATTTCCAAAAAATTTGAGTTGTGTCTGACTTTCCTTTGGGCACTTCATTCTGCCCACGCTGTTGATTCACCGCTATTAATCGCTTTCCATCCTTTGAGTATGCTTGAAAAGATTGGTAATAGGGAAAAAATGGCGTATCCATATCAATGTTTTTATACTCAATTTTTACTGAAATCATATGTTTTGTATCATAGTTTTCTAGTTCGTTCATTCTTTTTGGGAAAGCCGACTGCTTCGTCGTTACTTCCACTACCTTCATTTCCGCCAACTTTTTTTCTCCGTCACCAAACTCGATAGCCTCATTTTTCGAGAAGCTTTTTACCTCTTGAGTAAATCTAGCGGCATCACTTGCCTGTGTTTTCTTTTCGTCTGTCCCACCGGTTGATAGTTCTTTTTTCAGCTTGGAATTTTCAGTTCTCAGCTTCGTTACTTCTTTTTCCAAGCTTGAGGTTGTCGTGGCTGAACTCCCCCCAGAACATCCCGTTAGCATCAAAAGAATTATTAATAGTAGGCTCACAATTCCATTATTTATCCTCATACTTTAATTCTCCATAAAACTCTTACAAAGAGTCTGCTTCAAAACCAACTAATGAATTTAACAGTTCGTTTTGTTCTTTTAAGATATCTTCAATTTCGACTTCATCTGATGTTTCGACTAGATGATCGGCCTGAGTTACCTCGTCTACTGTGGCTGTTTCATCCTCAGGTCCAGACATTGCTAGCTGTCCATTTGAGTCATTAGCATTTTCCATTTCGACTTCCATCGTAGCAGAACTCTTTGTTTCCACCTCCCGATTTTCCTCAACCAGTTCCGAACTAAAAGTCGGTAGTACATTTTCCGAGTGTGTTCCCTTAGCATTTGCATTACTGCCGAGAAAATTATCTCCTAAGAAAATTGTTCCAAAAGTATATATATCTTTTGCACTCTTATTATCAACACTCATGCTTTCATTTTTTGCCACTAACCACATTTCGTCATCAGAAACCGTCTCACTAAAAATGATGTTCGGAAAATAGTTGATTACTTGATAATTCGTTGCCTCGTTTACCAGCTCTTTCAATAAATGATTACTGCAAAACACCTCATAACCAAGTAAATTTAGCTTTTTAACCAATTCTTCCTCTGCAAAAACACATTTCGTTAAAATCAATACGTTCATTTTTATCTTCCTTTTTTCTATTTATTTGTTCACCTAACAACTCAGTATTCAACCCTGTATTGCAAAAAAAATGCCATAAATTTTAAATAAAAAAGAGTCATTTATTCTTCTTCATTTAACTAAATTTGTTATTATAGGACTAATGTAATTAGCAACAAAATTCTCTGCAGTTACACTATTCATAGTGTGATTAAAACCAGCGGTTCACCATGTACAAAAAAGTTCAAAGTCGAAATTTCTTTCTGGATAGATTGGAAATAATTCCTAGTCTTATAAAAAACTAGAAAAAAAGCTGGAAACCTTTGATAGTAATGGTTTCCAGCTTCCTTTGACGGTTTATGACGTTTTATACATTTTTTATTTTTTTAGAAGGAGTTTTTTTCTTTACCAGAACGACCAAAAAGATATTTTTAGGGTCAATAAACAGAAAAGCAAATAAAGAAAGCGCTTACTTAGAAAAAGAATAATTAATAGCCCAAAATATCAAGAAAAAAATTTTGAAAACGATTTTTAGTTAATCCACTGTTCCATCCTAGCTATTACTTGATACCTCTGCTCTAACAAAGCATTTACATATGTATCAAGTGTCATTTGCGTAGAAGCATGCCCTAAAAGCGCGCTGACCGAAGAGATATCACCTTTTGATTCTAAACAGCGCGTTGCAAATGTATGTCTCAGTTGGTGAAAGTGTATCTGCGATAAATCAGCCTTCAAACGGATTTTGTGAAAATGGTATGTTAATAGTCGTGGTTCACAAGGTTGACCATTGGTTGAAAACACGAACTCGCCAGTAGATCCTTTTTTATGATCAATTAATAGTTTTTTTAAGGTTCGACCTATCGGAATGACTCTTATTGAGGCCTCCGTTTTGGAGCTTGCAAAAACCAATTGTGTTTTTTGTTTTCCCTGAGAAATTCCTATTCGTTGATACGTATTATTTACATGTATCAATCCTAAATCAAAATCAATATCTGACCAACGTAAAGCAGATATTTCCCCAATACGCATACCAGAATGCAGGGCCAATAACACAGGAATTCCCGAACCATTTTTTTCTGCTAATGCAGTACTCATTAGTTTTTTTTGCTCTGGCCGTGTCAGTGCGCTAACTTTAGTCTTTTTAGCTTTTGGCAATTGAAGATTAGAAAATGGATTAGAAAAAATCTTTCCACATTTTTTGGCATAGTTTAAACACTTATTTAAAATTCGAAAGATTACCTGTATCGTTGATTTAGCAAGCTTTCCATTGATGTTTTGGAGAATTTTCTTTCCTTGTTCTAGTGATAACTCATTTAATGGGACGTCTTTTATCATCGGTAAAACATAGTTGTTCATTTTATAATAGTAACTTGAAAATGTTGATGGTTTGACATCATGCTGTACATAACTCAACCAATAACTAGCCCATTCCTCAAACGTTTCATTTGCAAATCCCTGTACTTGCTGGATCGTATGGTACTGAATTCTAAGTGGGAAGATTTTTTGGCGAACTTCAGTATAGCTCTTTCCGTAGACATAGCCATACTTAATTTTTCCATTTGATTTTCTACCTTTAGAATAACGCCCTTCCCAACGTCCATCCTTTCTTAAATATATGTTTTCACCTTTTCTCATAACTAAGTAACCTCCAATTTTTTGACGGCGTAAACGACGGCACATTTTTTTATTAATTCTTATTTAATCCACAGAAAATATGAAAAATGAATTCACTTTTTGTAATGTAATTTCAGGCTTATTTAAAAATGATTAATTTTATGAATATTATTGATTAATTTTAATCAGTATTTTATAATAGCATTACAAAATGATTTTAAAACGGAAGATAAATAAGTTAATTTATTTTTCAGACGAATATTTCTTTTCTAGTTTTTTATAAGACTATGTAATTTTTTTGCTAAATAAGGAAAGTATCTTCTCTAAATTTGAGGTGATACTTTCCTTATTTATGTAATCTTATCGTTTCATTTTATTATTTTAGTATATACAAAAAAATAACCAATTAAAATAGTTCTTCTCTTAAATGTCTGATTATTCAAAAATTAGTTGCCTATCAGACTCCTAGATCTTTCTGAGGAATATAAGAGTATCTATGCTGGTTGCATAGTCAGTTGTCAATCTGATATTAGTTAATCTTAAATAATAAAAATAACAACTCTTACGAATACCGATACTAAAATTGCATTTTTATTTTTATAAAGAATAAGTTGAATACTGTTTATTACAAAATCGTTAGCTTTGCAACATGCCTTTCAATGGTTCCTATATCAAATCGCTGGTAAATTATAGCTACTAGTTATTTAGGAGGAGATGTTTTTGATTTCTGATACGTTAAAAAAAGGGTTGTCTACGTTTGACCTGAAGGTTCTTGGTATTGTTTTAATGCTTATTGATCATGTGCATCAAATGTTTGTTCCATTTGGTGCCCCCAACTGGTTAGATTGGTTTGGCAGACCGGTTGCGACACTATTCTTTTTCGTAAGTGTCGTTGGATTCACCCATACACATAGTAAAAAGGCCTACATGTTGAGATTGTATGTATCGATGGTACTCATGTCGCTCCTTACTTTTTTACTGAGTAAGATTGTCGGTTACGAACAAGTGCAATTAATTAATAATATCTTTAGGGATTTATTTGTCGGTACTTTAATGATGTATGCCATCGATCTTTTCGTTGAGGGAAAAAACACTGCTAACTTGAAAAAAAGTTTTGCAGGAATATTGTTGTTTATTCTGCCAGCGTTGCTTTCCGTATTCGTACTTTCTGCCCTTTCGAACCCGTTAATTCTGCAAAATCCGTATGGGGTCTTAGCTATTACCACGCTTCTTCCGGCATTACTCCTAGCTGAAAACAGTGTAATGGTGCTTCTGATTCCGCTGTTGTATCTTGCAAGGAATAACCGTAAAATTCAATGCTTATTGATTGCATTAGTAGCAGCGATTTATTTCTTTTTGGGTTTAACTCAGTGGATCATGATTTTTGCGATTGTCCCAATCATGTTGTACAACGGACAAAAAGGCAAAGGGATGAAATATTTCTTTTACGTCTTCTACCCGGCTCATATTGCTATCTTGTATCTCCTCTCTGCCTTCTTATATAATCGCTAAAGCAAAAAAAGAACTCCTTGCGAGTTCTTTTTTGCTTTTACGCAGTGATTGATTTTAAGTTTCTATCTGCTGGACTTATAAAAATTAAATGAAGGAGTTGTTTATATGTCAGAGGCAGAAAAAATTGAAAAAGATATTAAATCAATCATTGAAATCTGCGATCGGTTATTTCACGAAGAAAAGTTCGATGAACTGACCAAATATTATACTGAAGAAGCTGTTCTCGTCGTAAAACCGGACCTGGTCGCCCGCGGTCGTGCCCAAATTAAATCGGCATTCATTAAGATCGCCGCCTACTTTGACTTTGACAACTCGATCAAACCAATCGAAGGGAAAATGGTTGTTGTGCGATCGATAATTCTTATGGCACTACGTTGATAGATTAATCCTGTTTTGCTGAAAAAAACGTTGACTATTCATTTTGATAGTCAACGTTTTTGTATGAATTTAACTGATCAGTGAGCTGAGATTTTATGTCGTATGTTTCATCAGACGGTTAATATGCACACCTAGATAAATAATCTCATCGGTAGGAATTGTTGTGTGGTTCACCTTTTCGATGTACTTTTTAACTTTTCCAGCAATCTCCATCGCCGCAGGGTACAATATCCACATTTGCTCATATAGCTGATCCTCGTCTTCCTCCAATAATCCATTTTGGTATAAACGTTCGACAAAATATCGTACATGTGTGATAAATCGAGAATAATGGATAGAGGTAGTGTCGATCTCCTTTTGAATTGAATAACGAACCATGTTCACGATACCGCTGATCATTTTGGCATATTTAAATCCATTAGCTTCAGAACCATCCGATTGTGCATTAATGAGATGGAAAGCAATATTACTCGCTTCTTCTTTCGGAAGTTGAATGTCATATTTGTCTTCCAACAAGGCCAGTGCTTGCTTTCCAATCTCAAACTCCTTAGGATAATATTTTTTTATTTCCCAATACAAACGATTAGCCACAACGAGCCCTTCCCTTGAACGCTCAATCGCAAAATGCAAATGATCGGTTAGTGTCAGATAGATATTGCTATTCAATGTCTTGCCTAATTCATTTTCTGCTTTGAGGATGATATCACGCGAAATTTCAAAAAATTCAAAAGGAATTTCTCCTACTAACTCAATGATTTGAGAGGTCTTTTTATCTTCTGCTGCCAAAAACATTTTATCGACTAACTCATCTGGAATTTTTTCTCCAGCCTTTTTCCCGTAACCGATACCTTTTCCAAAGGCGATGATTTCTTTGCCTTCATCATCTGCGAGTATCACACTTGAGTTTAAGACTTTCTTGATTAAAATCACATGTTTTCCTCCTCGCATTAGTCGTTAAGTGAAGCGCCGTTTGTCTCAATGATTTTCTGATACCAATAAAAAGAATCCTTCCTGCTGCGGTCATATGTTCCGTGACCTTCATCATCTGCATCAACATGGATGAATCCATAGCGTTTGGACATTTGCGAAGTTCCTGCGCTAACCAAATCAATCGGTCCCCAGCTAGTATAACCAATTAAGTCTACCCCTTCATTGATGGCCTCTTTCATTTGTTTGAAATGCGCCTTGAAGTAGTCTATCCGATACGGATCATGGACCGTTCCGTCTTCTTCCACGACATCCATCGCTCCCATCCCATTTTCAACGATCATTAACGGTAAATTGTAGCGATCATACAATTCAATCAAGGCAATCTTTAGACCTTTAGGATCTATCTGCCAGCCCCATTCTGTTGAAGGCAAATATGGATTTTTTACACCCAACACAGTATTCCCCGGAGTTCGCTCAGCCTTAGGATCACCTGATTCTGCCATCGACATATAATAGCTGAAGGTCACAAAATCAACCGTATACCCCTTTAAAGTTGATTGATCTGCTGTCGTTATTTCCAGCTTGATCCCACGATTTTCTAAATCTTGCAAAATCATTTTCGGGTATTCCCCTTTGACCTGAACATCTGCATAGAAAGTGTTTTCTAAGTTCTTTTTCAGCGTCAATTCTACATCTAACGGCTCACATGTCAGCGGATACGTCATGAGTTTAGTCATCATGCAGCCTACTTGACTTCCCGGAATTTTTTCATGTGCTGCTTTTGTAACAAGTGCGCTGGCAACAAACTGATGATGCAATGCCTGATAAATTTCTTCCTCGAGATTCTCACCAGATTTATCTGGAATAATCCCAGCAGTAGTAAATGGATGGCGATGAATCGAATCAATTTCATTGAATGTCAGCCAATAGCGAACATATTCTCCAAAGTTATCGTAACAAACATTTGCGAAACGAACAAAATCATCAATCACCGATCGATTGACCCAGCCGTTATATCTCAAACTTAAGGCAAGAGGCATTTCATAATGAGACAACGTCATGATCGGTTCAATCTTCAGCCGTTTCATCTCTTTGAATAGCTCTTTATAAAAGGCAACTCCTGCTTCGTTGGGTGCTGTTTCCTCACCTGTAGGAAACAGACGGGACCAAGCAATCGACAACCGTAAAGTCTTAAAGCCCATTTCAGCAAATAGAGCCAAGTCTTCTTTATATCGATGGTAAAAATCAATGCCGCGACGTTTTGGATACCAAGTATCTGTCGTATCTGATGCCGCCGTTTCAACAGCTTCAGTAGTAATCGTCATATGTGCCGCAAAATCTTTTTTATCAACATTTGGTTTATAGGTTGCCACATCCGCAACCGAAAGTCCTTTGCCATCCACGTTCCAAGCACCTTCAACCTGATTGGCCGCGATTGCTCCGCCCCACAAAAATCCTTTTGGAAAAGTCTGTTCTGTCATTTTTTACGTTCCCCTTTATTAAATAGTATTAATGGACAAGACGTCCGAATCATTGGTTACCTGTTGTGTTTCATTTAATGCT
Source organism: Enterococcus malodoratus (assembly GCF_027659535.1). NCBI lineage: Bacteria > Bacillati > Bacillota > Bacilli > Lactobacillales > Enterococcaceae > Enterococcus > Enterococcus malodoratus. The sequence goes on along the minus strand of NZ_JAQDPG010000004.1, from coordinate 282,253 downwards.
TGTACCTCGAAGTGATCCCCATTCGTTACGACACAAACAATAATCGGATCAAAACCGGCCGCTTGAATGGCCTTAATATCAAATCGAATCAGTGGCGTTCCCTGTAAGACTTGCTCTCCTGCAGAAACGAGGGCGTTAAAACCGGCGCCTTTCATCTGAACAGTGTCCAATCCGATATGAAAGAGAACCTCAGCGCCATTTGATAATTTCATTCCAAGCGCATGCTTAGTTTCAAAAACTGTAGTGATTTCACCATTTTCTGGTGCATAAAGGATGCCTTCCTCAGGAATAATTGCGACCCCTTTACCAACCATCCCGCTTGAAAAGACTTCATCTTGAACTTCAGATAAGGAAATAACTTTCCCTTTTACTGGGCTTGCCAAAAATTCGACTTGCTTGTTCGAAGGTTCAACAGCCGATTTTTCGATTGACTCTGTATCTTTATATAAAAACAATGCAGCAACAAATGCTGTGACAAATGAAACACCCAATACCACAAAGGCCCATACGAGATTCATTCCATTATCTGGATCAGCAAACATAGTGATGCTGGCAATTCCTGGTCCGACTAAGGCAAAAGCTTTAATCGTGAAAATTCCCGCTAATGCTCCACCAACGAGGCTAGATCCCATTACCGCCATCAATACACGTTTATGAATAATCGTCACCCCATAAAGAGCCGGTTCAGTTATTCCAAAAAAGGCCGATATTCCTGCAGAAATCGCTGTTGAACGAAGCTTTTTATCTTTTGTCTTTAAGCTGACCGCAAAACACGCGCCCGATTCCGCAATATTATGTGCCAATGAAGCTGGGAGATACAGTAATTCAGCTCCCAATTCACTCATTGAAGATACTGCATACGGGATCATCGCTTTATGCATCCCGGTAACGACCATTAGCGGCAGGATTGCTGCTAAAAGTGCTGTGGCTACCCATCCAACCGTTGAGTAAAGAGAAATGATTGCACTTGAAAAAATAGTTCCGACATTATAACCAAGAGGTCCCAAGATCAATAAACCGATCGGAACCGTGATCAACATACTCATCATTGGTACAAAGAAAATTCGAATGGACTTGAACGAATATTTTGTGAAAAAACGTTCCGTCAATGCATAGAACAAAATGGTCAGAATTGCTGGGAATACTTGTGAGGCATAAGCAATATTTTCAATATTAAATGATAAAAATGTTGCTCCCTCTGCCAGCATCGCCGACATATCAGGTAAAATCATCGCTCCCGCAATCGATACCGCTACTAATTGATTCACTTTCAATTTATTCGCTGTAGTCATGGCCACTAAAATCGGCAAGAAATACAAAGGAGCTCCACCAATCAAGTTGAGAATCTGATAGGTTTGGCTTTGATCACTTAGCAGTCCGGTTAAGGATGCTAACATCAGCAATGATTTTAGAATCCCTCCGCCTGCAATGGCTGGGATTAAAGGTTGAAAAACAGAGATGACAAAGTCTAGCAGCACCGCTCCGATTTTTCGATTCTTTTTTGGTGTATCTTTACTGGCCGTTAAACTATCTCCAACAATTTTAATGACTTCCTCGTACACCTCAACAACTTCATTGCCAATAATTACCTGACATTGAACATTGTGGCGGACACCAATCACACCCTCAATTGCCTCCAAGGCTTCCTTATTTGCTTTATCATCATCTTTCAAGGTAAAACGCAATCGGGTTGAACAATGCTCAATATGGCAAATGTTTTCTTTTCCACCAACATGCTCAATAATTTGTTTTGCTGTTTCCTGATAGTTCATTTTTTCTCCTCTTTTCTTTTTATTTTGTCGTTGATGGCCAGTCAGACAACAAAAAAGCAAGACCAAAATAACCCTCCATTTTACTCTTAAAGGTAAAATGAAGCCTTATTTAGGTCCTGCCTGCATTACCAGTCACATGCCTGTTCGATTTACAAGCATCTTAGCACAAAAAAATGAAACCGTAAACATTTTTTTTCGCTTGATAGTAATAAATCGCTACTAATTCTATTTTTGCCTTAAGTGATTCCGCTACAATTTTTTACTCATAAGAAAACATGTCAACTTCAATTCTTTATTATTAACATTCATGGTTATGACTTTTTGTTTAAAAATTTCAAATCCCCGATGAAGATAGAATTGATATGTTGAACCTGAATCCGTATAAAGATAAATTGTCTTTCCACTTTTTTGCGCTCTCAATTCTTCAAGCAGCAGTGTACCGATCCCTTTTCCATTTAACTCAGGATCGACTGCAAAAAAAGTGATCTCCCCATCATATTTTTGCTTGGAAAATGCCTGAAACATTTCTCTGTTCGCTTTGTCATAAGCAGTTGAATTCTCATTATGTCCAGACAGTTGAATCACAGAGGAACCGATTGAAACAAATAACTGTTGTCTCCATGAATGAATAGCCGCTGCTTCATTTTCAAATCGTGCAAATAGGAACCCCACCAACTGCTTTCCCATGTATGCCCCTAAGGCAAGGGTTGATTTTGATAACTCAAGATAAAGTACATATTTACTGTAAAGATAAAGCTCGAAAGAATTGTTGACATACCTATTGAGATGCATTCCTGTTGCTGCAAATTTTCTTGCTTTCTTCAGATCACTAACGTCTATTCTTCTAATTTTTATTTTATCCATTGTACCCTCCTGTTTTTGAACAGCTGTTGAATAATGTCCATATGTTCAATATAATAAAATCAGATAAACGTTGCCATAATCAATCTATTGGAGACTGTTCAATTTTGGACAAAATCAATCATTCTGTTCAAGAAAGTGAGGGCAAAATGGATAGACGTACTCGAAAAACCAAAAAAATAATTCAAGATACATATCTTTCGCTTCTCAAAGAAAAACCAATCCATAAAATGACCATTTCGGAGATAACCGATCTAGCGGATATTGGCAGAGGAACCTTTTACACACACTATTTAGATATTTATGATCTGCATAGACATGTGATCGATGAAAAATCTCATGAACTTTTGAGCGTTTTTGATACCACTTATCCGAGTGATCAAATTAATGACTTCAGGACGTTCTGTCAAAACATCATCACTTTTGTATCTGATAATCGAACGGTCTTTCAGTTACTGGTAGAGGAAGACAACAATATGAACGATTTGAGTAAATTAAAGGAGCAACTGATTGTAAAAATCATGGCTATAGAAAGACTAAATCCTAATGATATGGAAAATTATATCGCTGTTTCCTTTGCTATCGCTGGAATAATCAGTGTTTTATCGGATTGGCTCAATGCAGTGATTCCGGTTGAAAGAGAAGAACTGACCGATATCTTAAATAAGCTTATCGTTGATTTTTAGCTTATTCCTTTCAATAAAAAAAACGTCAAATGACGTTTTTTTTATTGATGTTGATCGACAATTTGTTGCGACTTATCAGCCGCGTCTTTTACATCATTATTCGCTTTTTGTAATTTCGTAATGTACTCTTTTAAATCAGAATTTTCCTGGTTTGAGCTGGCCAATTGTTGTTTCGTTGTATCTAGTTCGGCCTGTAATGAACTTTTTTCGTTTTTCACTGCAGTAATTTGATTGGTTAAATCATTTACAGTGTTCTGCAAGGTGCTTACTTGATTTGCCGCCTCTTGCAATTTCGTATTCCATTCTTGATTTTTCTGCTCAATGTCCTTATTTTTTTGATCTATTTCTTTGAGCTTATCGGAAATTTCTTGTTGCTTAGACTGCAACTCGCCATCTTTGCTAGCTAATTGTGACTGTAAACTCGTCTTTTCTCCCGCCAATTGATTTTCCTGATTTTTCAATCCATCAATTTGCTGCATGTAATTTTGAACATCTTTTTGTGCTTGGCTCAATTGATTCTGAGCCGTTGTTGATTTCGTTGATAGCTCCGTGATTTGCTGTTCCTTATTTGATAAAGAGTTATTCAGTTTATCCAAGTTGCTGTTAATCAGCGCGATATTATCTTCACCGCCCCAGTTCAATACATTATCCGCATAATTCTTTCCAGTAACTCCGATAAAAATCAGCAGCAGCGGAACCGTAATAAGTGCAATAGTTTTCTTCTTCATTAATTGATGTTCTCCTTTAAAAATCAGTAGTTATTTATTGGTATTCTTAATAATAGGGAAGTTTTTTTAATAATCAATCATACTTATGAAGAAATGAGTGATTTCTATAATTGGGTTCATTTTTATTTATTTTTCAAAATTCTATTTTGTTATTTGAACGTTAATTCGTTTTCAAATTTCTGACAAAAAGCTGAGCACAAAAAAAAGTGCTCAGCTTTTTTTATAGCCGGGCACTCTTTCATTTCATTCTATTCGTTAGAAATCGCTCCAATTTTCTTCGTCAGCAGCCTCTGCTTTTTTACGTTGGCCTTTTGATTGCTTTGGTCGTTCATAAGATTGTTGTTGATAACGTTGACTGCTGGTATTCGCTTTTGGAACAATCAGCATCAATAAAATGTAAAGAAATACTGGTGCCCCTGCTAATACGATACTAACAAAGACAAAGATTACACGTGCGACTGTTGGATCTATACCAAAATATTCTGCAATCCCGGCGATCGTTCCTGTTAACATTCTATTCGTTTGTGATTTCATCAGTCTTTTTTTCATTTTTAGTTAGTCCCTTCTATTTGTCGTAGTCTTTTAGGAAAATGTTTCCCGCTTTAGACGATACTTCTATTTGAGCGGTTTCTTCAGCTGTTCGCTTAAAACGCAGTGTTTTTTGAGTTTCTCCGTTTCTTTCTTGAACCGCTTCACAATTCGCAAAACGATAGTTGATTGTTCCCATCCCTGTTTTGGCTAGTCCTTTTAAACCGACTACTTTTGGCAGTGAGACTTTGACATCCCCGTTCACAGAGTTTGCTTCAATTTTTTTCAAATCGTCATTTCCTGCGGTCAGCTTAATATCTCCATTGATTAATGAATATTCAGATCTTACGATATCCGCTTTGGAAATGATCGTCCCTGTAACAGTCTCAATCATCGTGTCTAAAATATGACCTTCACGAATTTCCACATCATTATTGGTTCCTTCAATTTCTAACATCGAAGTATCGATATCCTTGATCAAAATAGTTCCATTCGTTGCTTTGATTGAAACATTTTTGGCGGTCAAGTCATCAATCAGCAGATCCCCTGTTAACAAGCGAACCGCAAGATCATTGTATTGACGTTTTGGCAGATAAAAAGTCAAGCGAGCCTCGACTCTTTTGTTCGGAACATGAAATAGAATTTGAAAATCATCCACGTCGATTCGGCTGCGTTCCAAAAAGGCCTCAACCGGATCCATTTCGTCCATCCGACCTAAAAGAGCAATCGATGCTTCAACTTTCACATCATTGATTGTTTCGTCTTCCCAAGTCTTCAAGATTACTTTGCCCTTGGCTAACTTGATGTTGATTGAGCGGGCATCAATCTCTTCAAAAATAAATTCATGGCTGAAGTGCGTCTTTGCTGTGCCATTAAATTTTCTGTTGATCTTTTTCCAATCAAAATCATTATTCACTGAGCTAGAAACTGTTTGAGCTGCTCGATTTACTACACGGCCAATTCGACTGGCCAAATCCGTGGGTTCTTCGTGCGGCCGATCAACCGGGCGATATGTTTGCTCGTCCAAATCATCTGGTACATCAAAGAATCCATCAGAAATGTATGGCCGCTCTGGAGAAGTAAAAAGATCCTTGTCAATGGCTTTTCGCTCATGCTTCAGCAGTTCGATTTCTTCCTCCAATTCCTTTAATTCGATCTTCATTTGATGATAGAGGACTTCATTTTCAGATGAGATGATTCCCAACTCAGCCTCAAGGTTTAGTTCTCTAAACTCTTCTTTTCTTTCTCTCAACGTGTCAATTTTAGTTTGTAACGCCTGATCAAACTCATCGATTTTTGATCGTACAGGATCTGTTTCCTCTGGTTCATGTTTAGCAACATTTTCCCATTCATCAATCATGCTGGACACACTGTCAGACGGCTGTGGTTCTTCTTGTTTAGTTTCCTCGAGCGTTTCGGGTTCTGACTCAGACTCCTGTTCTGCTGCTTCAGAAAATTCGGGTACTTCTTCAACTTCTATATCTTCTTCATATTCTTGTTCTATTGGCGGAACTTCCTCAGGCTCCATATCATTCTCAGTTTCCAGAGCTCCTTCAAATCCTACGTTTTCTTCATCGCTCACAGAAGTCGATGGTTCGATTTCTTCCGCTTCATTTTCTAGTTGACTAGTTTCTTCATCGAGTTCTGACTGAACTTCCGGTTCTACTGTGGAGTCAACTTCAGGCTGTGGGGCCTCTTCTTTTTTTGGTTCTGTTTCGTTTAAACCAAGACTTTCTAACAAATCTAATCCTTCTTCTGGTGAAAGGATACCTTTTTTGATCGATTCTAAGATCATTTCCCGTTCGTTCATGTTAATCGCTCCTCAACGAATTGTTCTATAGGAACTATTATGCACAAACATTTTCCCCTCGTCATGGGTCGAAAGGACTATCTTTTACTAAAGACTTGTCCAATTTTCCCAGCAGAGTGCAAAACTGCTGCCGATATGAATTATTTATCGCGATTTTTGCCACGTCAAAAAAGAGTGACTGCTATTCATAAACAAGTCACTCTTTCGATTTGTATTTTGAGACTGACGTGAATCAATCGTTGTTTTTCTAATTAAAAATCGCTCCAAGCATCATCGGCAGTTGTTTCAGCTTGCTTAGGTTGGCCGCTCGTTGCAGAACGTTCATACGCTTGCTCATATGTCCGGTTATTATTTTCTGCTTTCGGAATAAGAAATGCTAGTAATAAATAGAGTAAAATCGGTGCGCCTTCTAAGAAGAAGCTGCTGAAAACGAACAAGACACGTGCAATAGTTGGATCAATGCCAAAATATTCCGCGATCCCAGCTATTGTCCCTGTTAACACTCGATTGTTTTGTGATTTCGTCATTTTTTTCATCATTTTAATTCTCTCCTTTTAATTTGAAAAACACGATTCTTGAAAATCTAATTGATTTCCCTACCCGCAATGTGTTTTTATCTTATGTCTATATTATGCTTAATCTGCTTGGATTCGTCATAGGTCAAAAGGCCTATTTTTCATCTAGTCATTTGGTATGAGTTTTTCTAGTTCCCTCTCAACAAACAGGATCGATAGAATTTAGTACTGAACGTATAAATTTTCATTTCAATTAATCCCGGAATTTAATAAAGTATGATAAAGTATTTTTGATAAAAAATATTTGGACTACTCAATAATAGAAAGGGATGCTCGTTTGATTCAAATCCGTGAAATGACGCCACTTGATAAGCCCCGATTGCGCCAACTTTATTTGGAAAGCCGACGCTCAACTTTTTATTGGGACGATCCGGAACTAATGCACCTAGAAGATTTCGATCGCGATACTGTGGACGAACGTGTTTTCATTGCGGAAACACAGCAAACAATCGTCGGCTTTATTTCCTTATATGTACCGGATAATTTTATCCACTGTTTATTTGTGGATGGCTCTTTTAAAGGTCAGAGGATTGGCCATCAGCTTTTGGCAGAAGCCAAAAACCGCTTGCAACTGCCGATGAAACTAAAATGTTTGTCCCGCAACACGGCTGCTTTGGCTTTCTATGAAAAGGAAGGCTGGAAAAAAGTCCATGAAGTGAAGGTTCACGATGCTTATTGGAACCTTGTTTATCAGTAATAATGAATCGATCTATTTTGCTATTTTAAGCAGCTGATCCAGTAACATTTTCGTCTCTCAACCAAAAAAGCGCTTGCAATTCCAACTGAACAATGTGAAAATAAACACAATAAGTTCTTCAGGGCAGGGTTTAATTCCCGACCGGCGGTGATAGTCCGCGAGCCTTTTGGCTGACTCAGTGCAATTCTGAGACCGACAGTACAGTCTGGATGGAAGAAGAAAAGCGTGTGTTTGTTGATCCTTAAGATTACAAGCGCTATTTGATGAATCAATACACCTTTTTCTACTTTGACTGTGCCTTGCAAATGTTGTTGTAAGGTTCTTTTTTATGTTTCAAGAAAGGTGTGTTGAAATGAAATTTACTGCCAAAAAAATAGTGATGATTGCGATTTTTGGTGCGCTTTCCTACGTCTTAATGCTCTTCAAGTTTCCGCTGCCATTCATGCCACCATTCATGGATTTTGATTTGGCCGGGGTTCCGGAATTATTGGGCACGTTCTTATTGGGACCGGCCGCAGGTGTTTTTATCGTTTTGATCAAACTCTTGATTAAGCTGGCTACCGTGGGTACCGCATCGATGTTTACTGGAGAAATCCAGAATTTTATTTTGAGTCTTAGTTTTATTTTACCCGCCAGTTTGGTGTACCAACTCTCCACGAAGAAAAGTTCTGCTTTAAAAGGAATGTTAGTTGGAACCGCCATCGTAACTTTCGTAGCTTGTCTATCGAATATTTACTTCATCATTCCCTTCTATACCCGATTGTACGGGCTCTCGATGGAGGCAATCATCGCAATGACACAGGCTGTGAATCCAATGGTAGACAGTGTTTGGAAATTGGTCATAATCGGCATTGTTCCTTTTAATTTGATTAAGTATGGCGTGACAACTGCTGTGGTCTATTTTTCTTTGGATCGTTTGCGGGCAATTTTTCTTAGACGGGAGTTTTTATAGTGGAATTTCAAGCAGCAGTGGAACAGTTTTATCAAAAACTTGGGCACAAAAAAATTATGGCTCTAGCGACTAGCTTGAATGACCATGTGATGGTTCGGAACGTCAGTGTCATCATTCATGACGGAAAAATCTTGTTTAAAACAGATAAAAACTTTCGTAAAACGAAACAATTAGTAGAAAATCCGCGAGTAGCGATTTGCTACTGGGGTGTTCAAATTGAAGGAATTGCGGTTAATCACGGATTAGTCGTTGATCAAGTGGACCACTCTTTCCAAGCGCTTTATCAAAAATACTGGGAAACCAGCTACAACGCCTATCCTCACAAAAATAGTGAAATTTTGATTGAAGTGGTACCAAAATTCGTCGAGATTTGGGATCAAGATAAGGATGATCACGGTTTTCAGATCTTTATCGATTTTGAGCAGGAAAAGGCCCAGCTTGATCCTTACGATTAGATAAAAAAGAAGCGAGCTTCTCTAATTCATCGCGGCTCGCTTCTTTTTAATTACTGCATCAGCTCTTTTAACTGTTCATAGAGTTTCAGATATAGCTGATAATTTTTATTGTAGATTTTCAAGTTTTCTTTATTTGGATGATAACTTTTTCTAATTTGGACGGTTTTCGAAACAGCATCTTCATAATTCTTGTAAATCCCCACAGCCACACCCGCCAACATTGCTGCCCCAAGTGTTGTTGCCGTATCCGAATTCAGAATATCAATCGGGTTATTCGTAACATCGCTCTTGATTTGTGTCCAAAGCGGACTGTTCGCCGATCCGCCCATTGCCCGCAATCGGTTCACTTGTGCACCAGCTTGCTCCGCAATTGCTAGATTATGCTTCAAAGAAAAAGCAACACCTTCCATACTTGCGCGAATCATATGGCCTTTGGTTTTACTATAATCCAAGCCATAATAGAGTCCTTTTGCCTTCGGATTCCAAATCGGTGACCGCTCTCCCGCCATATAGGGTAGAAAAACAACGCCTTCCGATCCAGGATCGATGTTTTCGGCTTGAAGAGTCATTTCATCAAAACTAGTCGTTCCTTTTTGATCCGCAGTCATTCGTTCTTCTTGGCCAAAATTCTCTTCAAACCATTTCAAAACACCTCCTCCACCAACCGTTCCTCCTTGCAGCAGCCAATTTTCGGCAGTCACATGATAACTCAAAATCAATCGTCGGTCCGCACGGTAATCCTTTGTACAAATACTCATACCTCCGGCTTGTCCACCCTGCTCTTGCGTTTCACCATGATTGATGACACCAACACCTAATGCTCCGCATGCAGAATCCAATCCTCCAGCGACTACAGGAATACCCATAGTCAATCCACTTTGTGTCGCGGCTTCTTTAGTAACCTGACCAACAATTTCATCGCAAGGAACGATTTCAGGCAGAATGTCTGCCCGAAGATTCATTTCTTTACATAAATAATTGTCCCATGCGCCTTTTCGCATATCAAAGCACTGATAGCCATAGCCTTGAGAAATATCCTGTGTGACTTCACCGGTCAGCTTGTAAACAATATAGCTATTCGATTGTAGAATTTTATCTGTTTGCTTGTACAAATCTGGAAGCTGATCGCGATACCATAAAACCTTCGGCAGCGTATAGGTTGGCTGGATTGGATTACCACTGACGTTGAACAGTGTTTCTTCTCCGATCGTCCGCTTTAAATCATCACAAACGCCTTGTGCACGAGTATCCATCCAGATAGGCGTATTTCGCAGCAGATTTCCTTCTCTAGAAATAGGAATCGCCGACCAGCTTTGTCCATCAACGCCAATGCCTGCTATTTTTTCTGGTCTTACTTTTGAATTGTTCAACAGCTCTTTGATTGCCTCGCAAACGGCATACCACCAATCTTCTGGATTTTGTTCGACCCAGCCTTTTTGCGGCCGAAAGATTGGATAACTCTTGCTTGATTGTTCAACTGCTTCCCCATTTTCCGTAAACAGTGCAACTTTACAAGACGATGTCCCTATATCTATTCCTAGTAAATACACAGCCTTCTCCTTTCCGATCAAGATATCTTTTTACTTATATTATCTCAGATGCGCCTGGATTTGATAGTCTTTTCTTAAAGGATTTCCGTTGCTTCATCGATAAAAAAAAGAACAAACTAGTCTCAGACTGTCTGTTCTAAAGCGGCTGGATAAATTATTGTCTCCTGTTACTTATTTTGTTTGGTTTAAAGCTGTTAGTTGCTGCTGACTTAAATCTAAAAAACGCTGATAGGACTCAGAGTATTTTTCTGACTGATCCGTTGGACAATACGTATCCTTGATTTTATTTGTCGTCTGCCACCGATTCAGCAGATTCGGATCCTCTTTTCCTACTACTGCACACAGTAGTGCCCCATATGCCGGTCCTTCATCAAAGTTCAAGACTTCGATTTTCATTTGAAAAATATCCGCAAACATTTGAAGCCAAAACGGATTTTTGGTCACTCCGCCTGTGATGCGAAAGGTTTTTAACCCATTGGCTCGATCGTTTCCCATATTTTCATAGACGTTTTTTAGTGAAAAGGCAATGCCTTCCATTACTGCACGGATAATGTCCTCCCGCTTATGATGGGCGCGCAAACCGAAAAAAGCACTGCTTAAAGCTGATTCAAAATAAGGACTTCTTTCTCCAAATAGATACGGCAAGAAAGTAACTCCTTTGCTGCCAACTGGACTTTGCTCAGCGGCCTCGCAAAATGTCGCAAAGGATTCACTTGGCGCTAAAATAGTTTTAAACCAATCTAAAGAGTACCCTGCAGACAAAGTGACACCCATTTTGTAATTTACATTTTCGATAACAGAAGTGAAATAGTGATATTTCCCTAAATCTGATAATGTTTCATCCGTTTCATAAACTAACACTACACCAGAGGTTCCAACCGAAATTAATCCTTGTGATTGGGGATCTGAGATATTAGCGAAGGCTCCGCAGGCATTATCAGCTCCTCCTAAAACCAACTCTACTTTTCCCTCTAGCCCAAATTTTTCTTTAATTTCTGCCGTCATTTCTCCGATAATTTCCGTTGAAGCTCTGATTTCCGGACATTTCTCCAATGGAATCGCCAGCCGCTTTAATAGCTCCTCATCCCATGCTTGATGCTCAATATCCATCAAAATCGTTCCCGCTCCATCAGATGGTTCCGTAAACACTTCCCCTGTTAGTGAATAGACTAGGTAATCTTTCGGCAGCATGAATTTTGCGGTCCACTCCCACAAATCCGGTTCGTGTTTTTGAACCCATAAAATCTTTGGCAAGGTGAACCCTTCTAGTGGAATATTTTTTTCAATCCTTAACAAATGATCGCCTAGCTGATGTTCGAGCATTTTGACTTCTTCTGTCGTCCGGCCGTCATTCCACAAAATCGCTGGCCGAAGTACCTTTCCATTCGAATCAATCAGAACCAATGTGTGCATTTGGCCTGAGAAACCCAGTGTTAATGAAGCAGTTTTCATTTCAGGAAAATTTCGTATCAATTCATTCAGCGCTTCATTGAAGGCAGCTAACCAATCGTTTGGATTCTCTTCACTATATCCGGCTTGAGATGACGTGATCGTAAAAGAACTGCTGGTACTTCCCAATAGATCTCCCTTTTCATCCCCTAAAATAATTTTTAACGAACTTGTACCTAGATCAACACCTAAAAAGTAACTCATTTTCCTTCCTCCTAATCCATTTCATAGGTCGTAATCGCTGAGTAATTCGTTGTTAAATACTCTTGCTCCGTTTGCACATAATTTGGCCTGCGCTGCATTTCAAAGGTTATTCCGCCAAATCTTTCAATGAAATTCCCATTAGCTAGTTTAAGATCATTGGAAATTTTATTTAAGGTGTAAATGACACAGGCCTCTTGATCAGAGTAAATTTTTAATTGATTTTTTTTATGGTGATCCGTCAGAATAATTTTGGGCTTCGCCGTGTCCTTTTGTTTAAAACAATAGGCTAAGTCGATCCCATTTGTACAGATTTTTGATAGGTTCGTCTTTTGAACGAGGGCTTCGCTTATCTGTTTTTCTTGGGAGAAATCAAAAAGGCGATCTTCTGGGTCGTTCATCGCAGAGTATTCTCCAGTAGGTACAAACTGCTCATCGATCACTTGAATTTCTGCGGAGGCCGTTTGTAAATAATGATCCTCAATAGTTTTTTGATTTTCTAAATTGAAGTAGCTGTGATTGGTTAAATTACAGACAGTCGGCTCATTGGCTATAGCGGACATTTCGATTGAGAAACGATTTTTTACTAAACGGTAAATCATTTTTAGAGCAAGCGGTTCGTATGGAGACTTCGTATCCTCATACGTCAATTGAAAAGCTGTCTCATCAATGCTTCTCACCTGCCAGGTCACTTGATGCAGCCCGTTTTTTCCACCATGCAGATGGAGCTGACCTTCATTGGTATCGAGCACTACTTTTTCTCCCGCGTAATTCAGATAATGGGGCGGAAAAGTTCTGCCAGCATTTCGGCCAATCGTTGCGCCAAAGAAATAGGGGTTGTCTAAGTAGCTCTGCTCATCTTCATAGGCTAAAACATAATTCTGTCCGGTTCTCTTATTTACCATCTTCGTTAAAATTCCGCCATAGTCAAAAAATTCAACGAGGACGTACTCATTTTCCAATTGAAATTTTTGCATTTATTTTTCCTTTCAAAAACAGACTAGGACGTAAGTGCCTAGTCTGAACAATTCTTTATTTTGTTACTCGTTGAATTTTGGGATCGGTAAAAATGTCGCTGGCATCATCACTTGGTGAAGAAAATTCTGAAATGACAGCCCCTTTTTCTCCAGCTTGAAACCAATGTTTGATATTAGGTTCAATCGTATACTGTTCCCCTGCATTCAAAACAATCTCTTTTGCTACCGTGTAATACGCCTCTTGCCCACTAGGAATTGAACTATGAATCGGTTCTGTCCTGTCTCCTTCTACATACAAGTAGACGTTTCCCTTACGACAGCGAAAGGTTTCTCTTTTTCCGACTTCACCATTCCGAGGCGGGTGCCGATGCTCCGGACAGGTTTGGCCGGGTAATAAGACCATCTCTTTCGCACAATAACGATCATTGTTTTCATAAACGATTAGATTTAACCCTTGTGATTCAATCTGCCCCAAACCAAAATCAGCAAAATCAATCGCACCTAGTTCCTTTTCGGTAAAAATAATGCCTGAATCGTGAAACATTGCCTTTACGCGTTCTTGATAATCCATTTATGCTTTCCTTTCTTTAAGAAATTTTCAAGTCATCCCAAGAAACATCCTCTTCTTCTTTAGTTTCAATAACCACTTCGGCATTTGGATCAACTCGTTTTTTCAACAATAAAATGGTGACTGCCGTTGCTAGAGAACCGATGAATAAAGCTGCGACAAACGCCCATGGACGTGTCATAGTTGGAATCGCAAACATGCCGGACGCTGGAATATGACTGTCCGCTCCCCATAGCATGCTCAGTCCGCCGCCGATAGCTCCCCCAACGCCCGTTGCGATCACATTACGAGCGAGATCATTTAGCACGATTGGGAAGCAGCCTTCCGTAATCTGACAAATCCCCATCGGGAAGGCGGTTTTCAATGTTTCAATTTCTTGACGATTGAAAATATTTTTCTTGATGACCTTCCCAATGAAATAAGCCATTGTTAATCCAAATGGTGTAGTCATAGAAACTAAAATCAACACGGTAATCGGTTCATAAATTCCTTCAGAGAATAAAGCAAAGACGAAGGCAAAGACCACTTTATTGATCGCTCCGCCATAATCGATAGAGGCCAAGACACCGATGATTGCTCCATAAAGGAATAGCGAAGAAGTATTCAGATTTCCAAGGTAGGCAGTTATTAAATCAGTGAACCAAATAATTGGCGTTCCCACGACATAATACATGACCATTCCTGCCACAAATGAACTCAGAAAAGGCAAGACGAGTGTTGGAAGAAGACCTTCCATCCATTTAGGAACTTTGATCACTGCCATCAATAAAACAACTACATATCCTGAAACATAGCCGCCAACAACTCCGCCCAGGAATCCAGTACCGATACCATGTGCCACAAAACCGACCACCAAACCAGGAGCAATTCCCGGCTTGTCAGCTATCGAATAGGCTATAGCAGTAGAAACGATCATCGGTAGGAACCCTAAACCATACCCGCCCATCGTAGACATCGTATCCGCAAAACTGAAGCCGTCGCGGAAGTTTTCAATGGTCACTCCACCCATCATATTCCCGATTGCTAAGAGAAAACCTGATGCAACAATAATTGGCAAGAAAAACGAAATGGCTGTCATTAAATGCTTCTTGAATCCAATCTGCTTAATCTTTTCCATTTTTGCCCTCCTAAACTTTGACTTCTTCCAACTTCTCTACTAATTTATTTGGCGATTTCACTACTAAACCGGTTGGCACTTCAACAACTTTTTTATTTTTGAAACGGTCACGTCCGTTGACTTTTATATCCGCCGCAATAATTACTACATCTGCTTCATTGATCTCCTGCTGCGTCAATGCATCTTGCGTTCCGGCCAGTCCTTGTGTTTCGATATGAATTTGATGACCACGATCAATACTTGCCTGCATTAATTTTTCTTTGGCGATATACGTATGAGCGATTCCTGCTGTGCATGCGGCGATCCCAACGATTTTCATGTTAGCTCCTCCTTTTGATTAGCAATAATATTTAACTTTGTCATCCGATTTAAATAAATGGATTTTTTCCAGCGCGACTTTTTTCGTTTCTTCCATACATGCTGGGAATAAAACATTGGGTTCTCTGATTTCATTATTTCCAGCATTTAACACTTCCCGTAATTTATTCGCGAAAACAATTTTGATGTCGCTAGAAATATTGATCTTGTTCACACCCATAGTTACCGCTTTGCTGATTTCATCGTCCGGATTACTTGAACCGCCATGCAGAACCAATGGAATATCTGTCAGCGCTTCGATTTCCTCTAGAATATCCAAACGTAACTTAGGATCAACGTCTTTTGGATAGATTCCATGAGCCGTTCCAATAGCCACCGCTAAACTATCCACTCCAGTTTTTTCAATAAAGTCCTGCGCCACTTTTGGATCAGTATAAATAATTTCACTTACGCCGCCTTCTACTGTATTGCCCGTATCGCCAATTGTTCCTAGTTCCGCTTCAACAGAAACGCCAGCCGCATGAGCCGCCTCGACAACCTTTTTAGAAATCGCTACATTCTCTTCAAATGACAAATGTGACGCGTCGATCATAACAGATGTGAACCCAATACTGATGGCATGAAGGACTTGTTCAAAGCTTGCTCCATGATCCAAGTGGATACATACCGGTATTTTCGAATGATTTGCTAGATAGGTAGCTTGAGCAACAAAGCTATCTGTTAAAAAACTCAACTCATCCGGATGAATCGCAATCATTACAGGCGATTGCGATTCTTCGCAGGCCTCCATCACTGCATTTAATAATTGGCCAGAGCCGGCATTAAAAGCGGGAACAGCGAACCCTTTTTCTTTTGCAATAGTCAAAATTTCTTTTCCAGTTACTAACATTTGATCTTCTCCTTTTTCATTTGAAAGTTTTTTTAGATAACAGTTGGTTCAATTTTCAAGCCGTATAAATTTTCACTAGAATTCTTGTAAAGTGGACTTAAATTCCTTTATAATGGCCATTATTGAAATTCTAAGATTAATTCATACAACGCATCGGCCGACGCAACATTTTTTACAGCTTCAATAAATGTATTGTTTGCCAATAGTATCGCGACCTGCTGCAAGAGCAGAACGTGGGTGGTGTTTGCGTCTGAATCTTTGACCGCAAACATGATGACGACTTTTACCCCCTCTCCATCCAACGTTTCCCACTCGATCTCTTGGTCTAAAACCGCGATTGCGACTGTTGTCTCGATTACAGCAGCAGATTTCCCATGAGGAATCGCTACACCTTGCCCAATGCCCGTTTCGCCTTCTTCTTCGCGTAGGTACACATCGCGTACAAAATCCTCCGATGAACGGACAAAGCCTTTCACTTCTAACATATCAGCTAGTTCTTCGATAATTTCTCCTTTAGTGGTCGCCTTCGAACCGACCTTGAGCAGTTCTTTATGAATGACCTTGCTTAATTCAATTTTTTCCATTCCTCTATCTCCTTCATGGTGTGATTAATATTTTGAATATCCTTATCTGTTAATAATGGGCTGATCAATAAAACCGGAATATGATCAATATCCAAAGGCATCCGAATCGTTGAAAAGATCAGGTCGACATTTTCTTTGATAAAATCCTGGTTTTTTTTGACCTGGCGCTGACTCATCGTAGCGATGATATTCATGCTGGAAAAATTTTGCTGGATTCGAACTTTTAATAATTCTGAAGTTCCGACACCGGTAGAACAGATCAGCAAAATATTTTTATTCTCCTGTCGGTGAATTTTATACTTTTCAAAATATAACGTCAGATAACCAATTTCTGCGTCATTCATTTTTGTATCAAACATCAATTCTTGATTTATTTCTTCCGCAATTTTTTTCACCTTTAAAAATGTTGTTCGGTATTCTAGAAGCAAGCCGTCTAATAAATTGTTCTCTACTTTTATTCCTGCCCGAAGACGGCTGAGCATCGGCAGAACATGCTGGTACAGATCTTCGTATAATGAACGACTAGCAGGCAATAATGTTACATCTGAGATCAAGAAGTATTCTGTGATAAATTTTTTGGTCATCTCTTCCGCCAATTTTTTGTCCACGTTGCTGCTTTCTCTTTTTTGACTATTGATCGAATAGACATTTTGAAACACAAAGTATATTTCCAATGGATTCATTTGAATGGAGAGATAGTTTTCGATATTTTGAATAATTTTCGTTGATACTTGCCACATCTGAGGATTGGCTTCCATCAGCTGCTGTTCTTCTCTTTCAAGCGGCTCTTGATTTCCTAAATAATTTACTTCTCCTTCTCTGTAACGCTTGATAATCAAATAAATATGGGTGTAGATCGTAATGTCGTAGGGATAATTGATGTATTCATTCAGCATTTCTTCTAGCAGCGCAATTTGCTGATCAATAAAATACTTATCTATGACATTGATTTTGATTCCGATCTCGCTTAAACTGTTTATCTTATTCATTTCCAGAAAGATATGGTTGATTGCTTTGCGAATATTCACTTCCTCACCCTGCAGCCATAAATACTCGTGATTATAGTGAAGGTGAATTTGGTATTTTGCCAAAATCTCTGCCAGCTTTTTCATCCGACGCTCCACAGAACTCTCGCTTAAAAACTGAGTATCCATGATGGTACGTTTGATTTTGTTGGGGTACTTGAACAGCAAGGCCAAGGCAACTTCGTTTAGATTGTTCTCTTCGGCAAACTCAACCATCGAATGCACATCACTATTACGAAATTGGGCGCTCAATTTATACCCTTTACCGGTTTCCGAGATAATTAGAGGTACCTTTTTTTCTTCTATAAACAATCCATTGATCTTCTTTATCATGCGATAGACTGTTTTCGTAGAAACATATAAGATCTCTGCTAGATGTTTCGCTGAAACAAATTCATCGAAATTCAAAATATTGATCATCATATTTTCATTCGAACTAAAAATCATTTCCTCCACCTCTTGTCATTATTCTATATCCGTTGAATGCGTTTTCTACGTCATCCCTTGTCTACAGTCTGTGGACAAAAAATGAGCCTTCGAAAAACCGCGCACTTAAATTTGCCCCTCAATCCACACCCTGATTGAGAAACTTAAATAAAAAATCCAACTATCTTTCATCATAAAAGATAATTGGACGAGAAAAAAATTAATTTGTCAGAACTATAGTTTCAGGCTCAATGCTGCTTGAAACTCGGTTAAACTATTGAACAATGAACACTTAAAGGGATGATCATTCAGAAATTCATCCTTTTCTTCCGGGATATAAATGGGAACAAAGCCGCCTCTGTTAGCCGCAATCACACCTGATTGAGAATCCTCGATCACATAAGCTTTTTCAGGCGAAATATTTAAGCGCGAGGCCGCCTTTATAAAAAGCTCTGGATTCGGTTTGGCTTCGGTAACCTCTGAACCATAACAGTGGACGTCCATTCGAGCAAATAAACCTGATTGCTGAAGCAGCTCTTCAGCGATACTTTGCTTCGCTGAGGTCGCCACAGCCTTTTTCATTTTGTGACTATCCAAATAATCCAGCAGTTGGTAAACTCCCGGCTTAACACTTACGGGATGGTCTTGATAATGCCGCGCAAATTCCTGTTCACGAATCGTAATAATCTTAGCTGCTAATTTAGTGTCCTGATACTGCTCCGAAAAGAACAGCTCAATGTCCTTTAAGCTTCGCCCGAGTATTTTTTGATAGATCGCTTCAGTAAAATCGAGGCCAGTCACTTCAAAGGCTTGGGCAAAAGCCAACTTCGACACAGGTTCAGAATCTATCAATACACCATCCATATCAAAAATCACTGCTTCCATTACGAGCTCCTCTACTTAAACGTCATTTGATAACTACTTGTGAACTGCTCTGTTGGCTTCAAGGCATTAATGCCCAGTTTTTCATCATACTTTCCGTTCGTATCAAAAGTGTCAGCGACTCCGCACCAAGGTTCGATACAAATGAAGGGCGCTTCCTGCGGATAAGGAGACCAGATTCCTAAATAAGGCATCTCAGAATAATCGAATATGATCGCCCTTTTGGTTTTGTCTGATTTTAATTCCACTCGTGTATTTCCTTTGGTTTCCCAAATCAAGACTCCCTCACTAAACATTTCACGACTGATTGGGTAAATGTTTTCGGTTAGCTCAGAAGCCTTATCGGTTTGCAGCAAAACTTCTTTCGTTACTGGAATGAAGGTTCGCTTTTGTTTGGGTGAAAATTCTAAATAGTAGTCGGTGAAATCCGTGTCCTGATCTAATGGAACATTGAATCCGGGATGGGCTCCAATCGAAAAATACATCGTCTCTTCTGTTTCATTATTTTTTACGAAATAGCGAACAATCAAACAGTTGCCAAGTAATTTGTACTCGATCGTTAAGACAAATTTAAAGGGATAGCTTTTAAAGCTTTCAGCATCTTCGGTCAATGTTATCGCTAAGGATTCTGCTGAGTGATCGGTTACGGTAAAATCTCGATCTCGAGCAAACCCATGTTGAGACATGGCATACGTCTTTCCATCTAATATATACTGATCATCCTTAAGTTTTCCTACAATCGGAAATAGAATCGGGGCGTGTCTGCTCCAATATTTCTCATCCGCCTGCCAAATGTATTCCGTTCCTGTTTTTTTTGATCGAATACTGTTGATTTCTGCGCCTTTTGTTAAGATTTCAACGGTTAATTCGTCATTTTCCAATACGTGATATTCCATGAGAACCCCTCTTTCTTTTTTAAACACAAAGAAGGTAGAGCGAGTCTACCTTCCAATTTTATGAAAAACGTGCGGCTTTTTGCTGGCATTGAATTTTTTCATGCCAAGAAGTTGCTGTCTCGCTTAAAACCGCATTTAATTCAGCAATATTCTTGCGGCCTTCTGTTTGCAGCCATTCTCTTGCAGCGGCTTCACCCTTTGTGATATAAGGTTCCACACCGTTTGCCCAAGTGGCGCGTCCACATAACACACCATTAAAAGTCGAGCCGGCCTCTTTGGCAAATCGTAAAGTGTCTTGGAACATAGTCGCACTCACACCAGCACTTAAGAAGATAAATGGCAGATCAGTCGCTTCACCCTGTTCCTTGAATAATTTGGCTGCTTCGTCTTTTGTATAAACTACTTCGTCGCCGAACCCTTCAACAAATTTCATGTTTACGGGAACCTCTACCTTCAACACATCCACATTATAACGCGGGTTTGAAAATTCCTTCATCATATCATTCACTTTATGTGGTTTTACTTTGGCATATTCCTTTGAAGCAGCATCACTGATCTCAGCATCGTAGGATACTAATTCTAGGAAGAACGGAATTCCTTCCGCAACACATTCTGAACCGATCCGTTCCATGTACGCTTTCTTTTGATCATTAATTTCATCAGATTCATCAATATCATAATATAGTAGAAACTTGCAGGCATCGGCCCCTGCTTCTTTTAGGCGTTTCACTGACCATACATTCAATGAGTCTGGTAAACGACCTGGTGTTGTCGCGTCATATCCAGTTTTTTCATAAGCCAGCAACAGCCCAGCACTTTCGGCACGAGCATTCGCTGCAGGCAAGCCATATTCCGGATCTAATAGAATAGCACTCGCATACGGTGTTAATTCTTCCGAAACGATTCTTTTGAAATCCTCGATATCATTTTCTGTCGCATCCTCTTTGTATTTTGCGATCATTTTTTTCAATGCGCCGCGCTGATCAATGGCTAAGGCACCAATGATCCCTTCATGATTACTCGTATTATTTAACGCTTCATATTGTGATTCAGATACTATTTTCATTCTGCTATTTCTCCTCATTGATGGCATATAGTAATTTAACTGCCGCTGAATTTTTTTCAACCATTTTATCGAATGGCTCTGCTACATCTTCCAAATGATAAGTTCCCGTGATTAACGGCTTCACATCGATTTCTCCGGTAGACATGTAGCGTAGTCCTGTTTCCCATTCATAGCCTGGGAAAGGTGCTGAGTAAGACATCCAAGAGCCGGTGACTTCCAGTTCACCACGTAGAATTTTTTCAAAGGTTTCTGGATCAAAAACGACATCTCTAGTACTCGTCCCTACGTAAACAACTTTTCCGCGTTTGGCAACAAATTCAACGGCTTGTTTTTGCGTAATAGAACTGCCGGCTGTTTCAATTGCCACTTCTGGACGGCGGTTTTCTTGATAGTAGTCTTCCAATGTCTGCGTTAATGGATTGATCGTTTCATCTGCACCAATCGCTTTTGCGACTTCTAGTTTTTTATCGTTTAAATCAACTACAGTAATTTTTCCAACACCGATTGCCCGCAGTGATAAGACGGTTAAGAGTCCGATGGTCCCTGCGCCTAAAACCAAAACATCGACACCGGCGGAAATTCTGACTCTTTCAATTCCGTGAATCGCGACCGTTAAAGGCTCTAGCAATGCTGCTTCCTTCAAAGAAAGATTTGCTGGAACTTTGACACAATTTTTTTCTGGCACGACGACATATTCCGCCATCGCCCCTTGCTCACGCGAACCGATAAAACTATAGTTCGTGCACATTGCCGGCTCGCCTTTTTGACAATTCTCACAAGTCCCACATGGAACTAAAGGTGCTACTGCAACTTTTTCACCCACAGTTACCGAAGTTACACCTTCTCCGACCTCCTCAACGGTTCCGGAAAATTCATGGCCTAAAACTTGCGGGAAAGCATGAACCCCGCCTTCAAAATAGCGTGGCAAGTCCGACCCGCAGATGCCGCAATAGGCAACTTTAATCAGAACTTTTCCCGGTTGAATCATTGGCTTGGTAATATCTTGCAAGTCCATTTTATGTTTATCAGTTACTACTAATGCTTTCACCAGTTTCAGTCCCTTCAAATTCTTCTGTTTCTACATATAAGGTTCTTTTTTTGTATTTCACAAAGGTATAAACAAAGGCCGAGACATACAATACTAGGATGATAAAGAAGCCCGCGCCCATTTCAAACGTAATCCCTTTAGCCAATAGATACGTAATTGGACTGCCTGCTTGGTCCAAAGATGAAACCCGTTCGCCTGAACCAACCAGACCAACATTTTGCCCCAGCATCGTTTGTAGACTGATCATTTGATTGGAGATCCAAATCGTAATAAACATGATGACAGAACCAGAAATGAGTGTTCTGAATAGATTTCCTTTGTGCACCGCAACCGCCATGGCGATAAAGAAGCCGATTGTTGCTAAATCACCGAATGGTAGAACTTGATTTCCCGGAACGATTACCGCGATCAAAATGGTTAATGGTACAAAGACCAAACTTGCTGCAATGACCTGTGAATCGCCTAAAAGTAAGGCCGGGTCTAAACCGATTTTTAATTCGCTGCCTTTGAAATGCTTGTCTAGCAACTCACGTGCAGCTTCTGAAATTGGAATCAAACCTTCCATAATCAGCTTTACGACCATCGGCATCAAGACCATAACGGCCGCCATTTGAATCGCTAATTGAAGAGAATCGCCGATTGGATAGCGCGCCAGCATCCCAATAGCAAAACCTAGGATTGCCCCGACGATCGTCGGCTGCCCTAGTACACCCAAACGTTGTTCGATTTTTTCTGAAGTAATATTGATTTTATTTAGTCCTGGAATCTTTTCAATCAAATCATCAATCGGTGCAGCGAAAATCCCCATATAGGCAGATGAACCATGAGGAATAGAGATTCCTTCTAACCCAAAGTATTCATCCGTTACATCGCCAAACATATCACCCAATTTATAAGCAATAACTGCATGAACTACGACACCTAAAATTCCTAAATAAAAATTGCCGGTTGCGGTTTGTACGATTGCACCTGTAAAGGCCATATGCCAAATATTCCAAATGTCTACGTTTACAACTCGTGTCAGTTTTAATAGAAGCATCACGATATTGACCGCGATGGCTACTGGAATTGCTACTAACCCAAGGTCCGATGCCCAAGCCATCGGAGAAGTTCCTGGCCAGCCTAAATCAACAACGTTTAAACCCAAGTTGAAGTTTTCGGCCATCGCCTCTGCCGCAGCTCCTAAGTTTTCCGTCAATAAACTGATAACCAAACTAATCCCAACAAATCCGATACCGATGGTGATCCCTGATCGTAATGATTTCCCAATGCCCTGTCTCAACAATAAGCCTAAAATAAAAATAACGATCGGCAGCATCACGCTTGCGCCTAAGTCGACAATGTATTGAATTACTCCCATTTTTAAGAACTCCTATCTTTTATTTTTTTAGAACGGCTAAGATTTTCTCTTCCGTTGCTTGAATATTGATTCCCGATACAAATGCCACTCCATGAATGACCGGTACGCCGTAATCTTTTTTGACTTTCGCGGTAGTAACGATCAAATCGATCCCATCCTTTTTAGACTCCAATTCATTTACGCGACACTGTGTAACCTCAACTGGAATGCCCTCTTTCTTAGCTAGCTCTCTGATTTTATTTGCTGCCACTGTGGAAGTAGCGACTGCTCCGCCGCATGCTACGATAACTTTTTTCATTTGGAAACTCCTCCTTATAGGTATAAATAATTATTTACGATTTCAAACATTTCTTCCGTTTCATTTGCTGCTGCTAAACTATCAATAAATCCTTCTTTTTGAATCGACTCGATCAATTTCTGCAAAACATCCAAATGTTTCGGACCATCCTTGACTGCCAACATAACGATGACTGAAACATCGATAATATCTTCATCATCGCCGCCCATCTCATTGAAGACGACCGGTTTGGTTAACGTCGCAAATATCAACTGATCCGAATTGACTAAACTTCCATCCGTATGTGGAATTGCAACACCATGTTTTACTGGGAGACCCGTTGGAAAATCTTTTTCCCGATCTTTTAACGCTTGTGCAAACCCAGCCTTGACGATTCCTTTTTGTTTCAATGCATCCGACAATTGATCAAATAATTCTTCTTTGTTTTCGACTGTGTACTGACAGTACATAAAATCTTTCGAAATCATTTTCATCCTCCTAATTTTTGCTAAACCTAGGCAATTGCAGTTTGATTCAAAAATTTGCAAACTAAACCTTCGATGAATCGTTTGCACTTCTTTGTAATCGCTAACATAATAATAGCACATTATTTTGCTTTTGCAACAATAAATTTTGCTTTAATTTGCTTTTATCTATTTTGGCAAGTTTTTGATACGGAATTGCATTGTGATTAGTTTGCAAAGATGCTATTATGAGGAAAAAGAAGAGGAGATGTACTTATGATTCATTTAGTCTGTCCAAATCCTGCAATCGACAGAACCTTGTTAGTCGATGGCTTTGTCAAGAGCCTGCCTAATCGCCCTTATGAAGTGAAGGAATTTTCTGGAGGCAAAGGGTTTAATGTCGCATATGCTATTGGTTTTGAAAAGCCCGCTGTTGAATTTTGCGTTCATACCATTGCCGGAGGACGAAATGGGGAATACTTAAGGGAGTTGGCAAATGAAAACAATGTGCCAGTTAAATTTACCAAAATTGACAGCAATACCCGTGTTTGCAATATCATTATGGATACACAGAATCACCTCACCTATCCAATCTACGAAAATAGTTTTCAATTAACAGACGATCTGCTGGAGATATACACAAACTCTTTAAAGCAATCAATAAAAGAGCAGGACTATGTTGTATTCAGCGGTTCATTGATGAAAGGCATGCCCGCAAACTATATCGCTGATTTTATCAATGAGTTTCGTGAAAAAAACGTGAAACTATTTGTTGATACAAGTGGAGAGGCTTTACGGCAAGCTTATCAGGCAAACCCCTATGCGATAAAAATAAATGATGAGGAAATTTTAGATATTTTCCCTGATGCTGTTTTGGATACGATTGATTCTTATGCCGCTCTATTGGCCTCGAAGGCAGCGGAAAATATCCCGGTTTTTATTATCACACTTGGAGAACAAGGTATTATTGCCAAGATCGATCATCACATCCTGCATGTCAAAGCTAAAAAAGTAATCGCAAAAAATCCGATTGCCTGCGGGGATTTCTTCTTAGGCGGTTTAGTTAAAAACTTGGCAATTGGTCAAGATCCTGAGTACACCTTAAAAAAGGCAATCAGCTATTCTACTGCCAATGTCTTGAGCTGGTACCCCGAATTGAACACGCAGCAAATCGAAGAGATCTTCAACTCGCTTGAAGTAACGCAATACTAAAAAAGCCGACTAGTGTCTCATTGGCACTAGTCGGCTTTTAATTTGAGGCGATCAATTCAACGCCATGTTCATTTAGATAATCAAACTCATGACTATCGGTGGGGATTTGATCCGTTACTACAATATCGATATCTTCAAAATTAGCCGTACGGTTGAACGCAATATTTCCAAATTTGCTTTGATCAGCCAAAACAATCGCCGTTTGACTCTGTTGAATCATTTGCTTTGAAATAAGAACCTCACCCATATGATGACTGGTGATCGCTGCTTTGCTGTCGATACCGCTGCAGCCAAAAAAACCGATTGTAATAAAGATATCGCAAATATTATTCAGCGCGAATTGGCCGAATAATGAGGATTCATTATTTCTAAGAACACCGCCCGGAATAAGGATGTCGATTGCTTTATTTTTAACTAAGGTATTGATGATCGGCAGCGTATTCGTGACGACTGTAATATTTTTTAGCTTGACTATTTCCTGGGCCAACGCCAAAGTAGTCGTTCCATAATCCAGATAAATACTGTCGCCTTTTTCAATATAACTGACCGCGGTCTTCGCTATTCGTTCCTTTTCCGACCTGTTTTCAATTTTTCTTTTTTCATAATCTGTTTCACCGGACGGGTTTTCTAAAATAGCTCCCCCGTGAACCTTTTTGATTCTGCCTTCATCCTCCAAGGTATAAAGATCCTTTCGAATGGTCTCTCTAGTTACCTTGAGTTCCTTGCTTAGCTCATTTATCCTAACGGCGTGTTTCATATCCAAAGTATCTAAAATATAGTCTTTTCTCTCTACAGAATTCATTGCTTCCTCCCCGCACCATAATCTAATTTTACAGAAAAAGGACAGTACAACTGTCCTTTTAGAAAGTCACGATTATTGATTTCATCTGTTGGTTTATTCTCCACTCGACCAGTCTGATAGTTCGTAAAGCGACTGACTCTGCCCTAACTGCTATTGTTTTAAAACATCCAAGATTTTCTGTTCGGTCGCTGCTATGTTGATACCAGAAACGAAAGCTACACCATGAATTACAGGTACTCCGTAGTCCTTCTTTACTTTCGCAGTTGTCACAATCAAATCAATGCCGTCTTTTTTCGATTCCAACTCATTTACTCGACATTGGCTTACTTCTACAGGAATCCCCTCTTTTTTTGCCAATTCTCGAATTTTATTCGCCGCTACTGTCGATGTTGCTACTGCTCCGCCACATGCTACAATCACTTTTTTCATTTTTATTCCCTCTTTCTTTTTTTGTAATCGCTAACATAAGCATAACATATTTTTTGCTTATTGCAATAATAAGTTTTGCATTTAGTTGATTAGCCAACTGAAACGCAAGTAAATTATATTCAATGCAAAAAAACAGGCCGTGAACCTTAATGTCCACGGCCTGTTTCATATGCACTATTCTTCTTCAGATTCATTTGAGCTGTAAACCAGCTCCACACCTTGTTGGGTATACTGTTGATACTCTTCTTTATTTCTCGGAGTGTCTGTGATGACGATATCAAGCTGATCAAAAGCAGCCGTTTTATTCAATGCGACTGTACCAAACTTACTATGATCCGCTAAAACGATCGTCGTTTGACTATGCTCGATCATCTCTTTTGAGACTAAATTTTCACCTGTATGATGCGAGGTGATCCCTCTTGCTGCGTCGATTCCGCTGCAGCCGAAAAAGCCGATAGTGACAAAAATATCTTTAATATTGTTTGACGCGAATGGTCCATATAATGACGATTCATTATTCCTGACAATTCCGCCCGGAATGATCAAATCAATGGATTCATTAGCTAATAAGAGATTCACAATCGGGATAGTGTTCGTTACTACCGTCACATTTTTCATCTTCAAGATTTCTTTTGCCAACTCTAACGTAGTCGTTCCGTAATCAAGATAGATGGTATCTCCCTCTTCAATATAAGAGGCTGCTCTTTTGGCGATTGCGGTCTTTTCAGCATGAAATTCATTTTTCCGTTTTTCGTAATCCGTTTCCTGATTGGTCGTTTCTAGAACGGCACCACCATGGATCTTCTTGATCAGACCTTTTTTCTCGAGAAGATACAAATCTTTTCTGATGGTTTCTCTCGTTACCTTCAATCGTTTGCTAAGATCCAATATTTTAACTGCATGATTCTCTTCCAATTCTCTGATGATAAATGCGCGGCGTTCTTCTGAATTCATTTGGGCTCTCCTTGTCTTCATTCATCCTTCTTTCACAATAATACCATACAATTCTTTGCCTTTTGGAAAATACAGGAGTAAATGACAAATCAAAGCTAAAAAAACATCCAGAACGGGATGATTACTTTGCAAAGTAATCAAAACGACCTTCCGAACGCGTTTTTACATTCATTATTTATCATACCATCACGATCATATTGATTCTCAGATTATTCCATAGAGCTACCCTTCTCCGAGCGTTTTTGGATAATTTTCTGACCTAAATTTGCCCAATCAAGTGGGCGGGGCGGCGCCAGCCAGACAATACACTCTTTATTGTATTCTCTTCCCAAATCTCTCGAATCCGTCAACAAAATATCTGCCGGGCCGATTTCTGAAACGACCTCTGCACCAACTAACTGGAAAAATGCCAGATTTTCCATAATGAATTCGTTATACAAATTCCCAAAAGAAAAATCAACATATACGTTAACTGTTTCTAACAGCATACTTTTGGGGAAAGAATCTAAAACTAAAAATAGATACTGAAAAAGGAGCTGTTTTTTCTTCTTGAACAGTTCCGGATCGGTCTGCTGCAAGCGGGTAATGTAGACCCTGCAGAATTCTAAAACTGCCGGAAAATTTTGTTGAAAATAAGCAATATTAATTTCGGGTTGAATCGTTTCATAAGCAGAACTTGTTTCTAGTAATTGGAAATGCAAAAAATGACTATGTGTGAGAAAAGCACGTTGCTTCTCTTCATCAAGCGCTAACTTGGGAAATGCCCGAATCAAGCTAGACAGTAAATTCCCACTCCACTTTGCAATTTGGGCATTTTCACTCAAATTTAGCTTGCTGCTCAAATTCTCTGAACGAGCAGCATAATAATAGAAGAAAGCAGAACATTCGGCAGCTTGAAATTCTTCAGGAACAGCGTTTAAGAGAGCCTTTGAAATTTCTTGACTAGGCTCTTCCTTCAAAAGAATGCTCTGTTCTGATGTTTCCATATATTTTTGCTGCTGAATTCTAAGATTAGTGACACACAAGTAATGCTGCAAATTAATTTTTTGATGAATACTGATCGTTTCTGTTGCCAACGACTTCTGTACAGCCTGTACCCGAGTCGTATCCGAGTGATCAAAAATATGATCGTTGCCCTTATAAATACGTGAAAATAATTCCGTCAAAAACAAACGGACATTCTTTTCACTTTTCCCCGACAAACGAAATTTTTTATCGATTGTCAGATCAAATGCTGCCAAATACTTGTTCAGCTTTTTGTACGTACTATGAGCAATCGGATAGCTGATCATCTCTTTTTCCGACAGTTCATTTAATGACTTGTATTTTCCTAAAACTGCACCAAGCAGGATATTGAAGCTAATTGATTCTTCCACATAGTTTTCCAACAGTGTTTCCGAACTTGCCGTTCCCGTTACTTCTAATTGAACGAAGGGTTCCTCCACAAAAAGATGAATTTCCTCCGCCAAACCAAATCGTTCTAAATCAAGTATCAATTGATCGATCGTGCTTTTCAGCACATAGTTTGAGATTTCCAAATAGTCCATAAGTTCCTTTTTCGTTAATGCAAAATAGGAACTACGCTCTACTCGCTTTAAAAGTTGATACTTTCGCCACTCTTCTTTTGCTAAAAAATTATCCAGCAAAATAATCACTCGCTCTCGCCTCTAATTTCCCATTCGCCTCTCCATACAACACAATTCCTGATAATAAATAGGCACTTTGTGCAATATCGGCAAACTCATTCGGGGATCCAGCTGATCCGCTGCTACCATCTGGTGGTACATCTATTGTACCTAACTGCGAGAAAAAGTCATCATTTAACACTAACACCTGATTTTTTGGAGCCTTTTTCATTTTTGGTACGTACGGACTCACTGCTGGAAAGTCATTCGCGGCTTTTATCTTTTTTGGTTGGATATTAGGTTCCAGCGAGCGGTTGTCCTTACTGTCTTGGTCTCTCGTATTTTGCTCATCTTCCGAAAATTTCAAAACTTTGGATGTTGCTGTATTGGCGGTGCTAGTTTCGGTTGTGCTTGAGTCGATTACAACTTCATTTGTCGATGAGTCCCTGATTTGATCATCATGTTCTTCATTTGGTACTGGCGTGATGGTATTTTGCGGATCCAAGGGATCATAGATGACTGTATTGGCAAAGACCTGTTCTGAAAACAGGAAAATCGATGCTCCAAATGCGAGCATCACTGAACGTGCCATTTTTTTCTTCATCTCATCACTCCTTGTTCGAACTAAAATAGTTACTTTACTATGCGTACTTTGGATACCGGTAAAAATGAAAGGTTCGTAAACTTACTGACTGATTTTAGTGATTATTCTGATCCCAATCACCAAACATAGCAGAAACAAAGCTATGACGATTACACAGTAAGATCTATTTTTACGCTTATTGTTTTTCTGGATTGCTTCCCTTTGCTGCAATACTTGCTCTTTGCTTTTTTGACTGGGATGCTTCACAAGCTGTCCTTTCGCAACAAACCGTTGGTCCGTTCGAGTTGGTTTATCGCAAGTTATCAAGGTGATTTCAGCTTTTCCCCGATCATCTAAAACATTCAGCTCTGTTTGCTGGATAATCTTGGTTTGGTTAATGATATATTGATAAAACTCGCCTTGATAACTCAAATAGACACTCTCGCCGACTTTTACATCCAATAACTGACCAAACAATAAATTATTTCTGCCTAAATGATGCCCGATCACTACAATATTTTGCTTTTCAGGTGTTCGTTCCGGAAATAAAGTACCTGCACCAATCAGCATTTGCTGATCCGTGACTCCGGTGAAAACTGGCAAATCGATGTCCACCTTTGGTAAGATGATTTGTCCCGTCGCCTGATAGGTTTGCTTATTTTCAAATGCCAGCACGGCAGCTAAATCAGGTGGCTGAACTGCTTCTAACGGAACATTTTCTGTGCGTTCATTGGTATCGACAGTTTTGACCGTTACATGTTCTGTTTGATAGATAATCAAAACTTGCTTCATAAAAGGCAGAAACAATAAAAAGATGGCTAAGCAGTATAGCAGAATAAGGCTACTCCGAGTCTTTTTTGTCATTTTTTCTCTTACGCCATACGATAAATAGGATAATTAATACTAGTAATAGAATACCGATCAAGATATATAACCATGTGTAATCTTTCTTGATTGTGACGTCTGAATCATTCAATTTCTTCGCTTCGTCTGCTTTGATCTCAAAGTCTTTCTCTAACGACCAATGATAACGGAAGTTTTCTTCCTTTTGGCTGTCTTTTTCTTTGAATTTAAATGTGCCGTCCGAATCTTTCTGTCCATAGGCCTCGATTTTCATCGTGTACTTCCCTGCTTTTAGGCGTTCGCCCTTCAACGGCACGGACAAATTAAAATTGGAGTTCGGCGCCATTTGCATCTCAGCCTGATCGTCGGTATAAAGTGCTTCGGAGCTTCCTTTTTTGGTAATCGTCGCTTTTGTCGCTAATTGATTTAAATAGGTGGCATTAGGATTTTGCAAATTTCCTTGAATAACGTTTCGTGCGTTTCGTTGATTTGGAGTAACACTTTGCAGCTTCAAATCTGGTGAGCCGTTATCGGTAGCTTGACGCATCAATAATGCCACAACATATGAGTACTCGTTCTTGATTGCTAGACCCTTGTCATTTTCATCTGACGTATTCTCCGTACCCTCGGCTGTTTTTTCTTTAAAGGTGATTCCGCCAGCGATGACACCGTCAAATTTTTCGTTAGGCATATGTATTTTTACTTTATATTCTGCAGCCGATTGCGGTTCTAAGGTGATTTGTTCTGGTGCCTCAACATAATCCTTCATATTATACTTCAGCGACTTATCTGTTTTGATATCATTCTTACTATATTCGACAACGCCATTATTATTCGTTGTCGCGCTATTAATATGAGCCTCTACAACGACTTTTTTATCCGTATCATTGCGTAAATCGACGGTCAATGTATCTTCTTGATTTGGTGCCAGCAGTAAATCGAAATAGGTTTTGTCTTTATCAATTTGATTCGTTGATGTTTTAGGTGTTACCGCAAAATTAAACTCGGAGGCATAACTTGGTACAGTACAAATTATCAGGCTTAATAAGGTTGCAAACAGCATAGTCAGTTTTCTATAGGTCATTGTTTCATAGTCCTTTCAGTGAAAGAAAGGGATGCTGGAAACATCCCTTCTTCAAAAATCTTTATTATTAGTTTCCTGGAGCGTCAGTTAAAACCCATGTGAATGTAGTAGAGTATTTTTTCGCATATTTAGTTGTTGAACCTGGTACGCTTAGTTCAATACTTTCAGCAGCGGTAGCCGCATCTGTACCCCAATCAAGCAGATAAGTACCCGCACCTTGGTCTACTTTAGCCGACATCACATCTTTTAATGCACCTGAAGGATCAGCGGTAATCGTTGTTTTACCTGTAGGTTTTTCTGAATCTGAAGCAGTCACGACATTTCCGTTTTTGAAAACAATTTCTGCTCCCGTCAATACATCTGCATCAGCCGTTGTGAATTGACTATTTTGTTTCATTTGTAGTGTCCAACCTGCTTCAGTCCCACGATTATCTGTTACCTGTACAAAGTTAGGACCGGTTTTTTCAACGCTGTCTTTATCAATGTATTTTTGCGCTTTCGCTTTGTATATTTCATCTTTTGACGTGATTTTTTGTGTGCCAAAATCTAAACTTGAAGCGTAATCGATCGACAAAGGTCCTGCTGTTCCTGGTTTTGGACCAGTCGGATCAGTTGGATCTACTGGAGTCACCGGATCAGTCGGATCTACGGGATCAACCGGTTTAGTTGGATCGGTGTTTGGTGTAAATGTGATCACGCCGTTTGAATCATAACTTCCGCCATCTGCCGCTAGTGTTGTCGTTGCACCTAAAGCTAGACTTGCCAAAATACTTGTTGCCAATAATAAAGAACCAATTTTTTTCATGTGTTTCTCTCCTTTTTTATAGTAAGAATTTAGTTACCTGGTACGTCTGATAAACTCCATGTTAATGAAGTACTGTATTTAACCGCATCTTTCGGCGTACTGCCGGGCACAGATAACGTGATTGCTTTGGTTACGTCCGCGTCCACTTCGTTTCCATCTTTATCGGACTCTTTGACTGTTTCAACAGTTCCCCAACGATCAACATAAGTTCCTGCTCCTTGATCCTTTTTCGCGGACATAACTAAACTTTCCGTTCCTGCTGGATCAAGTTCGATCGTTGCAGCTGCTGTTGGATGTACGGCAGTTGAGTTGCTTGCAACTGTTGGGCTGCTTAATTTGACTGCTGATCCGGTCAGCGTATCATTTAGCGTACTTGCTGCTTTGAACTGCCCGTTTTGTTTTACCTTCAACGTCCAGCCGGCATTGTTTCCGCGATTATCAGAAACTTGAACATAGTTTGGTGTCGCCGCGCGGTTATCTTTGAATTGTTGTGCACGTGCATAATACACTTCGTCTTTATTGGTAATCTTGTTTACCCCGAAATCCAAAGAAGACGCGTAGTCGATTGACAATGGTCCGTCCGTTCCGGGATTTGGCCCATTAGGATCAGTCGGATCTACTGGTTCTACTGGATTAGTTGGATCTGGATCGGTTGGATCAACTGGTTTTGTCGGATCTGGATTTGGAATGAATTCAACCACACCATTTGAATCATATTCTGCATCTGCCGCATGAGAAACCACGCCGCCGATGGTTGATAGTGATAAAGCCGCTAACGTTGCGACAGTCATTAAGCTTACTTTTTTCATGAATTATTCTCCTATTGAAGTATTTTTTTTGAATGAAGTTCTTTCTTTAAGGTACGTCTTTTAACGTCCAAGTTAATGAGGTTTGGTATTTTTTTGCGTATTTTACTGATTTGCCGGGAACCTTTAATTGAATCGCCTGCGCACCTGTAGTTTCGTTGGTGCCAAATCGATACAGCCAAGTGCCGATTCCTTTATCCGTGTGAGCAGTTGCTACATTGATCTCGGCATCAAGCGGCAGGTCAAAGGTCGTATTAGCTGAAGGAGCATACGTATTTGAAAGATTCGAAATCATTGCTCCTTGGTTGAAAATCAATTCTGCACCTTTCAGTTCCTGCGCCTCAGCAGTTTGAAATTGTCCATTTTGTTTTACACTCAGTTCCCATCCAGCGGCAGTTCCGCGGACATCGGTAACTTGAACATAATTTGGTCCTTTTTTCTTAGTGCCGTCAAAATCGGTATATTCTTGTGCCAGCGCATAGTAGGTTTTATCTTTCGTTGAAATTGCTTGATTGCCAAATTGAAAGCTTGAAGCAAAATCCAGTGAAAGACTGCCGCCTGTACCAACTGGCGGACCCGCTGGATCAGTGGGATCAACCGGAACGACTGGTTTGTTTGGATCGGGCAGCAGCGGATCGAGTGGTTTGACGATAGCCCCGCCACGTTGATAGTTCATATGTGTATCAGAATCATCTGCATGGACTGCCGTTGCTCCAACAAAAAGTAAGCAGGTCAAGAGAAGAAAACTAAATAGTTGATTGTTTTTCAGCATTCTCGACCTCCTTTAGTTTTAAAAAGACTAGTACTAACAAAGCGAGCCCTATGATTGACGTCAGTATGTTCGATGTATCTCCCGTTACTGGAATAATCGTTCCTTCTCCCTTATATGAAGGCAAGGCACTCGAATAATTGGGTGTCGTTATCGAACCAGTGCCTGCTGCCGTTTCCTCTGAAGGAACAAGCGTTGACTCTTCGTTCTTAGACGGATCCTTTTTATTCGGGTCCTCTTTCGGGTATTCATATTTTCCATAGAAGGCTGTCACCCCGTTACTATCATAATTAGCGTCTGCCGCAAAAACAGGTACCGCACTGAAAAGCAGCAGCCCTACTAGTAAGCTTTTTATTAATAATCGTTTCATCTACTCACCTAATTTCCTGGGACATCTTCTAATTGCCATGACAGTTTTCCTGAATAATCACCGACTCGCTGCTTTTCAACCGGAACGGTCAATTTGAAGCCATTCTCGCCTGTCCAATCTGCAGAGATGTCTTTCGAGCCGTCAGAAGTGAATTCTCCCGATTCCACGATTTGCGAAGCAGTCGAGATTTGTTTTTCTCCTAATTGAGAGGTGTAATACAACGCATCTTCTAGTGAAATCGAACCGTTCTTCAGTTCTTCTGACTGACTCAAGGTTAAACGCCATGGTTTCCTTGCTCCGCCGCGAGTATCCGAAACAACAAGATCGCCGCTAATGGTTGGACGATAATTTTCTGTCTTGTTCGATACCTGATTGTTCCCGAAATCAAGTCCGGCAGGCACGGAAACTAAGGATAAATTCCCGACAACGGTAATTTTTGTCGCTGCCTTGAAGGTTGCATCGCGATAGGTCATATCATTTTTAGGGTTGATATTTCCGATGGCGTTATTTGTACTTGGCCGTTCGGATTCACTTAGCTCCGTAATCAAGCCGCTTTGATCTTGTAAGAAGAATTGCAAAATATCTCCTCTGACAATGTGTAGATTTGAAATATCGATCTCCCATTTGCCATCCGCTCCTACTTGCTGAGCTGAAATTCCTGATGGTTGATCGTTCACAGTTAGTGTTATAATGCTGTTAGGTTCCCCAGTTCCCGTTATTTTCGTAGTAATGCTTTGGATGCCATCCGCATGATCTACTTTGGCGGGTTCTGGTGGTGTTGCATCAATCACTGTACTTTCGATTGGATCAGTTGTGATCCATGGACCGCGCTCTGCGATTCCGGAGATCTTTTCTCCTGCTTTTTGAAACTGAATCGGGTCATTCGTATCCGTATAGGAAACATAGCCATTCACATCCGTGGATAAATTGTCTCTGACATTGCCATGAGTGTCTGTCAGCTTCACTTTTGCCTGATCTTCTGAAGCGTAGACAGGAATGTATTTAATTTCCCCAGCTACTAACCCATTATTGTCTGGTACCTCGCCGATGATTACGCGTCCTTTGATCGTTTTGTCCGCATCAGTGACAGGTGTCCATTCGATCTTCGGCTCCTGGTTCATCCCGGAAATCCGCCGGAAATTTGCCTGCTTAAACTTATCTAGATCAGCAACAGAAGTCGTTACTACCTCTCTTGTCCCACTTCCTTCAACCTTGAAACTTGGAACTTTTGCATAGGTTTCAGAGGATGGTCCTAAAACAGGCACACCAACTTTCCATAAATCAATATCCGAATCAAGAATTGAAAACGTATTGTTCGCATTATTAAGCGATGCTAAATTAACCGCGCTTTGACTATCATTCAGATTTCGCAAGTCATATTGTGCGGGACTGTTTAACGTAAAGTTATTTCCGGTTCTTGTGACCGTTCCTGTTCCCGTTCCATTGGCTGCCAAGTTGATCAGCGGCTGATTACTCGATCCGATGACATAAAGGTAACTGCCGGTTTCCGCATTTAAGTATGTGTTGTTTGCACTAAAGGCCACGATCGAACCTGCTGTTTGTTTACTTGTTAAGTTGACAATAGCGCCTTTCTTGATCGTCATCCCCGCACCAACATCGTCAAAACGCACCGCATTACCGGGCATATCGACATTGTAAACACTATTCTCGCCAACAGTTAATGACAAATAATGTTCAAAAACTGCCGGATATGTTCGACCAACTGTTTGCGTTTGTCCGACATCCACGCGGCAATTCTTTCCAATCGTAAATTCTCTAGAGGCTCCAGTTGAACTTGCGCTGGCTGCCACGTTATACCAAAAGACTGAAAAGTTGTAGTTGTTTACGTTTCCCTTATAATCTGTCCCGTCTTCCATAATCAAACTGCCTAGATAAAAGTTTTCTGCCCGTGTATTAAGGTCCATCTTGCCGTAAACCGTAACTTCCGCATGTGAAGCTCTTGCCAAACGTTGAACCCCTGACTCCGCAGTGATATTTCCGAAACGATACTTCCATTTGGCCCCGTTGGTATAATTTAAACGATTTCCAACAATATCTTCTGAACTGGCCCCGGCATAGTTTTGATTCAATACGATGTCATGCATATGGAATAGCCCTATTGCATTCGTTGGCGAACCCAGATAAATGGATGAATTTCTAAAATCTACTCGGTGTCCTTGCCCATCAATTTCTAGATCATTCTTTCGCTGATAGCCCGATAAACTAGAATCAGAAGCACTAGGGTTGCCAAAACTTGCGGTCAATATGATCTTCGTGATCGATTCATCACGAACGGCAATTACAAAGTCAGACCAAGTACTCACGGCTGCCTCGTTTGCTGCTAGTAAATTGAGTTCCGCTTTTTGGACTTTGGATTTTTCCTCGTTCACTTCTGAACTTTCGGTTTCATCAGTCATTTCCTTCGAGCTTTCTGTACTCTCAGTGCTATCCTCTTTAGAATTCTCACTCGTATCCTTCGTAAGCGGCGAAGAACTTATTGTATCGATACTGTTCTTGCTGCTTTCTGTAGTTATCTCAGAAGAATCCGTAACTGAGCTTGATTCTTCTATTGCGTTAACCGTAGGAACATACAGATTTGGGAGCAAAATGGTCAATAACAGTAAGACTTTTATTTTACGTTGCACCATTTTTTTCACCTCCTTCACGTTTTAGATATTATCACAGCTATTACCCATTTTTTATATTAATTTTAAAGTAAATTGATAATATAGTTATAAATATTAGGGAAACTCCGTGTTTTTAACAAATTATGAGCTTACTTTTGTTTAATAAATAGTAATAAAATAATGAGTGTTATATTATTGAGCGTTAAAGTTTATTTCAGGATTAGCAGTAAGCTGGGCAACCCTTCACATACTTAAATGAGAATAAATAACGATTTGTTTATACTTATTCTAATCTTGCTATTAAACCAATCTACATTGCTGAAAACTCAATTTTTTTAATTTTGAAAAATAATTTAACTTTTATATTAGATTTTAAAAAAATCGTTAATTAAAATGACAAAAATAAGGGAGCAATAGTATCAACATACACGACCAATTGATAAATTTCATTTTTAACGCTCAGTCTTTTGCAATTAAAAACACCTGTGATAGCCATCTAAGGTGTCAAAAAAGCTTGCGTAAAGCGCTTTCTTCAATGTGTTGTATACGCTTATTAGAATTTTCTAATTAGTGTTTAGACAGTTAAGCTTTCTATAAGCTAGGTGTCTTACACTCTTCTTGTGGATGAACTTGGTGTTTAAACTCAGAAATGGGACTTAAAACGACGGTTTGTTTCATTTAATACGAGGTGCAGGTTCGATTCCTGTCATCCACATTCTAAAAAAAGGAAGCATAAGAACGTAATCTCACGTTCTTATGCTTCCTTTTTTACTTCATTAACTTGTCAAAGCAGATTTTTTCAAATGACCATTAAATCACCAATAAAGCATTATATATCTTTAGTCTTCTTAGATTTTACTTACCCGGCTTATTGTAATCTTTTTGCAACACGGTATAATTTTTATTGAGGTGAATCAATGAAGATTGAAGCAAAATACACATTAAAAAAAGCATCTTGGATCTGTTACTTTCTTTTGCTCTTTATCGGTTTTTTATTGACTATCGGGCGATGGCTAAGTGTGCCGATTCCTGATTTTGTTGTAATTAATCCTGAGATCCACTCACATATCTCCAACCTATCGCTAAGTTTGATTTTTTATTTGGGCATCGGCAATACTTGGCTGGTAACCGGGGTAAAATTTCGTTCCGTCCTGATTCTAGGCGTGCTGCTTTTATTCGGAAATTTTGTTTGCGAAACGCTGATGGGGTTCATGAATACGGCGGATATCATGGATGCGGTTTATGGAACTGCGGGAACGATTATTGGCTTTACCTACCTATTTTTCACGTTTAAATATGGCCTAGTTCCAGTGAAATCGGCGGAAAAAGAAGTGTTGTAGCCATTGGTAAAAAAGAATTCAAAAAAGGACAAAACGAGGAACAGCTTCGTTTTGTCCTTTTTTGAGTTGAACTTGTTTTCGCTGTAGGACCAATCACTCAATCGTTTTTTTCTCACCAACGTAATGGTAATTGCTTCTCTCTGAGATTTCATTGACTAAATTCTGAATAGAAACAATCGCCTGTGGTGTAACGTATGGGTCCATTGAAACCAGTGGAAAATCTTTAGGCAGCCCTTCGATCGATCCGGTGGTAATCAAACCGTCGTAGGACAGAATTCTTTGGAAAACATCTTTGCTGCCTTCCCATACATCTTCAAAATGATGGATCTCAAAATTTCCATAAACGATTTGCTTAAGAACCTTTGAAATGAATTTTTCCTCTGTTGGCGATAGATCAGAAAGAAGCAGTAAATGGATCGTTTTATCCTGAGAGGCCAGCAGCTCCAGCGTATCGACTTCCTCTGTCAGCAAAAGATAAACATAATTGGTAATAAAATCTACTTGCTGATACATCTTATTTTCTTGAACAAATTCCTCAACGATTCTTGTAACCTTCTCCACCGCAAATCGGTGCATCAGCTTGACCATCTCTAAAAAAACAGTCCGGCTTTTCCGCAGAATCGTTAGAAATTCGCCGTCTTCATCATAGAGATAGACGTCATTAACTAAAACAGTCGTCAGTTCCAGCAGACGTTGCTTATCATAAAAAACGCCAAGCAATTTTGTAAAGCGCTCCGTCAATGCTAAATGAGCATTGAATAAACGAGTATAGCGAGGATTATCGCTTAAGGCGGCCTCCCGATGTTCTCTGCTGAAAACGATCGAATCAGAGAAGGAAACCCATAAACAATCTCGCATAATCACATCGGTTAAGCGCAGATTGAAAACCAGGCGGATCATTCTGCTAAAATCATTGATTCGCTCTTTTTCCGGCAGCAGCAAACCCTGCGTACGCAATTCTTCAGGTGCGTAATGATGACCATTTTTAATTCTCCACAAACTGATAAAAACACTATAGGTAAGGCGTTTATGGAAAATATGCTTTTTGGCTAAGTGATTGATTTTAGTAAATTCAATGATGAATTTTTCGATCGACTGGATTTGATCGTCGTTCATTTCCGGCAATGAATACTTTAGCGTATATTGCTTTTCAATAAAATAGCGATAGAAGAAATGGCGGATGACACTTTCTTTTCCTTCTAGGCGCAACGGGCGATACAGTAAAAGAATCCCCGCTTTATTTAAGGAGGGCTCGATCTTTTTTAAGTAACGTTGGATGTTTGAGGTGCTCAAAAACAACAGGCTTGATAACTCGCTGATATTGTCACAGCTCTCAAAGAGCAGTTGTTCCATAATCTGGAATTCAGGTGCGGTGGTCAATGCTTCAGAGTAGAGTTTTCCGATGCTTACATCATCTTTTAGCTTAACCCGATACAGCCCCTTAACCTTCTCGACAATAAAGTTGTCTTGGAGCTCATTAATCAGGCTGATATCGTTTAATAAAATCGGCAACGAACATTCCAATTCGTTGAGAATTCTCTCACTTGGCAACCCCTCGCGACTATAATACATCAACTCAATTAATCTCAATCTGCGTTTATTACTTGTCCCTAATATTTCACGAAAATCCACTATATCTCCTCCAAATCAACTAAGAATAATCCTGCATCTAATAAATTCAATTTCTCAAAAAATAAGGTTCATTTAATTTGTGACATCTAAATTCGTTTATTTCTGCATAAATTCCTGCCACAACGCACGTTTTCATTGTCTATTCCAACAGGAAACGTTCACATTTTCACGGCGGAGCCGCCAATTGATTAACACCTCTACCCACGTGTGTTTATTCAATCAACTCTTATTTAATAACAGTTATTATATAAGAGATAAAACCATAATTGTTATCCAACTATAATAGTATCACAAATAAAAAGGGGCGAATTCAATTTTCTTTTATTATTAAAGCTATTTAATCGACCATAAGAAAACGTTCGTTATTCACAATTATTGGAACTAAAAAATACAACAGGCTTCCTATTATTAAAATGGGAATCCTCCTTATTTTCCAACGTGATTTACAAATGAAACCATTTACATCACTTCTGGCCGATAGTAGACTTAAAGTAATACGAATAGGATGTGATGGAATGGATATCAAAGCGATTGTACTGGATATCGATGGCACGTTATTAACTACAGGAAAAGTAATTTCAGAAAAAACCAAACAGGCCTTGATCGCCGCTCAAGAAAAAGGAATCAAGGTGATTTTAGCTTCAGGCCGTCCAACGACGGGGATGTTGGACCTAGCGAAACAGTTAGAAATGACGAAATATGAAGGCTATCTCGTTTCTTACAACGGTTCACGAGTGACCGATTGCCTAACCAAGGAAGTCGTTTTCAATCAGGCAATGAGTGTTGAAACAGGTCAGGCAATCTTAGAGCACTTGAAGAAATTCGACGTAATGCCGATGATTGACAAGGAAGACTATCTTTATGTAAATGACGTTTACAACAATACGCTGCATCTGCCAGACGGCGATTTCAATATTATTGAATATGAATCTCGCGGCGGAAACTTTAAACTTTGTGAGATCGATGATTTGGCCGCCTTCGCGACCTTCCCGATCAATAAAATCTTGATCGCGGCACAACCGGATTATTTGCAGGAAAATGCTGACGCGATCCATGCGCCATTCGACGAAACCGTCACTGCGGCCTTCTCGGCACCCTTTTATTTTGAATTCACGGATAAAGGAATCGATAAAGCAAAAGCTTTAAATACTGTTTTCCCTGATTTGGGTATTCATTCGTACAACATGATTGCCTTTGGCGATGGTCATAACGACCGCTCAATCATCGAATACGCGGGAATCGGTGTCGCTATGGGCAACGCCGTGGATGACTTGAAAGCCATCGCGGATGACGTGACACTGACTTGCGATGAAGATGGGATCGCTGCTGGGTTGGCGAAGTATTTATAGACAGAAAAAACAATCAGCTAAGCCTCCTTGCTTAGCTGATTGCTTTTTAATGTTCACTAAATGATTATACGTTTCTTCTTTCTTCCAACTCCGCTTTTATTGTAGGATAGATTTTGTCCAAGTTGTAAAACAACATCGTGATAATTGAACAGAAAATCAAAATCATTGGAACGTAGAGATACATCGCTTGGATCGCAAACATTGCTTTGCCGGTTTGGACCGCTTCGCCTGGTTTGTACATTCCCCAAGCAAGGAGAGCTCCAGCTAATCCACCGGAAATTGCTTGTGCGACTTTCCCCAAAAAACCGTTAATCGCTGAAAGTGAACCCGAAACATTGACTCCTGTCTTCCATTCCCCGTAATCCACAGGATCGGCTTGCATCGAAAAGTAGATACTTTCCTTTATTCCATAACCGATTGCTGAAATAAACGCACCGAACAATATTCCAGCTACAGCCTTAGCCGCAAACATAATAATAACCAATCCAATCAACTGAATACTGGAAGATAAAATATATAAGTTTCTTTTTCCTATTTTTTTGGCTAACATCGGAACGAAGAAGTTTGCGAACATTGGAACTACTGACATGATAGTCGCAACTGTGATCGAAAGTGTCTTATTGCCAACGACAACTGAAAAATAATAGACCAAGGCACTAGATTGGATGAAAAAGCTTGTCCACATGAAAAGAATGTTCACCGCGAAGATCAGCCAAGGTTTGTTTTGCTTTAAAGAGATAAAAACGGTCTTCAGCGATACACTTTTTGAGCTGCGCATCGGTAATTCTCGCACACTGAAGAAGGTAAAGAAAAACAGAAGACATCCGATAATTCCAAAAATCCCCATCACGATTTTGAATCCGATTCGTTCATTTCCGTTTCCGAAAAAGGCGACTAAAGTTAAGGCCGTCGAACTGACAATGGTCGCTCCTAAAAAGGCAAAGAACTTGCGTGAAGTCGACAGCGCAGTTCTCTCTTCCGTGTCATTTGTCAGACTTGGCAAAATCGAAGCCATCGGAACATTTACTAAAGTATAAGCTAATGATAGACCAAAATATGTGACATACGCGTATACCAGCTTTCCTGAGGCCGAGAAATCAGGCACATTGAAACAAAGAAAAGCAAATAGTGCAAACGGTATCGCTCCGAAAAGAAAATAGGGTCGTGATTTTCCCCAGCGTGTATTGGTATGATCAATCAAATAGCCGACAAGTAAGTCTGTCATACCATCGACAAAACGTGTGACAACAAACATTAAACTAATCGAAGCTGCACTCAAATGCATGATATCCGTGTAAAAATACAAAAGATACAGCGAGATCATCTGCCAAATAAGATTGCAGGCTAAATCCGATACGCCATAGCCGATGCGCTGTTGCCACTTATTTGTCCGCTTGTTTTTTACCTGATTTGTTTGTGTCGTTTCCATAATAAAACTCCTTTTTATAACCTGTCCATTGAGTACAAACGCTTTCAATACCTTCAGAAAATCTTGGATTGAGCATTGATGGATGCTCAATCCAGAATCTTCAAAACTAGTCGTTCTCTATTCTTTCGCTAGTAAATATTTGCCGATCAGATACGCTGGTGTGCAGCTCCATGCATGGCAATAACTATTTAGAATCGGACTGCCATAAGGTGAAAAGTCTAACTCCTCCGGTTTAAATGCTTCCCAAAAAGTATCGGCACCTAACTCAATCATTTTTCCCCAATAATCTTTCATCAGCTTGATTGCCTCTTCGGAGCAATCGGCGATGAACAGTGCTTCCACAACATGATGATACATATATGGAGTGGCGATTCCTTTTATTGGAAAATGCTGCTTCACCGTTTCCTGCATGATTTTCTGATTCTTTTTCGTGTCAAAAACTTCCGCTAAAACCATCCATACTTGGCTGGCAACATTTACTTCACTAGTTTCTTCGACGATAAACTGTCTTTGCTTTTTATCAAATAAACTCTGTTTAGAAAATTCAATCATTTTGTCTAAAAGCTGTTGATAAACTGCTTTTTCTGGTTCATTGTAGGCTTCAGCCAATTTTAGATATCTTTTTAAGGTATAAATCATGATCGCTTGTCCAGCCGTTGATTTTTCAAAATCGTTGGACCAATCGACAAACACAGGCCATTCTTCC
Organism: Enterococcus malodoratus; assembly: GCF_027659535.1. Taxonomy (NCBI): domain Bacteria; kingdom Bacillati; phylum Bacillota; class Bacilli; order Lactobacillales; family Enterococcaceae; genus Enterococcus; species Enterococcus malodoratus. The sequence goes on along the minus strand of NZ_JAQDPG010000004.1, from coordinate 238,727 downwards.
GTCAAAACTAATCGACCCTCGTTGTCTACCTGTTTAGTCGCTAAGTCTACAGCTCTTTTTGCGATTGGGTACAGATTTTCCAATGCATCATAATCATTGGTATGCTCAATATAATCGTATAAAGAAGTTACAAAGAAAAGACTATAGTCGAACAAGAACGTATCGTCTGGAGTCAACTCAGGTTCGGTAAACACATTTGCTGGAATTTTTCCTTCCGTTGTATGCATACCAGCAAAAAGATATAGACAGCGTTTAACTAGGAACAAATCGTTAAAAGTATAGTAATTGGCTAAAGCCTGTAAACGCAGATCTCCCAGCCATAGCCGGCGATCGCGTTTTGGACCGTCTTCAAAAACAGTTTGCATACAATCTAAAAGAGTTTTTACGGATACATTGTAGATTGCCTTCAATTCATCGTCTTCAATAGTCACCTTTGGTAATTGATCCACGGAAACAGAACTTTTTGCAATAAACAGTGGATTGCTGAAGCTAGCTTTCCATTTTGGTGAAGTATCAATCACCGTTAACTCAACGTAGCGACAACTATATCGTCTAGGTAATTGCAGCTTGGCAGGCAAAACATCGAGATGAATGTATTCCTCTTGAATCCAAGAACGTGATAGCCAGCCATCGTAGTCTGCTGAATCGGCGTACAATTCTGACGGTACTTCAGCAAATTTCAATCGTAAATATAAAGGGGCATCCATTGGCGAACCCACTGAAGCTATATCAATACTGAATTGACCAACGTAGTGATCTCCTAAATCTAAAATCAATGATTCTCCTCGACCTAAAGGATAGTCACTTAAAGACAGGCTATTCTTTTCACTTTTAATCAGCTCAAAGTCATTTACCCGTTGTTTCTCAGAAATTCGTTCCACGATCCCAATCGGATGAATTTCCGTTTCGATCAATCTTGGGATGTTAGCCTCTGCTCTATCCAATAAGTTTTTATCGTAATCCCAAACCACATCATTATTAATTTGAAAGGTAAAAGCCATGCTCATTCTCCTCACTAACTGTTTTAGTTATACTTTGACATCTAGATCTTGACTCGCTTCGACTTCATGATTTTCAGATGTTCCATATTTCTTCTGTAATCTCATCATGATTATTCCAGCGACTGTCGCTAATAAAACAATACCCGCAAATCCGATCATTGATGATTGAATACGATCCGGCATCACTAGATACGGTGTGATGAAAGCAAAGAGGCCACAACACAGTCTTGAAAAACCATTGATGAATCCTTGTAGTGAGGCACGAGTTTCCGCTGGAAAGGATTCCTGTGTCCAGACTTTATAAATCGCCTCCCCTGCTAAAGGATTCCCGAAATTGTAGAAAGCGATTGTGATTGCTAAGGCGATAAATCCAGCTCCGCCTCCAATCAATGCCATGCCGACCATCGCCGCAAACTGAACAAATGCACCGATAAAAAAGGCTTTGTTTCGATATTTTCCACCAGAGATTGAAGCGAAAACGATGGTTGTAGCGAGTGAAACGATATTTAGCACGATCCCTAATCCCGTAGCCTGTGTCTGACTTGCTCCTGCGTTGGTCAATGCATAGGTTTGAAATTGTCCCCATGTGTTTGCTAATAGATTCCAACAAACATAAAATGTAATGATTGCTAAAAAGAAACCTAGATATTTGTTTTTATTTTGACCAAACAAAACGGTTTTAAATGAAACCTCTTGTCCTGGTTGGCTGATCGTTTTATTCGCCGCTTGACGTGCATAGCCCTCTTCATGGAATATCTTGAATTTGACCGAAAAAGTCCGCCACAGCCAAGTCACTATCGCAAAACCAAATAAGATAGCGAAAACGATTCTAGCGCCAAGAACACCTTCAATCCCAGAAAGCAGGAAGGAACAAATATAAGAAATGAATACTCCGATTTGCCAAAAAATCTGCGTTGATGAAACCAGCTTAGCAGAGGTCGTTTCGTCCGGTGCATCATGCGAAACAACCGTCAAACTAATTGGCAGGTCTGCCCCTGAGGAAGCTCCCATAATAATCACACCTGCTAACAACATCAAAAGACTATTCGAGAAAAGACAAATTGCTGCGCCGATCGCATAAAATAGATTCAACCAATTAAAGGAACGAATCAAACCAAAGCTTTTACTAATATTTCCGGCGAACATCGAACCGAAAGCAATCGCAAAGGTCAAACCACCAGAGAGTATTCCGACTTGCCCAGTCGTTAATTCCAACCCTTTTTGCCAAACTGGGATCGTCGCAGATAGTCCGACGATACACCCCGAACCTAACATTGATCCTATTCCAGCGGCTGTAGCTAGTGGGGAATACCTTTTCACTAACGAATTATTTGAATCACTTTTTTTACTCACACTCATACACTCCATTTCATCATTCTAATCAGCTGATCAACTTATGGACTTATTGTAAGCGCATTACAGAATTTCAACTATGGCCGAAAGCCAGATGTTTTTTATCCAAACTACAGAAAAAAGATCTCCCTTTTTATAAGGAAGATCTTTTTCTTTTCAACTCAAGTTAGTTTATTTCTTACTTGTTTCGGTGTCTTATCAGTGAATCTAGCAAAGAGCTTGTAGAGCGAGGGCAAGGAATTGAAGCCAACTTCATAGGCAATTTCTTCAATGCTTTTATCCGTTTCCTTCATCAATTCCAATGCCGTTTGATACTTGGCAGAATTGAGCAAATCCTGAAATGTCCGCCCCGTTTCTTTTTTTAATTTATTCCCAATATAATTGGAATTATAACCAAATTCTTTTGCCAAATCCTTCAAGCTAAGCTGTCGAAAATGGATGTCGATATATTTTAGGATACAAATGATCTCTTCATCCTTTTTCTGATAATTGTCCAAGCTTTCTTCTTCGATCATTCGAGTCAATTCAATCAGTAAAAGGGAGAGTAAAAGATTGGCAGCTCGCATATAATACCGTCTCTTTTGAAGATATTCTGAAATAAGATTTTGAATTATTTTTTGGACCTCATCCTTTCCTCCACAATGAAAGTGAATAAACGCATCATGCTTCCCCGTTTTATTTGAAGCATTCATCAAAAACTCGTTGACCAATCCTGTTGATTTGACCATATTAATGATGATATCTGTCGTAATTGATTCATCCTTCAACAAAATATTGACCAATAGATCGTCCTCACTCAACGGATCAATTCGCTGGACAATATCTTTATCTAATAGAATAATTTCACCCTCTTGCAGAACGACTTTTTTCTCATTGACATACTGAGTACAGCTGCCGGAAAGCATATAATTAAATTCCACAAATTCGTGTGTGTGATTTGGCATTGCTGAGTAGCGATGATGCTTGTTGATAAAGATATTGCCTTCTTTGAAAAAGTTACTGCTAGGCATTTTGGGAATCGCTACGTCTTCAAATGGCAAATTCTGATCGTTGACATTGTACCCTTTCGTACGTTGAATTTTTTCGATTTCATTTTCTTGCCGTAGTATTTCTTTTAATTCTTCATAATTCATCTGTATTCCTCCAACCAAGCTGCAAAAAAAAACGTAGAGTAATGTACTGACTTTAAATTTCCTTTGTCTCTAGAATAGCATCGCTGAGATTGAAATAGAAAGATTTTTTCACTCATAGAGCTAATTGACTTATAAAAAAAGCAAGATCTCTACAAGACCTTGCCTTTAATCGTTAACTATTCACCTGTGATTCTTCAACGCTCACCACGAAATCGTTTCCCTCAACACCGAAGTATTCAGCGACTCGTTTCTTTAACTCTTGCATTGCTTGATTCGCTCTTTGAGCTTGCTCGGAATTGATCGATTCCATAAAAAAGATGACCTCTTGGGTTGTTTCGGTCAGCATCGTTCGCTGTGCTTCCCGCCAATTCAGACAGCGGCAAATCGCCCCTTCATTGTCGTAATAAATAATTTCTCCCGGTAAGGCTGGCGCGTCCGCTTCAGCTCCTAATGGTAAAAAGGATTCACCGCCAACGGCTTGACCTAAATGAATGTCTCCGGCAATTTTCTGTAAGTCTTCCCCGCCGCATGGAACTGCAAATTCTAACGAAATGCTGTTGTAGATATTGACCAGCGGATTGATCGGATGAAATTCACGATTCTGACTGACTCTTTTCAACAAAGCTTCGATTGAAGATCGGGCACCCTTTTTTGTTTTGAATTGGCTAAAGGCTCCGCGCCATTCAGCAATCACTGGATTTTGGCTAAAGGTTTCTTCCAGCAAAAATCCTTTAGCCGCTTCCTTTCCCTTGGCTAGCAAATCAATCAAATAGGGATCATTTTCCTGCTTCTGTTGGTTGCTGATTCCTTTTACGATCAATACGTTGATTTGTGCTTCAGGGAATACTTCCCAAAATGTTGGATCTGCTATAAATTTTGTCATTTGATTACTCCTCTTTTTGTTCTAAATAAGGCCACTTATTGCCCTTTTTGGCGGATAACCATTCCTCGTCAATATTAGCGACCACTGTCTTCAAGGTTTCCGCAAAGGCCGTGATTTCCTGTTCGGATAAATTTTGCAAAGCGATTTGATTGGAATAATCGTTTTCTAATTTGATGATCGGTACGAGTTCTGATCCTTCCGCGGTAACAAATAAGCGGCGGATTTTTTTATTTTCCGAATCATCTTTTTTTTCGATAAATCCCTTTTCCTCCAGCTTTTTTATTGCTCGCGCTGCGGTGGTCCGATCGACTTTAATCATTTCTGCTAGTTTATCCGGAATGATCCCAGGATTTTCGGAAATACGGATCAGGTATAAATACTGTCCCTTTGACAGTTGAAAATCTTTAAATTCAATATTTGCGATGGAATCCAAGGCTCTGGCTATCTTTCCAATATCTCTAAGAACATCTGTCATCTCGCGGCTCCTATCTGGTATAAAAGTATCATAAATGAAATATGTTGCAAATGCAACAAAAAATCAACCGTTATTTCCGAGCTCAACCAACATTTGTAGCTTTTCTGAATCAATTAAGTAGCCGGCTTTGTTCTTTTTCAGATAGCCGTTTTCTCGGAGATATTTGAGCGTATGCATCAAATGACGGTAACTAGTTCCCAAATAGTCAGCAATCTGCGTATTGTTTTCACTATACTGGTCGTTTACGGCAACTTCCAATAACAAAGCTGCTAACCGGTACTTCAACTCAAAGGTTTGCGCGTTTGAGAAATGTTCCATCCGCAATAATAATTTTTTCCCGATATATTGTGCAATCAATGTCGGAAATTCGAGCCCCGTCATCAGCGTCTGCTCCACCACTTTCAGCGGAATCGCTAAACAGCGAACTGAGCCAATCGCGATGACATCTTTAGGTGCAGCCTCCGCCTTAACCAGGGTCAGCTCCCCGATAAAATCACCGGCTTCAAGAAATTGCAGAATAAGATTTTTTCCATTAGGTTCTTGCTGCACGATCCGAGCTTTTCCCTTCAAAATTATCAATAAGTACTCCAACTTTGCCGTTTGACTAACCATTTTTTCGTTACGCTCAAAATCAATAAAAAAACTTTGGCCTAAGCAACTCTCTGGTAAGAATGGGTATTGTACCTGATTCAGCAGATGTTTGTTTGCATCGCTGTATTTTTCTTTAATCATTATTTTCTCCTCGGTAGGCTATATCTCCTAGTTGGTTATTTTCACTTGCGTCATACTCATCCTATCAATTAGTTATCGGAGGAACAATCAGGATGAATCGAAAAAAAATAATGCTCTCTTTTTTTTATTATCTACTCAGTGCTTTTGGAATCAGCTTAACGTTGAAGGCTGCCATCGGCGTCAGCAGTTTCAACTCATTAAATGCGACGTTGGCCGAACTTAGTCAGGTGAAGATCGGCACGATCACCGCCGGATCGAACCTTTTATTTATGATCGGCTGCTGGCTTTTGGATTCGCAGCGTAAGCTAAAAAACTACCTGACGATGGGAATTGCTCTGCTCTTTTTTGGCTCAACGATCAATTTGTTTACTTATTTTATTTTTCCGCTTTTTACACTCCATTCTTATTTGATGAAATGCCTGCTCTTTATTCTTGGGACAATCATCGCGGGAATCGGCACTGGAAAGGTTTTAAATTATCAGATCTTAAAATTTCCAATCGAAACGTTTTGTCTGCTTTTAGCTGAACGAAACGATCGACATTTCAAGTTTTACCGCTATGGTGTCGACTTTTTTTGTATCTTGACGGCTTTACTTTTGACCTTTTCTTTTGACTTAACTTTGATGGTACGGGAAGGCACGCTGATCAGCTTTCTATTGCTGTCCCCTGTAATCGCCTGGTCTAAGGACTGAACTAAAAACCGCTTGTCACAGTATTACTTGTGACAAGCGGTTTTATTACGTATAAACTTTTTTGGTAAAGTATTTCAGCAAAAATGGTGAGGACAGGGTCGTAAATAGGATCACCAAAATCATCGCCGAGTAATATTTTCCAACCACTAAATGTGCCTGAAACCCTAGTTGAACGATAATCAAAGCCATCTCTCCGCGGGAAACCATCCCTGAGCCTACCATTAGACTGCTCTGTTTACCGAACCCAGAGAACCTGCTACCCATGAATCCGCCGACCAGTTTTGAGAAGATCGCGATTACCGTGAAAACGAGAATGAACAGCAATTGCTTCCCAAGATCATCGAAGGTCACTTCCAGACCAATGCTGATAAAGAAGACAGGGATGAATACAGCGTAGCCGATCGCCTCGATATTGTAGCGTACATCCTTCCAAACATTCGTCTGACCAATCGCGATTCCAGTAGAAAAGGCTCCGATCACCGAACTTAGCCCAATAAAATCAGCCAGGTAGGACATGCTCAAACACAGCGTCAGTGAGACAATAATGACTGAAGACTGGGCAAATATCTTTTTGCTCAAGCCCATCAAATAGGGTGCGCCCCAGCGAATCAGGAAGAAGACCGCTACGAAGAATAAGACTTGCGCGATCAGCATGAATCCCAAAGACCGGTCACTGCCGCTTTTCACACCTAATAGCGGCATACATAGGCTGACGATCAGGACGACCAAAATGTCATCCACGACTGCCGCGCCGAGGATCGTCGAACCCTCCTTGGTGTTGACTACTTTCAGTTCTTTTAGGACCTCCACCGAGATACTGACCGACGTTGCCGCTAGGATCAAACCAAAGAAAAAGGACTGATTCAGCGGAACATGAAAGAGATTGCCGCTTCCGGTTCCCAATAAGAGCGGAAAAAAAATCCCCAGTAAAGCAACATACACACCCGGTCGAAAGTATTTTCGCAACAGCGGCAGATTGCTTTCAATGCCTGCCAGAAACATCAGTAAAATGACCCCGATCTCAGAGAAATCCTTCACCAGAATATCCGGATGGACGATCCTCAGTCCGCCATTTCCCAGCAGGATTCCCACGAGCAGCTGCCCGATCACCGCTGGTATGCCCATTCTCCGTGAAAAATGACTTGCTACGGTAACACTCACTAAAATCAGACACAAAACACCAATAAATTCCATCTCTTCGCCCCCACCATTACAAACTGAAAAGCTAGTATTAATGCAATTGTATCCGTTTCCAAAAAGGAAGTCTATCTGAAAAATGAGAATAGCAAAATAGTCGGAGTACCATTACTGATACTCCGACTATTTTGCTTAATTATTTCACTAATGAGTCGCCATTTGAGGAAATGACTTCTTTGTACCAAGCAAAGCTTTTCTTTTTATAGCGCGCTAACGTACCTGTCCCGTCAGTGTTGCGGTCCACATAAATCATGCCGTACCTTTTTTTGATCTCCGCCGTGGTAAAGCTGACTAAATCGATACAGCCCCAAGAAGTGTAGCCCATCACCGGCACACCATCTTCAATCGCTTCCTCTACTTGGACCAAATGATCGTTCATGTAGTCGATCCGATAGTCGTCAATGACGGTTTTTTCGCCATTTTCCAAAGTCACGAGCTCGTCCACGGCTCCTAGGCCGTTTTCTACGATGAACACGGGTTTTTGATAACGATCATAAAGGATGTTCAAGTAATACCGCAAACCTTCGGGATCTATCTGCCACCCCCATTCACTAGCCTTCAAATAAGGATTGGGAATTCCGCCGATAATATTGCCCTCACCAGCTTCTTTGGTTGGATCGGCCGATTCGCAAATACTCATGTAATAACTAAAGGAAACAAAGTCGACCGTATGCTTCAAGTCCTCCAAATCCTGCGGCCGAATATCCAGTTCAATTTTATTTTCCTTAAACATTCGCTTCGAATAGCTCGGATAATAACCGCGGACCTGTACATCCGAAAAGAAAAAGTTCTCCCGCTCCGTTGCTAGCGATTGCAGCACATCCTCTGGTTTCGGAGTCAGCGGATAGACCGGCACACCTAAAATCATACAGCCGATTTGCGCCTCTGGAATCAACTCATGACACGCTTGAACCGCCCGACTGCTGGCAACTAATTCATGATGGATGGCTTGATAGATATCCTGTTGTGTCAGTTCTTCCTTTGGTGTGTTGATCCCGCCGCTAAGAAAAGGTACATGAGTGATCGAATTGATTTCGTTGAAGGTCAGCCAGTATTTGACTTTCCCTTTGTAGCGATCAAAAACGGTTCGAACATAATGCTCAAAGAAATCGATCATTTTACGATTGCGCCAACCGTCATAGGTCCGCGTCAAGTGCAGCGGCGTTTCATAATGAGACAGTGTGACTAACGGTTCGATACCATATTTTAAACACTCGTCAAAAACCGCATCGTAAAAGGCTAAGCCGGCTTCATTAGGCTCCTGTTCATCCCCTTTTGGAAAGATTCGGGCCCAAGCAATCGATAAGCGAAAAACCTTGAAGCCCATCTCTGCGAACAGCCGAATATCCTCTTTATAGCGATGGTAAAAATCAATGCCGACTAACTTCAAATTATCTTCCAGCGGCTCCTCAGTAGGTGCTTCATGCCAGCCTTTGCGCGTTACATCCTGCACCGTCAGCCCCTTTCCATCTTCTAAATAGGCACCCTCGCATTGATTTGCGGCGACTGCTCCGCCCCACAAAAAATCATTTGGAAATTTACTCATGTTTTCTCCTCCACTCAACCATTTACTTTAGATAACGTATAAAACCGCGTCCTCATAATCTGCTGTTTTCATCTCATCTTTTGGTACAACATCGATAAAGGTATCACTATTAGTGACTACGATTGGGATCACCGTATCATAACCAGCGGCTTTTACCCCAGCGAAATCAACGGTCAATAATGGCTGCCCTGCTTTAACTGTGTCGCCAACTGCGACAAGACTGTCGAAATATTTGCCATTCAATTCCACTGTATCAATCCCCACATGGACCAAAAGCTCCATTCCAGCTTCACTAGTCAGCCCAATCGCGTGTTTCGTTGGGAAAAGTGCCGACACGGTGCCGTCAAATGGCGCGACGATCGTGTTTTCTTCAGGGATGATCGCGATTCCCTGTCCCATCACCTTGCTAGAAAAAGCCGAATCATTCACTTTCTCCAATGGAATGACTTTTCCTTTTACAGGTGCCAACACTTTTTTCGGATCGCTGCTGCCGCTTTCGACAACCTCCAAAACAGCATCCGCTGTCGTAACCTCTTCTTCAATACCAAAGAACCACGTCAACGCAAAGGTGATCACGATCGAAGCCGCAGCTACGATACACGCATTAATAAAGTTTCCATCGATACTGCCGTTAATAAATTGTGGCAGCGCGACAAGTGAAGGTACCGCAAAGGCATAAGATTCCACCCCTGTGATCCCCATGAAGATCCCGCATAAACCACCAGAAATCATGGCCGCATACAATGGTTTTTTGTACTTCAATGTCACTCCGTATAATGCCGGCTCAGTAACACCTGCTAACAGAGCAGAAATCCCTGCCCCAAAAGCGATTTGCTTTAAATTTTTATCTTTAGCTTTCATAGAAACTGCCAGCGCTGCCGCACCTTGTGCAATATTCGCCGCCAGCATTGCCGGCAAGATCAAGACATCTGGTGTCGCTGCCGAAGCAATCAAGAAAATCGGTGCAAATGCCCAATGCATCCCTGTCATAACGATCAGCGGCATCAAAGCCGACATCAAACCAAGTGCCAACCAGCCAGCTTTCGCCTGAATCCAAATCACTGCTGCTGATAAGCCTTGACCCGCAAACGTGCCTAACGGACCAACAACAACCAGTGCGATGACACCTGACAACAATAGAACAGCTAAAGGCTGCAAGAGATTCTTCATAACTGCTGGGATGATCCGATTGAAAAACGCCTCAATGTATTTCATCAACCAAACCATGATCAAAATCGGAATAACCGATGACCCATAGCTGGCCAAAGTGATCGGCAAACCAAAGATACTGACTGGATCACCTGCTGCAACCATCGCTGCAAAGTTTGGATGCAGCATGATGCCGCCCACAGCGACCGCCAGCATCGGTGTTACGCCAAATTTTTGCGCGGCAGTAAAGGCCAGCATCACCGGCATAAAGTAAAATGGTGCATCTCCGAAAAACGACAGAACTGCATAGGTCGAAGAAGTCTCACTCAATACTCCGATCAAAGGCAGAATAATCAACAAAACTTTGACCATTCCGCCGCCAAGCAAGGCCGGAATCAACGGGGACATACAGCCTGATATCACGTCTATTAAGATTTCAAAGACATTTTTCTTCTCAGTCGACGCAACCGGTTCAGCACTAAAATTCCCTAATTTGGTAAATGCCCGATAGTAATTCGCTACGTCATTTCCCAAAATAATATGATATTGCCCCGCCTTTTTCATCACGCCCATCACACCAGGGATTGCTTTGACTTCTTCATCATTCACCTGATTCTGATTTTTTAGCGTCAAACGTAAGCGCGTAATACAGTGAGTCGCCGTTTGAATATTTTCGCTGCCGCCAACGGCAGTGTAAATTTCTTTTGCAGTTTGTTGATACTTCATTTTTTCTCCTCTTTTCTAAATGTAGTAACGGATCTGTTTACCTATCGCTGCGTGACAAACGCAGCTAGTTCATCTTGATTAATTCATTTTTCCAAGTTCGCGAAAAATGAGTTTGTTTTTCGTTGCGCGTACCATTCCACTAAGGTTATTGATCGATATTTTCATGCAAATCTATAATTTGTGAATTTACTAAATAAACTGCGAAGAGTGGAACTGGCAAAAAAAGACCTAAAGCTGCCTTGTTCGACAAGCTCTAGGTCATGCTCCGGTGGGATAACAATCCTAGTTACAAATTTTTCGTGATACGACGAATATGTGCCATTAAGTAAAGCAATTCGGTTGAGCTTAATTCATACTCAAAGTCCTTTTGCACATACTCTTTGATCTCCAATGCACTGGCGTATTCGCCTTCATATTTATGCTTCAATGTATTCAATAATTCCTCGTCTTCATCATCGTAATGATCCCCCGCCAGCAAACGCTGGGCAAAGAACTTCACGTGTGTGATGAAACGATAGTAATCCAGCGAATTTTCATCAAATTCCGTACGGTAATGGTTTTTAATGATTGTTTCAATTTTTTTAGTGATCTCAGCAATTTCATAAGCGAAATCCGATGATCGATCCATCTCGGCATTCACGAAATGAATCGCAATAAACGCCGCTTCATCGATCTCAAAGGTCACGCCTAGATCATTTCGCACAATCTCAATTGCTTTCTCTCCAACCGCGTATTCATCTGGATAGAAGCGGGCGATATCCCAACGCAATGGATTCTTCAAAATAATATCTTCCTGATACCGCTCAATCGCTGAATGGATATGGTCGGTCAAATTGACGTAAATGATTTCATTCAAATTCTTGCCCAGTTTGATTTTTCCAAAATTGATGATCTTCTCAGAGACCAAAATATACTCCATTGGTACATTGATCAACAGTTCTGTAAATTTACTTTGCGTCTCTTTATCCTTCAGCAAAAAAGTCTTTTCGATCTGTTCCATGTCGACCGGCTGTCCCTTTTTCTTTCCAAAAGCAACGCCTTTACCCATCAACAACACATCGACACCCTTGCTGTTAGAAGAAATGACTGTATTATTATTTAACACTCGTTTTATGATCATAAAATAATTCCCTCGCTAGCCACAAAAAAAGCCCATTTACATACACTACGATTGTGCGGTAAATAGGTCCTGCTCACATAAAGTGATAACATCCAACAATTTTCATTTTTTATCCTCGCATGCTTACCCGAAGTAATAACATCAAGAACTTATGGAAAGGTTATCATGCTCCTTGAGTTCTGTCAATATATTTTTTAATCCATTTCTCATAGAAAGCTGGTCCGCAATTTCAGCTGGCATCGTTTTAACTGCGGTTTGCATCAGATTTCTCGTTACGCGGAGAAATCTGAAACGCCACTAATTTGAATAAAGCAAAAAAGAGGGTTATGCCCTCTTCGCCAGATTTTTTATTGAATATTGGACCTTCTTTTTAAATGCCGGCATCTGATACCCCTGCTCTTGTAATTCACTTTTCCTAATCATATAGTGATACACGCCGCAAGAAATAATGACCACATGCTCGCCAAAGGATGTAATGACTCCAGTTTTAACACACTCATCAACTGTTGTAGCCGTAATCGTATCACCAATGTTCAGTTTCTTTATCTCTGTATCGTTCATTCTATGCGCCTTCTCTGTATTTTTCCGTGAATCTGTCTAACTTCTACTTGAAAAAACAGAAATGAAGAGCTTATCGTCTCTCCATTCCTGCCCTTGGTCTATTCAAAAATATCGGCATCTAATTCTTGAATGACATCCGTCAATAACTGAATACCCGCCGCGCTATTGCCGAAGGAATCCAATGCTGGACTGAAAACACCCATGCCGTAACGATTAGGAACAGCTGCCAGCAAACCGCCGCCGACTCCGCTTTTTGCGGGGACACCTACATGTACTGAAAACTCGCCAGATTCATCATACAATCCTGCGATGGTCATGATCGATTTAACGATCGTGGCGCTTTTTTCTGAAACGATCCGTTGACCATTCCAAGGAGCAATTCCTTTATTGGCTAAAACGGCCGCTAATTTTGCTATACCGACTGCCGTGACATTCACGGAGCATTGTTTGAAGTACGTATCCAAAATCGCTGGAACATCTCCTTCGATCATTTGATTTCCTTTCATGTAATAGGCCAATGATCGGTTGATATCACCTGTTCGTGATTCTGATTGGTAGATTTCTTCGTTTAGTGTGATTGCGGGATCATCACAAATTTCCTTCATAAATGCCAATATACGATCGAATTTTTCTTCCGCGTTCTTTCCGTTAATTAACGAAGTCGTCGCAATTGCCCCAGCATTCACAAAAGGATTCATCGGATGTTTGCGATGATTGATTTCCATATTCATGATGGAGTTGAAGGCAAAACCAGTTGGTTCTGTGTTAATTTTTTGAAAGACATGATCTATTCCGTTATCCTTGATCGCAAGTAATAAAACAGGAACCTTGGACATGCTTTCGACCGCAAAACGAACATTCGCGTCGCCTGCTTCAATCAAGTGATTTTCCTGCAAATCATATATCGCCATGCCCAATTGTTTCGGATCGACCTTCGCTAATGCAGGAATATAATCGGCCACGTGGCCTGTTTGATAATAATCAAAATTTTTACTGATTAATTGTGTTAATTCTGTTTTATTCATTTGAAAAACCAACTTTCATCTTTTATTTTTCCCCATGCTGAAATTTGTGCCGACAAGCGTAAATCGCAAATGGGACAACTAAAACAACTAAATAGGACACGACTAGAATTGCTTCATAAACACCATGCTGCCCCGCTGCGATGCTTGCAGGCGGAACGAAAGAAATGCAAAAAGCAAAGAGTGATGTCAAAAGCCCTAAACAAGCGATGATTATTTTAACTATTTTTCCGCCTGGCACTTGATACGCTCTTTCAAGCTGCGTATCTGAAAAGACCAGCTTTAAATACCCCGCGAAAAACAAGAAATACAGCATCAAATAAATCACGACCGTCAAAGACATCGCCGCAAGGAAGGATAAGTTGTTTCCGCCGCCGCTCAAAGTAAAGACCGTTGCCCAGATCGTAGCCACGATCCCATTAGCGATCATTAAGTGTGCAGGAACACCATGGGTATTTTCCTTAGCAAAGTATGCTGGAAGCAGCCCTTCCTCCGCTGCGATATGAAGTGCTTTTGATGGTGAAGTGACCCAAGATGAGATTTCTCCGATGACACCCAAACAAACTAATATCGCTAATACCTTTGCGATCCAAGCAATATGTGGATCGATATTTCGTAATAAGAATTCCAAGGATTGAATCACACCTGTATTCAACGACAATCCATGTTGAGGAACCGTCGTTGCCACAGTCAATCCGCCGAACGTGTCTAAAATGATTGCCAAGATTACGAGCACAAACATTGCCAACGGGTAATTTTTCTTCGGATTTTCCATTTCATTGGCATGACTAGCGGAGGTTTCTACCCCCATGTAGGCCAAAATAAATGACACAAACACGACCAATGTCGGCAATTTAGAAAAATCAGGAATCAACGTCTTCATGGATAAGGTCGTTTGCAAAGGAGCACCCGAAGCAACGTAGTGAATCCCTAGGCCGAATAAAACTAAGGCAGGGATCAAAATCCCAGCGACGAATCCAATCCGAGCAATCAAAGAGGTGTATTTTGTCCCTTTTAATTGCGACAATAAAATCGCCCAAAAAATGATCAGTAAAATAGCTAATTTTAAAAACTTATTATTTTGAATGGCACTGATTCCAGTTGCGTAAGACAACGCGCCAGTCAAAAAGTACAACATGGTCAAATAACCGACCGTGATCTCAAACCATTGGAAAAAGATCGCCGCAAAGCCGAAACGTTTGCCTAGCGTACGACTCACCCACGTGTAGACGCCGCCTTTTTCCCAGCCTTTCACTGTTGCCATTTCCGCCGCGCATAATGCTACCGGAATGAACCATAATAACCCGCCTAATAATAGAAAAAATACTAAACTAAAACCAGATGTCGCAAATGTTGGATACTCGTATAATGAAACCACCATCGAGATCGTCATGGCTAAAAAGCCAAAGAACGTCAATTTCTTCGCAGGAATTTTCGTTTTGCTCTGTTGCATGAATCTTCCTCTTTTCTATTTATTTTTTTGTGAAAAAGGTATAATCGAGGCCTTTTTCCTGTTCCTCTTTTGTCGTCGTTATTTGGGTAAAATGCATGATCCCTTTTAAAATCAAAGTGGTCAGTACATAAGCATAGATCGCTACGATTATCACGCCCAGAATTTGAACACCTAATAAAAACCAGCTCTTCGATTCTGTCAATAAATGGCTGTTGGCAGCAAAGATTCCAATCAGAATGGTCCCCGTAAAGCCGCCCATTCCATGGACGCCCCAGACATCCAGCGCATCGTCCCATTGCTTTTTCTTCCGATAGTCAACCGCCGCATGGCAAACAATCCCTGCGATGATTCCAATCACTATCGCGAACTTAGGCTCAACATAGCCCGCGCAAGGTGTAATCGTCGCCAATCCGGCAACTGAACCGGTCAGCACATCTACAAAATCAAAGCCCTTGCCCTTAACTTTGGCAACGATCAACCAAGTGATCATCGCAAACGCAAGTGCCGTGAAGGTCGAACCAAATGTATTGACTGCTTGATAATCCGCCCGCAGCGCACCGCCAGAATTAAACCCGAACCAGCCGAACCACAGCAGACCTGTTCCGATAGCCGCCGCCATTAAATTGCTATGCTTCTCTCTTTCAGCTAACGGAATCGTCCTTTGTCCAAGAGTCAGAATGCAGGCCAACGAACCAAAGCCCGCCGTTGTATGAATTACTGCGCCGCCCGCAAAATCTCTGAATCCCAGCTGCTCCAAGAAACCGCCGCCCCAGATCCAATGACAAACGGGGAAGTAGATCAGTAGATTCCACAGAATCACAAGCAGCACGTAGCCCTTTAAGTTTAATCTGCCCGCAAAAGCCCCAGTCATCAAAGGAACCGTAATCACCACAAACATCAATTGATATAAAAAGAACATTAAAAATGGGATCGTCGCTCCATGAAACAGATTGGGAAAACTTGTCACATGTCTCATTAAAAAGAAATCGGCCGGATTGCCAATGATGCCTCCAATGTCATGCCCGAAGGCTAAACCAAAACCGCCGAATATCCACATGATCGTTGTGATCCCAACAGACAAGAAAGATTGCCCCATGATGGTCAAAATATTGTTTTTCCGAGCAAGCCCGCCATAAAAGAAGGCCAATCCCGGAGTCATTAAACAAACCATTGCCGTGCATAAGATCATAAATGCCGTATCACCTGTATCAATAGGTAAATGGGTCATTTCTTATCACCTCTTTTCTACATAAACGAGTATAGAAAAAAGTTCTGTTGAATATTTGTTGATTTTTTTATTTTTCGGCGCCAAAAAAATAAATAATAGAGAAGTTATTTATTTTGATTTACTCATTCCCTATCATCCGATGGTTTTATGATTAAATCAAAAAAAGACCGACAGTTTCCTGTCAGTCTCCATTCATTTATAAACAAATCAATTCTTCAACTGTCACTTCAGATAAATCTCGGATCACTCGATCGGCACCGATTAATTGTTCCGAGGTCCCTAGGCCGATCGCATACATTCCGCAGCCTTTGATGCCATCGATGCCGGCTTGTGCATCTTCAAAGCCGATCGCTTCATTCGGCTTAAGCTTCATTAATTGGGCGGCTTTGATGAAAATTTCCGGATCTGGTTTGCCTTTAGTCAAGTCTGCTGGATCGACAATTCCTGCGAAATACTCTCGAATGCCTAATTTATCAAGGATAAAAGGCGCGCTCTTTGACGCTGAGGCCACGGTGCAAGGAATATTGTATTGCTGGGCACTTGCCAAAAACTCTCTGACTCCCGGCAACGCGTCTTCAGGTGATAGCTCGTCTAATAATTCAACATACTGCTGATTCTTCTTTTCCGCCATCGCAGCCGTTTCATGTTTTGAAAAAAACGCCGCTTTGTTCCCGTATTCCAAGATCCGCTCCAATGATTCTTGGCGGCTGATGCCCTTCAACTGTTCATTGAACGCTTCATCAATCTGAATACCGATCTCATCAGCTAACCTTTTCCAAGCAATATAATGATACTTCGCGGTATCGGCAAGGACGCCATCTAAGTCAAAAACAAATCCCTTCATAACTAGTTCTCTTCCCCTTGCTTTTCGATTCGATACTCTTTGTGGCTAGCATAAATACGATATTTTTGGTTTTTGAAATAGGTATAAAACTCAATTTCTTCGATCTCTTTCGGCAGATGTGGATCAATCGTCAATTGATTATCGACCACTTGAAGATTGCAGAAACCATAAACGATCGTCATAAAGGTTCCGCCCATCGATGCCGTATGAATGCCGTCTTTGGTATTTTTATGGCTATTGTCCAAGTCAGTTCGCGCGTTTTTAGTAAAGTGTTCGTAGCCTTTTTCGACCTGCCCTAAACGACTATAGACCGTTGAAAAGGTCGAGTAGGATAGCGAAGAATCATGCGTCGTCACCTCATCATAATAATTGATACTTTTTTCGATCGTAGCTTTCGCGAAAGAATCGGGAAACAGCATTAACGCCAAAACGGCATCCGCCTGTTTAGAAATTTGATAACGATAAATCGTCAACGGATGGTAATTCAATAATAACGGATACTTGGTTTCTTCCTTCGAATACGGCCACGGTCCCTTATTCAAGAAATCGCGGTCTTGCGCAATGATTCCCCGTTCTTGGTCAAATGGAAGTGCCATCGCGGACGCAAACTTGGCCAAATCCTGCAGCTCTTCCTCTTGCAGCTGAAGTTTTTCCGTTAAGGCGGTCCACGTTTCTGAACGAGTGCTTTTGAGCTCTTGTGCTAAGCGATTGATCCATTCAAATTGATAAGCCACTAGTTGATTGGTGTAGTAGTTGTCATTCACGAGAACGGTATACTCATCCGGTCCAGTGATTTTGTCGATATGGAAGATCCCATTTTTCATGTAGCCGATCTCACTGAATACGCGCGCGGTCTCTAACAATACCTCAAATCCGCATTCCGCTATAAAATCGAGATCACCCGTATAGCGATAATATTGAATAAACGCATAAGCAATATCCGCATTGATGTGATGCTGCGCCGAACCGCCTTCAAAAAATGGCGAGGACTCTGTCCCAGAAATCGTGCGCCACGGATAAAGTGCGCCGGTTTGATAGCCGAAAAGCTGGCGGTTTTCCCGCGCCTTGCCCAAAATACTGTAGCGATACATCAACAGCTGCTTCGCCAAATTCGGATTCAAATGCAAGAAAACGGGGAACACGTACATCTCGGCATCCCAAAAATAGTGCCCCTCATATCCGCTGCCACTCAATCCCTTAGCGGCAATACTGGTCGTCCCGTTGGTTCCAAGCGATTGCAGCAGCGCAAACGTACTATAATTGACACTTTCTTCCAGCATTTCCGTGCTTTTTATTTTCACTTGGGCACTTTGCCAAAATTCAGTTAAATAATCAGTTTGCTGCTGAACCAATTCCGCAAAACTACTTTCGATCCCAGCGTGTCCTTGTTGCTGAAACGCGTAGCTTAGGTTTTTCTGATAGCTCGTTCCTTCTAATTTGGTGTGGATCACGATTCGTTCTTCTTCAATCGTTTGACTCATTGTTTGGTTGTCGATCGACCAGGCCAACTCCGCTTCCAAATGTGAAGCATTTGTACCAAATCTGCAGCGTTGATTCGCCAGATCAATCGCCTGAATCGTAATCTTTTGCAGATCGTGGCTCATTCGCGGATCATTTTTATCGATCGTACGCACCGGATAAAAATTCAGGTGAGTCGTTAATTCAATCGTTTCGTCATGATTCAAGCGTTCGAAATCAATTTTCATAGAAAAAAGATTTTTAGAGTGGAATGAGGCCAAACGTGAAATCGTAATTTTTGTTTGGCGTCCCTGCGGAGAAGTCCAGACTAAACGACGCACCGTAATCCCTTTTTCCATATCCAAATAGCGCTCACTGTCGCTGATTTCTCCCGTGGTGATCGAAAACTGTTCACCACCAATCGTGATCAAGGTGGTTTGCCCATCGATCACGCTGATCATCGTCTCGCCTGTTGGAGTAAAACCATACATTTTTTCAGGGTAGTGAAGGTCTTTAGTTTCGTAAAAACCATTGATATAGGTTTCTCGATTGGTAGAAAAATGATCGTAATAGGCTTCTTCTAAATTTCCCCGCAACCCGATAAAGCCGTTCCCGTTAAAGAACAGGCTCTCGGCTTTTTCCAGTGTTTCGGTTTCGTAATCATTTAAATGGATTTTCATCAGATACTCCTTTAAAAAAGTAGAATAGAAGACTCCGCTTCTATCCTACTTTGATTTTTTTATGAATGAACAGCTAAACCTTCAGCCGCTTTTTCAGTTGGTGCTGCGACTTCGTTTTTTTCATCCTTTTGCAGAACAAGTGTCAATACAAAGGATAGAACGACAGACATTAGCATCATGATTAACCCAGCGATCACGTTGCTGGTGCCCTTGTCTCCTGAAAAACCTAAGATTGCCATCAAACTGTTTTGCGGTACATATAACGTAACGTGCATCAAGCCGGCAAAGCAGCCAGATATTCCGGCACTAATACAAGCCGCGACTAATGGTTTTTTGTATTTCATCGTGATCCCGTATAAAGCAGGTTCGGTGATTCCCATGATTGCGGAGATTCCCGCTGCGGCCGTGATAGATTTCACGTTTTTCTCTTTCGATTTAAACGCTACCGCTAACGTCGCACCGCCTTGTGCTAAATTCGCACAGATTTGGGCAACTAAAATCAGTGATTCTGTCCCAGTTGCCGCAAAGGATGCAACAAAAATCGGTGTCAAGGCATGGTGCATCCCAGTCATTACGATAAATGGCATCGCTGCGGCTAGTAAAGCCACCATAATAAAGCCTAATTGTCCTTGCATCAAGTTGATTACCCAAGCCAAGCCTTGACCGGCATAATTTCCTAAAGGACCAATCACGATCAATGCTAACGGTGCCGTGATCAATAAAGTCAACGTAGGATTCAAAAGGATTTTTAAGGATTGCGGCGTGATTCTATCAACGCCCCGCTCAATATATGACATCACCCAAATCGTTAACAAAGCCGGGATAACGGAGGCTGCATAGATCACGCCCTGAATCGGCATTCCTAGAAAAGAGATCGGGTCTCCTGAAGCGACCCATTGACTGAAATTCGGGTGCAGAAAAACTCCAACGACAATAATAGCGATCGATGTGTTGACTTTAAATTTGTTCGCCGCAAAAACAGCTAACAAGATCGGCATAAAGTAAAATGCGCCATCGCCGATAAAATCCAATACGCGATAAGTACTTGAGTCGGTCGACATCCAATTGAATGTAGTCGACAGCGATAAAATCACCTTGATCATCCCAGCAGCGGTCAAGGCTGGAATCATTGGCGTCATACAGCCAGTGATCGTATCCACGACTTTATTGAAAATGCTGGTTTCCTTCGCTGGTCTGTTTGGTGTTGCGCTGGTTCCATCAGAAGACAATTTTTTTACTTCTGCATCCCCATTGGTTACGCCTTGATGAATAACTTCTTCAAAGACCTCCCCAACATGGCTGCCAATAATTACCTGCAGCTGCGTCGGTGTCGGATTCACCCCTACTACCCCATCGATTTCTTTCAACTGATCCAGCTTTGCCGCTGCTGGATCTTTCAAATCAAACCTTAAACGAGTCGCACAATGGACGGCTGAATTTACGTTGTCCATTCCCCCAAGACCTTGAATAATTTCTTTCGATAATTGCTGATACTTTCTCATTGTTTGATACTCCTTTCATCTATTCAAATACGACGGCACCATTTGACGAAATAACCTTTTGATAAAATGCAAAACTATCCTTTTTATATCGCTGATGCGATCCATTGTTTTCATCGTCTTGATCCACGTAGATCACACCGTAGCGCTTACTTATTTTTCCTTCGCTGACACTCGGCAAATCGATAATGCCCCACATGAGATACCCCATTAAATCAATCCCGTCCTCTTCCACAGCCAGCAGCATGTTTTTAACATGTCCGTGAAGATAATGGATGCGATAATCGTCATGCACCTGTCCTTCAGTGAATACATCCTGCGTTCCGATCCCATTTTCTACAATGAATAATGGTTTGTGGTAGCGATCCTGCAATTGATTCAACGTGATTCTTAAACCTAACGGATCATCCTGCCACACGCTCTTGCCTTTTGGCAAATAAGGATTTCGCAGAGTCGTATAGCCATTCGTAGCTACACGATCGATCCCATTTTCTTCAGCCGCGGTACAGGCACTAGAATAATAACTAAAGGAAACAAAGTCGACTGTATTATCTTTTAAAATCGCTCGATCTTCCGGCTGAATCACTAATTTCAATCCTTTTTCGGCTGCAAAGTGAGCAAAGAATTTCGGATAGTCGCCGAACACTTGAACATCGGAAAAGAGCAAGTTTTCCTTTTCCTGCTGCAATGCCGCAAAGACATCTTTCGGATCACAGGTATAAGCATACGTTTTCCCCGCTGCCAGCATCGCACCAAATTGATTTTCTGGATCGATTTGCTTTCCAGCCTTGATAGCTAAGGCATTCGCTACTAATTGATGATGACCTGCTTGATATTGGATCGATAAATTATCTTTCCCTTCTTCAAACAAAATGCCGCCGCCAATAAAAGGAATGTGCAAGACCATGTTCATCTCATTAAAGGGAATCCAATACTTGATCCGCCCTTTAAAACGTCGCATCACGGTTTCCGCATAATGACCGAATAGATCAACAACCCTGCGATTTTCCCACCCGTTGTACTTTTTCACCAGCTGGATCGGAATCTCAAAATGCGACAGCGTCACAATCGGTTCTATTTGATGCTTTTCTAACTCCGTTAAAAGTTTTTCATAAAATTGAATTCCTGCTTCATTCGGCTCTGCTTCTTCGCCAGTCGGAAATATCCGCGACCACGAGATCGAAAAGCGAAAACTATTCACGCCTAATTCCTTTAATAAGGCAATATCCGCTTGATAATGATGATAAAAATCATTGCCGTTTCGGCCAGGATAAATTTCATCCCCGGTTGATTCTAAAATAGAAGCGGCTTGATTCTTATATACTGCCTTCAGCCGGCGATCATCCAATGGTAAATAGTCAAAATTTGACGGCTGGCGCCCATCCGCGAGATAATTTCCTTCACACTGCGCGGCAGAGACCGCCCCGCCCCATAAAAACTGTCTTTCTTTAGTCATCTATTTTTCTCCCTCTTAAATCGTATCCGTTTTCATTCGTGTTGATACTTTTATTATAGCGAGGAAATCTTTTTTTCATTCCCCCATTTTTGTTGTATTATTCTCAAATATTGTCGAAAGGCAATTACCGAATCAGTAATTGCCTTTCTCCTACTTATTCTATTTTCATCGCATTGCGATATTCCAACGGTGCCATCGCCATGGAACTCTTAAATAGACGATAGAAGGTTTTATCACTTTCAAAACCGGTTTGCGTAATGATCTCTGATACTGGCAGATCGCTATTGATCAACAGCCATTTCGCCTTATCAATCCGATACTCATTCAAAAAGGTTAGAAAGGTTTTCCCCGTGTTCTTCTTAAAAAATTTAGTAAAATAAAACGAACTATAGCCCGAAACCTCTGCAATATTCTGCAGCGTCAGTTCTTCCTGATAATGGGCCTCGACATAGCTGAAAATCACGTCCAGCTTTTCCAACACATCCTGAGTCGCCAGCTTTTTGATCTTTTTTGATTGCTTCGCCTGTTTTGGAACGTTGCGTAATAGTAAAGTAATCAGCTGAAAAAGCTCGGCTCTTAAGGCGAATTGGTAGCCTGTTTCCTGTTTTTCGGATTCCAAATTCATGGCCTCAAGTAATCGCCGAACAGTGGCTTCGTCTTCACGTTCCCACTGAGGACTGATCGGCAGAACTTCCGCAAACAGCTTTTGCAAATCAAGATTCTCTTTATTCACCGCGGTAAAATAGGATAGATCAAATTGATAAACAAATCGTTCACTGCCTGGCGAGGCCAAGACATAATGAATCAATCCACCGCCGATAAAAGCGATCTCCCCTTCACTTAACTTATAGGGCACGTCATCGATTCCCAATGAGATCGTTCCCTTGGTCACGTAGATCAATTCGACTTCGCGATGCCAATGAGGCGTCGTCAAAATATCACCGTCATTCACCAAAATCCGAAAAGGAAAATCTTTATCTAATTCAGGCATTTCCAAATAAATCGCCATCACGTTCACCTCTCGCTTCATTTTGACGGAAAACCGATCAAAAGTAAACGCTCCAATAGTTTAAGCCTGATAGGCAAATAAAAAAACACTCCTTCATACCAGTCGGCAGACCGTTTTAAAAGGAGGGAAAAATATTTTTTATTCCATTTGTAATCTCTCGCTGCTAAAAAAAACATCCAGTCGTTCAAATAAACTCCGAACGACCAGATGATAGAGAGCAGATTAATTATTTTTCGTCGCCCCAAACGGAGCGACAGCGAATTCATTCCTGCAAACAGGAACTCGATAGATACAGTCATGGCATAGTCTGCATCACAAGACCAGTATACCACGCGGCTTTGACTGCAAATACCCGATCTTTTTAATGAATATAAACCATTTAAACATTTTGAATTACAAAGCCTTGATTCTGCTTTTTTGTGCTCTCCACCCTATTCCAAAAATCCTAGAGATGGCTTTAAGCAAGTGCATACAATAAAAAAACAGATGACTTTTAAAAATGGTGAGGGAAATTTCAAATGACCAACGACTTTTTCCCATAGTTGGTTTTATCGACCTGCGAACATATTGAAGCTTGCTGTACTGTTAAAGCTTTTTTGAGCAAGTTATTGATGATAGATGCGATACTTCAGTTAATCATCAGCCGCATAATTTGATAAAACTTCAGCTATTTCTTGCTTCATCCTGCACTTAAGACTATCGGGACTCAAAATCTTCATGTGTTTTCCATATGACAATAAGTGTCTAATCAGCCATTTTTGATCAGGCATTTGTGTCGATACGATGGCCGTTCCGTCCGGTTGAATGGCTATTTCATCATGCTTAAATTCATCAAATACCCGGTATAAAATTTCTTTCGAAAAAGACAGCTTTAGAGATAACAGCTCCCCCTCCATTACGGGTTTAGATACTTTCGGAACCGTCATTGATGCAAACGTCTCATCGGTCATTCTGAGTGAACTCATCCGACTGATTTTGAAAAATCTAAATTCGTTTCTATTTAAGCAAAACGCCTGCAAATACCATGTTTGTGATTTAAACACTAATTTCACCGGGTTGCATACCCTTTTTTCGGATTGACTTTTGGAACTTATATAATCAAATTCAACTTGCTTCTTAGCTAAAATCCCTGATTTCAGCAGCTCGAATTGAAGATTGTCTCTTTCCTGATACCACGGCGAAAAATCAACTTCTAGCCAATTATCAAATGAGAGGTTGAATACTGACTGCAATTTTGAATAAGATTGTTCACTGATCTCTGGAGTTACACTTTCGATTCCTTTAAGAGCTAGTAATAGATGCTCTTGCTCCTTCTTTGAAAGCAATACTTTATCCAGTATAAAATTATCCAGTAAATAAATACCGCCATTTCTGCCTGGTTCTGTGCAAATGGGAATTCCGAGAGCGCTAAGTACGTCTAGATCTCTATAAATCGTTCTAGTAGAAACTTCAAATAGATTGGATAATTCAGTAGAAGTAGTTTTCTTCGTGTTCAAAAGGTGATAAATAATTCCAAATAAACGTCCATTATTCACTATTTTGCTCCTTACAAACTTTTTTTATAAACTATGACACAGGATGTCATAGTTTGCATAGTATTATTGAAACATACTAGTTAGGAGGTTTTGAAATGAAGTTTTCAATTTCTAATACAATTAGAACAAATAATTTTACTGATCCTGATATTCAAACAAAATTAATGAACCTATGGAAAGAAAATGCGGCGTTTATTCAGCAGGCTAATGAAAAAAAGCAAACAGTCGCAGCGATATACCATGATTACGAGAGTGATTACAAAGGGGATTATTCTGTTTCGATAGCAAAAGAAAGCGACTCTGATGATGCGTTCGATACGTCTAAGTATCAATGGAAAGAATATAGCGTTGATCGTTCGGATAGTCTGGGCGTCTTAAATGCTTGGAAGCAAGTATGGGCTGATGAGGATGCTCAAGTCATCGATCGCGTATATGATTTTGACTTTGAGCGATATAATCCTTCTGGAGAAATCGCTATTTTGATAGCCGTCCAATAATCGGCTAATGAACACCAGAGTCATGATCCGCAAAAATAGACACAACAAAGAAGACAGCCAGCCTACTCCGGTCGTTGTCTTTTTTTGTGATGCTAATTTTTAGGCCTTGATCACTTCATTTTTAACAAAAATCTTGCCTAAATCCGAAGTCTAAAGGTCATTCACTCATTGCTGCGATCGTAAAAACATCCGCGGTCAAGCCCTTCTTGAAAAAATGAACATAGTTAAATAAAGGTACCGATTTTCTCAGTCCCAAATTTTTCCAAGCGCTCAATCTGACCTTTCAACCTTTATTCAATAATCGAAACTCCTTTTAAAACTAGCCTTTATTTCCGCCTCTGCTTGTAATCCTCCAAAAGTTTTCTTTCTCTTTTACTTGGTCTTTTTTTAATGTTTTGTCCCTTGCTTTTTTCAGGTGGTATTGCCTCGCTAGCACTGGCTGCAGCCCCTACTGCTACTAAGTCTGCTGGCTTATTTTGCACTGATTCAACAGGAGTATCGGACTTTTTCTCTGGAACAATCCTAGAAGCTAGGCTGGTTTCACGACCAGCAGACCAGTCATTGCTCATAAATTCTTCGCTCGGTTTGAGAATTTCTTCTCCCAATTCAGCCTCTTCTGCCGCGGCTTCTTTAACAATCTCTTTGATAATTACAATCAGCTCTCTTTTACTCAGCACAGACAGGTCGAAGCCTTCTAGGAAAGTGTCCTGATCCACTGAAGAATCTGTGGTAGCTGTTAATTCTGACGCGGTATTTTGGGCAGACTCCTCCTGTGATTGTTTTTTTAGTTGGCGCGAACTGGAAATAAGCGATGATCCTGAACAGTCATAATTAACGAATTTAGCAAATTGGCGCACGTTGTTCTTATGGAAAATCGTTAAAGTTGTCAAGATTTCTAGAATCCGTTTCGTTTACTCGATCGTGTTGCTTGGGTCGGCATCCCTTAATCGCCACGTATGTCTTTTCCCATTGGTATCCTCAAAAATCGACACAAGCGAATGGCTTTCGTACTTCTCTTTGACTACCAAGTTGCCCCTATTTCTCAAATGGCTTTCAAATAAACGAGCCTTTTTCGTCGCTTTCAGATATTTCTTTTCACTAGTAAATAGGCGCTTGGTGACTACGTTCCATTCTGAAGCTTCAAAATAATTTTTATAGTATGGGCAAAAGCGCCTCATTGTTTCACTCGGCTCCGCGTAAAGGAAAATTTCACGAACCACGTCCTGAAATAAGAACCTGAAATCCCCAAGAACAAGTGCGTGACGAATCATAATCGCAACTCCGTATTCAATCACGGAATCAATATCGCGTGTTTCATTATAATAAGTGATCACTTTTTTCTCCAAATTTTCTCTTCGCATTGTGAATAATTGACGTCTTGTGAGTTGCTTGATTTCCATACTTTATCGCTTCCTTTCGTTTTGTGCATGCGCTTACTTAATTCTATGATAACCGATAAATAACTGTTTCCCGTACCCTAAATTATTCAAAAAAATTAACGATTTGACTACTGTATGACTTCCTTCAAAGCTCCCATTAGTATAAACAGTCTGAAATAAATACAGTTTCAAATAACATACGCATAAAATTGAATAAAACAACGCCAAACAACCTAAAAATAGTTGTTAAGGAGATAAAAAGTTCAAAAAGAGTAACGAAATAATTATCCAATCATTTAACCTTTTTATCAATTTTTGGTTTGTACCTGACGATTTTTTTGAATAGTTGGTGATACAAAAAAGCAGAAACTATCCTATTGATGATAGTTTCTGCTTTATGTATGCACAGTTACTTGTTCTATTGATTTGAATTTGCAAAATCGATAAACCTGTCAGAAGACCGTATCACATACTTGAATCTTTCATTTTTTCGTCACTATGCTTTTTTCTTTGATGGTACTCGACTAACGCGCGGTTAAAATTGGCGATCAATGCCGTAATAATCCCAACACCTACCAGCACATACACGATTGAAAAAAGTTTGCCTAAAGCGGTATGGGGCGACAAGTCTCCATAACCGACAGTCGCCAAAGTCATGACTGAAAAATACAACGCGTCTAAATACGTCATCCCTTCAATATTATGGTAGAAAACCGTCCCAATCATGAGGATGAACAGGACCGCCAGCATAATCGCCTTTTGCTCCTCTTGGCGAAAGAGAATTTTTAAAATATGCCATAAACTTCTAAATAATAGTGCGAATGCAACCATGAGAACCGCCTTTCTGATCATGCTCGTGCGTTTTGGCTTTCTTATTTCCTATTTTGACCACTTCATTAATATTTTAGCAGATAATGCACATAACCTGAATATCTCAACCAACTATTAATGACCACATTCATTGACTTGCTTGAGTTATAAGCTACCCTTTACCACCATAAATACTGAACCAACGCGATTTGAAATTAAAGTAAACTTTATTTTTTCTTTTTTAAAGTTTACCTTTTATCCGTTTTATGGCATCAAAAAAGCAGCAATCATTACTGATCACTGCCTACTAACTATTTCTATCCATTGATTTTATTTTTGCGTTTCTTCAAATAAATCAAAACAATTCCAACAATACCCATGCCAGCAATGATTGGTAAAACAGTGGATTCTTCTCCCGCTCTCGGGTACGCTTTGACTTGTTTTGGATACGTTTTTGCGTATTTGGGATAGGTCTTCACTTGTTTTATCGCTTCAGGACTCGTAGGTGTTCCCGTTTCTTGAGTCGGTACCATCACTGCCTGCCATTTTGGATACAGGTTCAAGGATTGCATGATCGGTTGTTTGCTGTCAAAGGGTTCGGTCAGCTTTTCATCAAGGAACCAACCGGCGAATTTATAGCCTTCGCGTGTAGGATCTTTTAGCTCCGTTAATTGTTCGCCCTCGTTTATTCTGACGATTTTTGTTGTCCCATCTGGATAATGGATCGTAATCGTGAGCTGCTGTTTAAGAATATCCACCGTAATATCCGTTGGTTGCACCATTTGGTAGTTCTCGGCTTCCTTTCCAGCGAGCTGGATAGTAGTCGTAACGGCTTTGTTTTGACCGATCGCCTTATCAGCTATAACTCCTTCTCCAAGTGCGTAGCTGACGTCAGCTTTATCGGCCTCAATCACACCTGTGAGTTTAGCGTTTGTATCGTCCAATTGTACAACTAATGAGTCGTTGACCGGACGATTAATCGCTTTGACACCAGTAATCGAAACTTTCTTTTGGTTGATAGTCCCTTGAACCGCACCGATTGTAAGCTTGTAATTTTTGGTTTTAAAGCTTGGTGCAGTTGAGTCCAGAACGGCTCCTTCGACCCTCACCGGCTTGTTTGTTCCAACTTTTTTATCCGTAAATGCCGCCTTAGCTTTATCGATAGCTAACGCTAACGGTTCTGAACTTAACTGCCGATCGAATGTCAGATTAGTCGGTTGCAGAAGCTCCGCATCTGTCTTTCCGTTGTACGTTTTATTTGCTGTCTGCAAGCCGTTGACCGTGATCGATCGCGGTGTGATCGTTCCTGCAGCTTCATGGGTGTACGAAGGAACGACCTGATAATTCTCACTATCAGCGCCCGATAAACGAGTCTCGGCCGCTAAAATTTCTTCTGTGTAGCTGCCTGTATCCTTGTCAGCAGATTTGTGATTAACTGTCACCTGATCGCCAGAAATCAAGTTGGCCGGTCTTCCGATAAAGGTTAACTCAGTACCATCATATTCTTTACTGGCGGGTTCCCAATTAATCTTGCTGACCTGTTTCGGGGTAATCGTAAACGTCTCGCCATTCGCGATGTCTTCTTCATAACCAGGGAATTCCGTAGTTTCAGGATAGTGATACTTCACGGAAAGATTGTATACACCAGCGTTTCGCGGTTGTTGCACACTTGCTGCTTCGACCCCTCTTTGATAATAGAAGTCCACATAGTCCTTCCAGGCATCAGGAATAGCTGAAAAGGGTGTCTGCGGATTCCCATCGTAAGTCACGGGCGCTGTTTGACCTGCAGCTGCCAATAGGTCCTCTATCTGAGAATTTTTGATTACTGTCGCCGATCCCACTGATGAGGGAATCATACCGCCATTTTGGTAAATGAAGCCATTCGATAAATCTTTTACCAGGCCGCTATTCATCGAAACAATTGATCCTCCGGACATCGTATTGATTGTTCCGCTATTAAAAATACCCAAGATACCCCCGGTCATTGAGTCGATTTCACTAGGAGAAATCATAGCTTCTACGAGTCCGCCATTTAAATTCCTGATTTTTCCGCCAGTGAGATTTACGATGGAGCCGCCGTTCATTGACTCAATCGTCCCACCAGCAAATGTTCCTAGACTGCCTGAGTTCATCGCGGTGATCAGTGTTCCGAAAGTCACAATCGTGATACTGCCGCCATTCAAATTTTTAATGATCCCATTTTTGACGGTTCCCATTTGTCCGCCATTTTCTATAATATCAATCGTGCTATCTTGAAATTTATTAATAACACCTCCAGTTACTCTACCTATTTTACTGTTAAAAATGACTGACTGGATTTCGCCACCACTCATCGCAGTGACTGTTCCGCCAACCACTTCCGCAATGGTTCCGCCAGTCATCTCTGTGATCGTTGCATTTGATACATGATCTCCAATCGATCCGCCAGCAACCAATTTATAGAATTTTCCTGATGTTGTTGCATTCAAATAATTAGAAACAATTATTGGATTATCCGCCGAATCACCCGTCCCATTCTTAGGAGAAGCCTCTGGAACTGCCCTTGTATTAACGGTTTGCCGATCATTTTCTGCTTGTATACTCGCCTCATCTGATGAGGCGGAAGTAGAATTCCGATCAACGGCTGATGTTTCACTCGATGATGATATTTCCGTGTTTTCCGAAGACTTTGCGGCTTCTGTTAACGAATTCGATGATTGCTTTACCGTGTTTATACTTTGACTGATCTGGGTTTCGGTCGGTTCCGTTTGGGTCCCCGCATAAATAGTTTGCGCCGGTAAGAAACTATGATGCAGCAGAATCGTTAACGTCCCAATGACCGCCCACTTCCTTTTTTTCATTGAAGTTCCTCCTCTAAATCGTTCTTTTTCAAATAAAAATCCTATTAATAAAGAAATTAATTTTCTCTTATCTTTATTTTAATTTGTATGAAGCGAATTTCGTTCACTAAGATAAGCTTATTATACCCAAAATTATTACTTATTTTAATCAAATTGGGTTTTTGGTAATATTTCTATAATTCCGATCAGAAAAAAATGTTTTTTGACTATTCTTCAATAGAAATCATTTTGGAGCTAAATCACTAGATCATCCGCTATATAAGTTTCTTTGCTACTACTTTGTTCTCTTGCCTGCTAAAATAAAGACGTAAAGGAAGTGTTCGAGATGTTGCAAATAAAAAGAGCTTATCTTCCAGCGAGTGATTCAGATGGTTTTCGTGTACTGGTTGATCGCTTATGGCCGCGGGGAAAATCCAAAGAGACCGAGAGCATTGATTTGTGGTTAAAGGAGATCGCTCCAAGTTCCGAGTTAAGAAAATGGTTCAATCATGAAGCGGAAAAATATCCTGTCTTCGCGACTAAGTATCGTGAAGAACTGCAATCAGGTACGCAAAAAGAGGCTTTGATTAAACTAAAATCCACTATCAAAGAACACGAAATAGTGACTTTGATCTACGGCGCAAAAAATGAGATTCAAAACAACGCACAAGTATTGTACGAACTGCTAAACAAATAAAAGCAGGAAAAACCGCCGAGTATGGCTGGTTTTTCCTGCTTTTTTCGTTCACTTTAAGAATAGATCTTCTTCGTAAAATATTTCAATAAAAACGGTGATGATAGGGTCGTAAACAAGATTACGAGAATAAAGGCGGAGTAATATTCCTTAGTGACGAGCTGGGCCTGATAGCCTAGCTGCACGATGATCAAAGCCATTTCTCCTCTTGAGATCATCCCTGATCCCACCATCAAACTGCTGTGATTACTAAATCCCGCAAGCTTACTGCCGATAAATCCGCCAAGAAGTTTTGAGATAATCGCAAGAATCGTCACTATTACAATCAGCAGCAATTGATTACTAATCCCATTAAAGGATATTTCCAAGCCGATACTGACAAAAAAGACGGGAATAAATACCGCATATCCGATCGCTTCGACATTGTGCTGAACATCTTTCCAAACGTTCGTCTGACCAATCGCGACACCTGTAAAGAAGGCCCCAATTACCGAACTCAATCCGATAAAATCAGCCAAGTAAGACATACTCAAACATAGAATCAGCGAACCAATGATCACTGAAGACTCCGCCAGCAATTTTTTACTAAGTCTCATCAAATAAGGCGCACCCCACCGAATCAAGAAAAAGATCGCCGCAAAGAACAGAACCTGTTCGATCAGCATGATTCCAAGCGGATTGTCATTACCGCTTTTCGCGCCTAAGAAAGACATACTTAAACTTACAATCAATACGACTAAAATATCATCCACCACAGAAGCCCCGAGAATCGTTGAACCTTCCTTGGTATTGATCACATTCAGCTCTTTCAACACTTCGACCGAGATCGAAACGGAGGTCGCCGCCAAAATCAAACCTAAGAAAAAGGATTCGTTCCAAGCGATATGAAACACATTTCCGCCTAAAGTTCCTAATAAAACAGGAAACACGATTCCTAAGACCGCCACATACATTCCCGGTCGGAAGTATTTTCGCAGCAGCGAGAGATCACTCTCAATTCCGGCTAAAAACATTAGTAAAATCACACCGATCTCAGAAAAATCCTCCACTAAAATATCTGGATGAACCAATTTTAGGCCGGCACTTCCTAATAAAATTCCGACAAGCAATTGCCCGATCACCGCAGGTATGCCAAATCGTCGTGAAAAATGACTGGCAATCGTGGTGCTGATCAAGATCAAACATAAAACACCAATAAATTCCACTTTCTTCATCCCCTCAGATTAATAACATTACTAGTGTTTAGTACATACTTATCAAGGATAGCGAAAAAAGTATAGAAAGAAAAATAATCCGATTCTACGAATTCAGAAAACAGGTGTGTATATCTAGCTTAAAAATACCTTCGAACTTTCAAGCGATAACGCCGATAGCCTTTTTCAAATTTTTTTTAAATATAACAAGTTTCTGTTCCTAAATGACAAGCTTTCCCTTCTACTTCTCTGTTCACTTTCTTCTGCCAAGTGTGCAGTAGACTTATATCACCTAGTTGTACCTGTGCAGGACGAAAAAAAGGAATCGAATAACTCGATTCCTAAGACGATACGGTCGTTTTCCTATTTGATATGTTTATTTAAGCAAGACCTTCTGTTTTGGCTACAGGATCTTCTATAGGTTTGACAGTTAGACCTAAAAGACCTTTAGAAAATTCATATGAATTCTTCCAATGCTCTTTAGCCGTATTTATATTAGCGCGAATCTCAGATGAATTAATTTTATCAGTAGAATCCTCTAGCCTCTCCTTAAGATTTTTTAATTCTCCATTGAACAAATTCCAAGAAGTTAAAAATGTGATAGTTTCGGCTATAGCTTTATCAGCACTTTTTTGTACATCACTTACCGATAAACTTAAAGCTGTTAGCGCTGCTAATGTACCATCGAGTTGGCGAATCTTGTCCT
Organism: Enterococcus malodoratus; assembly: GCF_027659535.1. NCBI lineage: Bacteria > Bacillati > Bacillota > Bacilli > Lactobacillales > Enterococcaceae > Enterococcus > Enterococcus malodoratus. The sequence goes on along the minus strand of NZ_JAQDPG010000004.1, from coordinate 205,877 downwards.
CTTGTTTTGCAATTTCTCTACGTGCTTCTTTAACTTTCGCCTCATATACTCCCCAAGATATTGCGCCGCCAGCAGTTAAAAGGACTCCCACACCTACTAATATCCCTCCAGCAAGTTTTGTCACAAATGTAGGTTCAGGAATTACTAACAGCCCCAAGCCAGCAATTACTATACCTGATCCAACTCCGACCAATACTTGTCCGGTTCCAACATATGTTTTATATTTTTCTATCTCATCACTACATTTCTTTTTCAAATCATCAGCTGTCTTCTTGTCAGAATCAATAATTCCTTTCTCAGTAATTATTATATCTGATTTTTTCTTTAGATTTCCGTTGGCTTTCGAAAACTCATTGATCCATGCCTTCAACTTTCCCTCGCACAACGTTACATTTTTAACAATATCATCTGTTTTTTTGATTAGCATTGATAAACCGCTCGCTATGTTCTTCCTATCCTTCTCAGACTTAATGTCTTCAAACGGAGCATATTTTTTTAGGATTTCATTGATTTCACTAGTAACATTTGAAAATAGCGGTACAAAGGCTAAAACAGAACGGGGTATTGAATTCGTAATTTCTGCTGCTAAATCTGTATTCCATTTATTTGATACTGTCTGCACTCCTTTGTATACATCCTGTAACTCCTCATACCATTTTGGTTTAGGAGTCACTGGATTAAAGATGGGGTTTTGTATCGCAGTACACGACTCTGTTATTTGTTTCAACGATAAATAGGCAGTCGCAATTTGAACATTCTGTGCCTCATCAGCGCCTAATGTTAATTCAGACTCATTGCTGTTTAATAAGACAATTTTTTTTGACGGGTTTCCATCAACTATAGTAGCAAACTCTTGAGGAACTATAAATTTTCTAAGTTCGCTATCATCTGGCATTAAAACAGATTCGTCATTCTATTCACTCTTTTCTTTTATGTTATAAAAAACTTGACAACAAAATTCTTTGTCTGCTATCACAATTACGTTAATTAAACGCTGAAACCGCATATGTTGGGTATTGCCACCCTTTATCATTTCCCACCATTCTTGCGGTAAAGGGTTCGTACGACCACGCTTGAGTAATGTTTGAAACATTATCTGTGGATGACCATGTATTTTTAGAAAACCAGATTCCACTATCTCTAATTGCTTGGAGTTCTTGTTTTGCCGGCACATACCATATTCCAGTCCGTCCCGAAGAATAGGTAGTTCCTTCCGGATTTTTTCCATCCACCCATGCGAACAATGGATAAGTGTTTTTCCAATCGAGTTGTGACGTTATAACTGCCATGTTCGAAAGCCCGTCCGTCTCATTGGTCGCCTCTGTGCCAGCATTACTAGGACCCCATGATAATCCAGGAGAAGCCTCGGTATTCACTATTTTTCCTTCAATACCGCCCTTACTAACTTCAAACACCTTACCTATAGCTGTCGTGGAATCGCTAGGATCGGGATAATAGTCACCTATTTGATAAACCACTGCAACTTCAAACTCAGCCACCAGCGTCACTGCATTTGCTGGCATGTTGAAGCTGACCGTGGCGCTGTCTGTATCAGTTCCTGCTGGCAATCCAGTTGTCGTTGTCCATGTCTTAAACTTATATCCCGGGTCTGGAGTTGCTGTAACTGAGATTTTGGTCCCTTCTGAATAATCCCCGTTTTCTGTACCGGTTATTGAGCCATTATCTCCCGCTGTGGCACTGAAAGTATGGATTTCTTCAAACTCAGCCACCAGCGTTACTGCATTTGCTGGCATGTTGAAGCTGACCGTGGCGCTGTCTGTATTGGTGCCTGCTGGCAATCCAGTTGTCGTTGTCCATGTCTTAAACTTATATCCCGGGTCTGGGGTCGCTGTAACAGATATCTGCGTTCCATCCGCATAAGTTCCATTTGCTGTACCGGTTATTGAACCATTATCTCCTGCTACAGCGCTAAAACTTTTGACTTCAGGTTCTTTCTTCAATCCATCAAACGCCTTTTGAAGTGCATCCTTAGCACTAGTTACTTGTGCTTGCGTTACTTTCCCATTGACTAACACACTTTTTGCATGGCTTAAGGCATTTTGAAATACATTCCATGTTGTGTCGGTATAATTTTCCTTACCGGTACCCTTAACTTTATTATAAAGTGCTTGTAATTCCGTTTTATTCACTTTAGGTACGCTTGATTTTTTTGCGCCATACCAAGCAATATTTTCGTTTTTCCAACCAACTTTGATTAAATGATTCTGTTCAGCCTTACTAATCGTGTAATTATGACTTCCGGCTCTAGCGTTCGGATTATATGCACGATACAGTGGGATCGTTTTATTTTTATCAGAATACCAGCCGACCCCTTCATTTCTCCAGCCAACTTTTACTAAGTGATCTCGTTCAGATTTATGCGGTGTGTAGTGATGATCTCCCGCATTCGGATTATAAACCCGATATACCCGGGTCACCACTAGTTGGGGCATACCAGCCGATCCCCTCATCACTCCAGCCAACTCGTTTTAACAAATCTCGTTCATGTGTGTTTGCTGTGTAAAAGTGTTCGCCGCTGTTTGGATTATACAATCGATACATATCGTTTGTAGCAGCTTCTGCCTTTGTACTTAGAAATAAACTAAATAATAAACCGATCAACAAAACACTAAGGCCAAAACTAAATCTTTTCTTCAACGTTCTCGCTCCCTTTCTTTTCAAAAATTTATTTCAAAAAAATATAGGTACTTTCAATCCTCCACCTCCTCAATATAATTTTTCTTCATACAACTAAAATGAGATACTCCGAAAACGGCAAGAGATAGCCAAACGATTGCTTTATAGAAGAGCTTCTTACTCTTTAAAAAGCAGCATAGAGTCACAAATATAAAATTAATCAAATACTCTCTTTATTAATTTTAATTTAAAATAATCGCCATTTCATTACAGAGGATAGGGTTGTTTTCAACAAAATAACGGACCCTCTTTCACTCGGAATAGGTTTTTTGTAATATAATTGTAATATAATACGAATACTATCTGGAGCTTCACTACGTTGCATATTCTTTTGCTGTTTCATTTGAAATCACTTAAAATGAATGAGAGCGGAAACAATCCGTTATGAACTATTTGCTGCAAAAGGAGGTTCTCATACTAGTGGTTTCCTATTTAATGATTGATAAATTTTTGGCTCCAGAATTGCCGACTATCTTGGCTCCGCGGGAAGAACTTATACATCACTTTGAAGCAGCGGCTAGGAAAAGAATAGTCTACGTGACTGCCCCGGCTGGTTTTGGAAAAACCGTTTCTACCAAACTTTGGCTAGATAAAGCAGTACGTGAGGTTCTTTGGATCAGCTTGGATGAGTATGATAATGCGCCGGCGGTTTTCTTCAGTCTACTATGTAAATCTCTGCTGTCTCTGCAGCCAAATAATCAGGCGATGCTCACGATTTTCAATGATCCAGCTTTTAGTATTCATCCCTTAGAGTCCGCGATTCAATTGATCAATCACTTTATCCCTGATCCAAATCAGCACGTACTCGTTCTGGACGATGCACATCTAATTACGGATAAACAAATTCGAAAAGCTTTTTTCGCTGTTCAAAAGCGACTGCCGCATTCATTTACTACGCTCATTCTGACACGTGATGATATTGATCCATTTGAGTATCGCACTGCTGGAGGAGACACCTGTTGTGAACAAATTACCATTGAACAACTTGCCTTCTCTTATGCAGAGACCAAGCAGTACTTCCAATTAAGAAAACGGGCCCTCAGTAAAACAGACATCAACAGGATTCAACAAAAAACAAACGGTTGGCCAATGGGAATCAATGCACTAGCTGCTACAGGATCAATAGAGCCAAGCTTTTCAACCAAAGGGTTCTTCCACGAGTATTTCAGTAACGATATTTGGCGTACGTTCAATGTGGAGCAGCAAGAATTTTTACTTAAAACCTCTATTGCAAAAAGAATCACACCCAAACTGGCAGATCAATTGACCGGCCGAACCGACAGTCAAGACATTTTAGAGGATTTATGCACGAGGAATTTTTTTATTATTCGCTATAGCAAAGACCATTACCGCTATCATCAGCTTTTCATCGATTTTTTACAGGAGCAGCTCATGAAGCAAGAGCGTGCAAACGTCGCGCAGCTGTACAAAACTGCTTCAAACTACTATTTGGCACAAAATGAAATTTTCATGGCCCGGGGATTCGCACTGAAAAGCGGAGATCAATCAACCATTCAACAGGTGAATTATCTGATCGAAGGCGGCGGCCATACACAAACAACTATTTCCGTCAAAGAGTTCATCAATGTTTTTTGTACGCATTCAGTCAATACTTTATTTTCGCAAAAGGAGTTCCCTTATCCCTATCTGTATTCACAGTTTGCCGGCTATTATTTTCTGGTAGGTGACGCTTTGATGGCTGAGTACTGTTTCGATCAGATTGAAGCAAATCTGCCGATGATTGCTGAGAAGTATCCAGAATTTTTACCGGATTCATTATTGATCACCCTTATTGATTCCCGAAAAAAACTTGGACAGATCGTTAAGAAACTGCTCAAATATCCGGTGATAAAAAAATTTGAGAGTCGTTTAAAGTGGAGTACACTGACCATGCAATTGCCCTTTTTTCATCGTTCCTGTCGGGATTTCGCCGATTTGAAGCAGTTGTCTGCTATCCAATTTCCAACGTTTCTTGTCCAGTCGATCTTTGGCGACCGTGGAACCATCTTATTACTTTTAACTAAAGCAGGAATTTTGTATGAGAAGAATCAATTAGATAAAGCGTTGGGGGTTGTTACAGAAGCAGGACGCTTACTTCAAAAGCAGAAAAATGATGAGGAAACGACCTTCTGCTGTTTGATGCTGCAGGCGGCGATCTATGCTGCGCTGCCTGATTCAGCAAATCATTTCTCGGACGCTCTTACGTTGGCTCGAAAGTTCTCCCAAAACGCCAATCAGACCTTCCAAGAAAACAATCAGGCCTTTGAGACGGATTTAGCTCTGCATAACGGCAATCAGACTGCCGCGAACGATTGGTTGCAGGCAAATTTCTCAGATGATATAGAAAATTTGGCGCTTTACCGAATTTATCAGCATTTTATAACGGCTCGTGCTCTACTCATTTCTAACAAGACCGTCGAAGCAGCAGCCTTTTTAGAGCGACTAAGAGAGCTTGCTGAAGGCTTTCATCGCCCTACAGATGCCGCCGAAGCCACCATTTTACAAGCAATTTTGGCCTGGAATATCAATCATCAGCGGAAAGCTGTTTCTTATCTAGAATCTGCGTTGATTATCTTGCAGGAATCCGATTATCTGCGTGTTGTCGCTGCTGAAGGAGCCGCTATTTTGCCTATCCTAAATAAGCTTCGATTACTAATTATCAGCGGTAAAAAAACATCACTCGTTGACCTTGGTTTCTTAACGAAGTCCATCACATTAGCAGAACAGTATGCAGCAACACAAAAAGGGATTGCCTGCCATATTCAAACACCGCGAGTCAAACTGTCTAAGCAGCAACACACAATGCTGAAGCTCCTATCACAGGGTTACAAAAACTCTGAGATCGCTGAAATGACCGGTTTGACAGTCCATACAATAAAGTTCCACTTAAGTGCTGCTTATCGCAAGCTTGGCGTAACCAATCGAAAAGACGCCATTCTAGTGGGAAAAAAGAAAGGCCTGCTTAACTAAACACAGAAAAAAGGAATCGAGTTCTTCGATTCCTTTTTTTACACATTATCGTCTGTGCTCCTCGTAACGTTTTTTTTGATAATATTCAGCTAACGAACGATTGAACATTCGGGATTAGCGTCATAATGATCTCCGCCTCAATTAAGACATATACAATGGAGAGAAGTTTTTCATTTAAAAATACCTTCGAACTTTCAAGCGATAACGCCGATAGCCTTCCCCAAAAGTCGTCACTAAATACTTCTCCTCACCCCGAATTTGCTGATCAAACAAAATAATCGCCAGCAGCGCCGTTAAAATCATCAATATATTCGGGAAAACGATCGCCAATCCCAAATACAATAAATCAAAAGCAACAAACGCCGGATTGCGGCTGAAACGATAGATCCCAGTAGTCACCAGTTCGGTCCGCTGAGCGTCATTAAATCCTGCACGCCAATTCAATCCCATCGCTCTGACAGCGATAAAAAATACCATTACACTTAAGAAGATCAGCCCTAACCCAAAACAACGCCCCCCTGTTCCATTCACTTCAAATAGAAAAGGTGCGAGAAATTGAATCACGCCACCGATTCCTGTCATGATCCGCAAAACGATTTCAAAATACTTCTCGCTTGAATTTGCTTTCTCTCCCAACAGATTTACCGTAATTCCTTGCCGTTTCAGCATCAATGCCTTTCCCAGATAGATCAGATAAAAAGCTGATACACCTAAAAATGCAACAATCCTAACCATCATTTCGTTTCCTCCTTTATTCAAATTCACATGACAGTCTATTCATATGTTTATTATTTCATATGAATATTTCCTCGTCAAGAACAATTCTGCCAACACATTTTAAATGGGCCAGCTGATTTGTTTCCTAAAAGAAGAGAACCATCATATTAGCAAAAGAAAAAAGCCACAAAATAACACCCAATGACCGTTCAACTTAGCCATTGGGTGTTTGATTATCTTTATAATTTTTTGTGTTCCTTTAAGAAATGGTCCTATTTCACTTTAATATCCTCAATGTTATCTGTAATAATCCAGTCATCCATATTTTTTTCTCGATTATAATAAAACGGCTCAATCTTCTCTAAATGGCTAACTTCATAGATTCCGATGCACTTTTTCCCATACCATCTAGTCTTTTGTTTTTCAGATAAATTAAGCTCCTGACCAAAACCTTTAATGAATTCAGTCGATTCTTCCGGAGTCATTTTGTATTTCTCAATCACCTTGGTTAAAACACCGCGATGAGTGATTTCCATTTTTCCACCCTTTTCAACAAAGTATAGGATATCGTTCTCTTTTGCTCGTCCACCCAGCGGACTCTTTTTGCCAGCCGCGCCGCGAATGATCATTGATTTCTCACCATTGATCAATTTTTCAAGTTCCTTTCCTTCGTTATCCAAATAGACCAAATGCTCCGCTTGCCCTTCTCTTTTTTGGTACCAATCCTTATTAACCATTCCTTCAGCCCCCATCATCTATAAAGCATTACTACTAATTACTTTATAGTAATACTGAATAAATTTCTACTCTATTTCTGGGTCAGAATTGGTAACCCTCCAACGCGCTTATTCTAAGCATACATCCACTTCTTTATCTAAGTCATACAATCCACAATTCTGATTTTCAAAGAAGCTTATGGCTAAAATAGAGGAACTATCAGCCTATTTTTCGCTAGAGTGATTTTCAAATTGAAAAAAGCCGCGGAACCTCCGCGGCCTTTCCCTATTCCTAATCCAACTGATACGTCCACTTCCCATTATAAAGCGAAAGCCGCTCCGCGCGATAAGCCCAAGCGCTAGTTGGAAAATCAGTGAGGTCAGCATCGAAGACGGTCTCGCCTTCTTCGGTAACTTCCAGAATCGAACTTGTCTGGCCTTCGTCTCGATAGCCAAAATTGACTAAACGGTTGCCGGTGCTGTTTAAATAGCGGGCACTGCCGATGATTTTGGTGTAATAGGCTTTACCTAGTTCTTCACCGAAAGTCCAGACTTCTTCGATCGTCATTTCTTTTTCGTCGATGCGGACTTGGCGAGCTTCCGAGTATTTTTCTGAGGTCGCTTCATCTCCGCGAGTGACCGAAATATTGTTGTCGTAATACAGAATATCCGTTGTATCCGCATTATCATCCTGATCAGGCAGGACGATCGCCGCATGTTGTCCGCCGCTGGCTTTGACATCGCCAGCTAAAAAATACTTCTGATAGCTTTGCGGCCATCCGTCACTGTCCCCCATGATCCATTTGATCTCGGAAGTATCATAGTCAATTTTCATAATCGTATCTTGATGCCTCCCCGAAATAATTATGCTGTTGTCTGCTTCGTCATACTCCACCGAATTTTGGTGGAACCAGTCAATTTTGCCATCCTCACGGCTCGTTGAATCGTAGTCTTCGTAAAAAGCCTCCGGCAAAACATCCTTCAAATCGATTGTTTTCTCGATCTCGCCAGTTTCACGATTCAATTCGATCATCGTATCTTCAATGTAATTACTGCCGTCATTGACCGTCAGCAGTAAATTACCGTTTGGCAGCTCGATGCCGTCGTGATGGATGACCGTCATCTCTCCTTCACTTTTACCTGTATCATTTGCGGCGCTGGAGCTGGAAAAATCATAACGCTTGTAGATTTTCCCCACATAGTCCGTTTCCAACAGCACATTGTAGGTATCGGCATCGTTGCTTTCCTTCGTAAGATAGAGTAAATTACCGTTGCTTAATTCCTTAAAAATATGACTATTATAGCGAGTTGAATACCAGCGCACATCGCCATTTGCATCAAAGGCATATGCGCGCTTCGTACTCGGAACGACAAAGGTCAACTCGCTATCGCCCAAGTCCATTTTGGATGTATCGGCTTCTTTGACATCGATATTCGCGATGGAATCCGGCAGCGTTCCTGTTTTAATCGCCACCGTTTTTTCCACGCTGTTTCCAACCTCATCGGTCAAAGTCACCGTTACTTCATTTTCTGTATCCGCATATAGTCCCAAAACCGGAAGACTATGCTCTGTTGTATAGTCTTCAGAATTATTCTTGATCGTCGTGTTCTCGTCTTTGCCTGCGACAGAAATCTCGACCTTCATCGCTTCATCCGTTTGAAAAAGCAGAAGCGCCGAAAGTGGGCTGGCACCGTAAGGATCAAGCTTTACATACATATTGTCTTCATCGTACTCGCCGCTATTCAACAGTGACTGGTACCTTTTTTCCTTTTCCGTCTGATCTTCCTGCCACTCTTCATTCAAGGAAACGGAAAGCTGATCTATTGCCGTTTCATTTGACACCGTGCCGCTCACACCGCATCCTGCTAAGGAAACTGTCAAACCAATAAAGCAGCTCATCTTCTTTAAGGTTGCCTTCATTCACTTCCTCCTTCATCGATTTGCTTCTAAGAAACTTGACTAAACGCTTGATTTTTCAGCTCATACACCACATCGCACGCTTTGGCGACTTCCTGTTCGTGGGTGACTAAAATAATACATTTCTGCTGTTCATGAGCGATTTCCTGAAACAGTCTGACGATTTCGCCAGAAGTTGCCTCATCCAAGTTTCCGGTTGGCTCATCGGCAACAATCAACTCATGTTCACAACATAAGGCACGCGTGATTGCGACCCGCTGTTGCTGACCACCAGATAAAAGGGTGACTTTTTTCTCAGCCAGCTCTTTAGTGATGCCGACCTTTTCTAAATTAGCCAGAGCATACGCTTTTTTATCTGCCTGCTGGCTTTGCGCAATCTCCATCGCGGTCACTACGTTGTCCACCGCGGATAAATACGGCAGTAAGTTATACGCTTGGAAAACAATCGACACATCCTTGCGGCGATATTCCCGTAAGCCGATCTTTTTCAGCGAGGTATCGTTGTATAGAATCTCGCCGCTTTTCGGTGTATCTAGCCCTGCGATCAGGGATAAAAAAGTCGTTTTCCCTGACCCGCTGGTACCAAGAATGGCGTACATTTTGCCTTTTTCAAAAGTTAGATTGACCTTTTCAAATAATGGTCCGTTGTTTTCATACCAGTAACCTAAATCCTTCGTTGATAATGTCATAAAAAAATTCCTCCTTTGTCTAAGAAATCAAGATTTTCTTCGGATTTAATCGCAGAATTCCAGCTGATGATAAGACGATCGAGAATAAACTGATGCCTAATCCGATCCCTGCAAGACTTAAAATTTCTGTCGGCTGCATTGAGATATTCAGTTCTTGGATTTCTTCTGATTGGGTAAATGGATTGCTGCCCATTTGACCGCCGCCGCGCGGACCGCCATTGCCGCCGCCAGGCGCTTGACCTTGACCAGGTCCGCCGTTTCCTGCTGCATCGGCTTGTCCATCGGTATTTTGAGAAGTCGTTTGCTGGCTCAACAATTGATTGCCCACCGCATTGCCCACAACGTTGCCGCTAGCCGCCGCGATACCTAAGGCAAAGATCATGCAGACAAAGATTTCCACGAAGAATTGTGAAATGACTTTGACCCGTGATTCGCCTAATGAAAGCAGTACACCAATCTCATATTTTCGTTCGCGGATTGACAGCATGATGATCAGCGTTAAAATAATCACTCCAGCTGCCGCGACTAAGATCACGATATTTTTCGCAAAGCTCGAAACGTTGTTCAATGGCTGCAGCATTTGTTGGTACATTTGATCATTGGTTTCTAAACTAAAGGTATCTGTATCGATTAATTTGTTAGCTTGCTTAACGAAACTGTCCATATCTTTCGGATCGGTTAAGTTATAAACAGCTGAATCGATCGTTTTTCCATCCGAACCAGCCAACGTATTGACCATTGTATAAGATGAAAAGATCGTATTAGCCGGGTTCATAAAGTTGAAACGTGCACTCATGCTATCGCCAGAGTTACTCGTTTTATAAATCCCTTTGACCGTGACCTCGACGTCCTTATCGTTGCTGTCTTTAATTTTGAACGTGTCGCCGACGCTTAAATCATTGGCTTCGGCTAAGCTTTGTTCGATCAGCACATTATTGCTACCTTCATCTTTTGAAGTAATCGCCTCACCTTTTACCAGACTGGCGGTTCCGGATGAAAATTCACTGTACGCACTGCTTTGGGATACCCCTTTGATCTGGAAATCTCCTTGGCTCATGCCGCCGGGGGCACCTTGTCCGCCAAATCCGCTGGCCTGCTCATCAGATGATGTCTCTTCACTATCGCTATCACTCGAGATCGGTGTGATCCCTGTGCTTTTGTCCGCTGAGGTGCTAGCTTCAAATGAGTAAGATTTTACATTTGAAAGCTTGGCAATTTTTTCTGCGTCACTCAAATTAACGGGTGTCCGTTCAAAGCTGCCCGGATCAGGCCGCGTCGTTTCTTCATCAGAATCTGTTTCTGACTGCTGATTGAACATCGCCTCCCGATTGGTCGATAGCGTTACTGTCGCTCCGACACTTTTTTTCGCATTCGTCGTCGCCAGTTCGGCGCCGCTGCGGATCGTTAAGCCCGCTAAGACAAAAATTAAGATTGCTGAAAAGACGGCGATCATAATGATGCTGCGTCCTTTCTTTGCCCAAAGGCTTTGAGTGGCCCGTTTGATATAGTTCATACTGCTTCCTCCTCTAATCGCTTCGTCATTCTTCATGTGACTGTTTGTAGAATAGTTAAGCTGGCTTAACCGAAGCTTAAGCACAACGCAAAAAGTTTTAAGGTTGATTTAGGAAAGCATGGTAAACTGAGGGAGTATTAATGAAGAAAGAACGCTCATTAGATTTAGAGCTTTATAAATTTGTGTGCAAGCGGAAAATACTTTTCCTAACACGAAAAAGGAGTGCAAACGTTCGATGATAAACCTATTAATAGTAGAAGATGAAGCGACGCTTTCAGATAATATCAAGGAGATAATTAGTGACCTAGGACAAATCAAGCAGGTCTACGATGGTGAAGAAGGCTTGTTTGAAGCAGAAAGCGGTGTTTACGATCTGATTTTGTTGGATTTGATGCTGCCGGGGAAAAACGGCTATGAAGTCTTAGCAGAATTACGGAAAAAGAATATCCAGACACCGGTCTTGATTTTAACCGCTAAAGATAGTCTGGAGGATAAAATCACAGGCTTTCAAAAAGGCGCTGATGATTATTTAACGAAACCTTTTTATCGCGAAGAATTGATCATGCGGGTCAAAGCCCTATTGAAACGCTCGCTGGGATTGTTTGACGAGAATCAAATCGTCTATAAAAATATCAGCTGCAACCTCGCAACGAAAGAAGTAACGGTCGACGATAACGTGCTGCCGATTCAAGGAAAGGAATTTGATCTCTTGGTTTATTTCATACAAAATAAGGGCGTGATCTTAACCAAGGAACAAATTTTTGATCGCATTTGGGGCTTCGATTCTGATACGACCATCACCGTCGTGGAAGTCTACATGAGTCATTTACGCAAACATCTAAAACCGACCGGCGCCGATCAATTGTTTAAAACATTGCGGAACGTCGGCTACATCTTACAAAAGGATTGACGCTATGAACACAGAAATTTCGAGAAAACAACGCCTAAAATTTTTCTTCATCAATGTCGCGGCCTTTGCGGTGATCTTTCTCCTGCTCGGGTTCATAACCCTGCAGCTGCTGCAAAGCTCCGCCTATCGGCAAACGGACCTTTCCCTAAAGAAGATGGCGGAAAGTGAGCATTTGATCCAAATGGAGATCAATCGCTACCAGCAAGGCAATCCGTTTTTGTCTCAGCAGCCGCCGAATGAACAGGACATGGACCAGATTCCCGACGGAAAAAATCGGTTCAATACTCAGATCATCCTGTGGTCAAAGGATGGTAAAATTTTGAATAAGGAAGTGATCGGCGGGCGCTTCACTGAATTAGAAAAGTTAAGCTTGAATACGAAGCAGCTCGATTCCATCCAAGCCCTGAATCTGAAGAATTCGTCAGATTCAGCACAAAAATTATCCTTCCGTTCCTATACGATCAAGGCCGAGCAAAACGATGGGATCGCCTATATTCAATTTTTGGCCAACACCAACCAAATCGCGGATTCGATGAAGACCTTCGAAACAATTTTGATTCTCTGTATGATCGCCTTTTGGCTGATTTCTATCGGGATAAGTTTCTATATTTCAAAAATGAACATGCAGCCGATCATGAATTCTTGGCGCAAGCAGCAGGAATTTGTCGAGAATGCTTCCCACGAATTGCGCACGCCGCTGGCTATCATTCAAAACAGTCTGCAGCAATTGTTCACTAGACCGGATCACACTATTCTGGAAGAATCCGAACCGATCGCCCAAGCGTTGAATGAGACGCGGCGGATGAATAGCTTGACCGAAGACCTGCTGATTTTGGCCCGCAGTGATTCTAATCAGCTGCTTTTGCAAAAAGAAGACGTCGATCCAAAGGCCTTCATCCAGCAATTAGCCCAGCCCTTCCAAGAAATCGCTGAAATGAACGACAAACAATTCATTCTGGAAAACTTTGCGGATCAGTCGATAGCGGTCGATGAGAAACGCATCCATCAGGTCCTCGTGATCTTGCTGGACAACGCTTTGAAATATACCGAGGCGAAAGAAAAAATCGTCCTGCAATCTGCGATTTCTAATGATAATTGGCTGATTGAAGTCAAAAACAACGGGCCATCCATCAGCGACGAAGACAAGAAACACATCTTCGAACGCTTTTATCGGGAAGATCGCTCCCGCTCTAAAGAAACCGGCGGCTACGGCTTAGGCCTGGCCATCGCCAAACAAATCATCAACCAGCATAAAGGCAAGCTGACCGTTCGTGATTGGCAGCCAAAGGGCGTCGTGTTCCAAATTCGATTGCCGCTGAAATAAAAAACGATCGAGCCATTCAACTGGTTCGATCGTTTTACTATTTATGCGCCTGAATCCACTGCTTCACTTCTGACACTAATTCCTCGGGATATGAATAATCATAATGCGCAGCCAATTTACGTGATAAGTCTTCATAGAGCGTGATCGTTTCTTGCAACGCACGCCAGCTATCCGCTGCGTCAAACCTTCCGAACACACCGTTCAACTGCTGAAAAACATCCTGATCCACCCATTCGGAAATAAAGCGGCCGGCATGCCACGTATCGTAACTCTCTCCATGAACCATTTTTTCATACCATTCGATCGTTTGCAGCAGAACCTGTTTGCATTCCGCATCTCGCAGCTTAGCCGTCCATAGCTCATTTCGTACGATTTGTTTCGCTAAATAAATCGCCAGAAACCAAAACGTATTCACGGTGAACGCGAAACCTTCCGCAGTGATTGGAGAGGAGTCCGTCTTCTCAAATTGCTCAGGAATCAATCGCTGAGCTGTCCCTGTTTTATCCAAAAGAATGCGCGAACCGCGTCGGAACCAGTCCAACGGCACACCCTTAGCCGCTTGTTCTTGGAAAACCGTCAGCGAATCAATCACAAAATCAACTTGATAGCCGCCTTCGAATAACGACAGCCACTCTAACCCTCCTCCGCCATTTTGAAATGGGATCGCGGTATTCAGGTTGCCGAAGTTTCTGATCCAATTATTTTCGTTGAGGTATTGCTTCGGATCATCCACATAAAGCAAGATATCCAAGTCTGAATACTCATCCGCCGCATGATCCAGCCGCGCCCGCGAACCGGCGACATACGCAACATGCACATCCGTTTGTTCCCGACCCCATTCAATAAAGCGCTGTTCGATCTGCTGATAGAACTCTTCACTTTTCATAATCCACCCTCCTTTTTACTCAGATGAACGGAATAAAAACTAGATCCAGCCAAATTTCAGACAGGCGTTATAGATTCCATCATCAACATTGCGATCCGTCACATAATCGGCCTGTTCCTTCAAATCAGCTACCGCATTTCCCATCGCGATACTGGTCCAATTTTTATCAAACATCACCAGATCATTCACGTCATCGCCAAAGACCACCACGTCCTTTTGCGGTCTAGCAAAATAATCCAATACATCGAGAATCCCTTGCTTTTTATTATCATGCTGGCACATCGTATATTCAGGAACAAAGCGCAGCTTCGCGAATTTCGTCGGTTCGGGAATCAAATGGTCCTTTTCCTTCGGCAAGGCCAAATAGAATTTGAAGATATCTGCCACTTCATCCACGTTGAAGGCCGGATCAATGAAATATTCTGTCGGCTCCTGTCTTGGCCCAACCTGTTCTCTAAAAAGATCATTCTGAGCATACACTTTCTCCGAGTCATCCGTCGCAACCAACACACCGATGCCTTTTTCCGCAGCCTGATGAATAACAGCTAATGCCTCTGCTCTATCCAATGGCGTATTTTTCACCAATTTATTTTTGATGACTACACCCATCCCGCCAGAACAAACCATATTTTCTAATCCAAGCTCGCTCAATAAATTGCGGCATTTATAATGCGCACGCCCGGTCGCGATCGACACAAAATGTCCATTCTCTTCTAAAAGCTCCAATGTGCGTTTTGCACTAGGAACGACCTGACCAGTCCTTCGATCCGTCAACGTCCCATCAATATCAAAGAAAAAAAGTTTCTTATCCACTCTTTATCCACCCCTTCAACCTCATCACATTTTTCACTTATTGTATCACACCCAGTAAACCGAAAAACTGATTCGAAAGATCCTTCACCATCATTCAATGCCCAAAACTTACAGTAAATCTGATTGATTCACAAAAAAAGATACCGGAAAACAATTCGTGCTTCCCGATACCCATTTCTCTTTTCAGTTAAAACCGCCTAATCCTCAGTGACATAGTAACATGTGTAATCAGCATATTTTTCGATCTTCACTTGAAAGGCACTGTTTGCTGGAACAATGAACTCTTCGTTTTCGCTAACTGTTTTCCATGATTCCTCATTAGGCAGCAAAACAGTCATCGCACCCTGTGTGACCTTCATAATTTCTTTTTTTTGAGTATTAAACGTATAACTTCCTTCCAACATAAAGCCCAGCGTAACAGCCTCGCCGTTTTCCAAATGAAGCGTTCGGCTGGTAACCTTCCCGTCAAAATAAATATTTGCTTTTGCTTCTACTTTTGCATTCTCAAACATACTCTTTCCCCTTTTTATAAAATTTTAGGCATTCCGTGCAACTTTTGTTTTATAGCTCTTTTGCAGATAAGTAAGACCTGTAAAGATAATAACTACGATCACAATCCATGTAAGAGCCGTGATATCGAGCCCCGTCACGAATTTCGCAGCGATAATAACCCCAATAATTCCGCCAATAGTAATACCAAAACTCAGTTTTCTAGCATACTCATTGGTTTTAATAAAATTGATACTGGCAACCGGCATTAATGCGGCACAAGAGGCCGACATGATTGGAAAAGCCACCAACGGACTCAAACCCAACATATAAACCATCGCCATACAAGGTGCGTATAACCCAACACCCATCGTCATAAGTGCTCCTAAAATAAAGTTCCCAATAATACCAATAATCAATTTGACTCCCGTTAACCCCGTAGCTACATTTCCTTCTCCAAGAATATTGATCATGCCGGTTTGTTTTAACGTCATTAAAATCGCCGTCAAAATCAACGCCAGTCCCATCACAAATTGAACCTTTTGCTCTGGAAGACCCGTAACATATCTCGAACCGATCCATGAACCAACAGTAGCCGCAGCAACCAATAAAAATAATGTCAATGGCTCAACCTTTACCACGGTGATAAAAATAAGCGCTTCCAACAAACAAGACAATGCGTGGCTGACATTCAAGGTTCCCGGCAGCTTTCGATCGTCATCTAACTGTCTTGTAACCTTCACTAAAAGCGTCGTCGGAGCAAAAGCACCGATACCTAACGTATCAAAAAAATCGGTAATAAAGCCGATCCCGATGGAAATCGGCATACTTTCATTTCCCAGATTTTTTCTGTGCTTGAAAATGTCACTGCCGAAGACACTTACATGTAGACCAATGAATCCGACCAATACAACTAGTAAAACTGTTTTCATCTTTTAACTCCTTTTGAAAATTTATTAAAAAGAGCCGCTATCCTGTACTTGACCCAGCCTTGTGCGTTCCTATAAGTACAGCTCTCACTTCACAGCGTCTCTTCTTTTCACTTTATCGATTTAAATCACCCAACTAAACACATCTGATCACCTTTTCCGATTAAAACACCACTAATTTCATTTAAATGAAATTATTAATATCGAAATATTATCGGTTATTGACGAATCCATCCAAATTAACGACGCTAATTTTTTCAATAATTGAATCCGAATTCTCAAAAATCTGATAAATAAAAAATGTGAACCATCGAACTTTAAATCGCAATCGAAGCTTCATTGATACTTCCAAACTACGACGACATACGACTATGAAAACAAATACTATTACTAACATCCAAAAAACATTCACTAAGCACTGCTTAAACTCGATTCAACTGTCGATAAGTTACTATCAAGCAAATAATCAAAATTTCGATAAACATTTGTTACGAAATTCACATTTAACGAGAAAATAAAAAGAATTTGTGCCTATTTCCCGAAATCTCACCGCTTTATTCGGTACTCCTCTTGTCATTTGCAATTATAGTCATAAAAAAAGTTTTTTTCAAGACTTTTTTCATTATTATGAATAATCACTCTATTCATCCGCAAATAATTTCATAATAATGATCAACTCTCTTTCTATCGTTAAACGATTACTGGACTCTGATCAAAAAAGATTTTTATCAAAAATGGCTAGACCAATCCAGACTTAGAAACTTTTTTCTTCTATAAAAATCAGGCTTTACTGTAACCAGATGATTCCTAAAGAATTTTTAATCCACGAATCGGCCGGAATGTGTTAAACTCAGACAAAAGCAAAAAAAGAGGAGAATTCTTGTGACTGAATATACTGGCTTCGACAAAATTTATCGCGACATCGTCATGGATATCATTGAAAATGGCACCGATCAAGACCCTGCTTTGGTGCGGGCAAAATACGCCGATGGCAGCCCTGCCCCAACTCGTTTTATCCAAGGCGTGAATTTTAAAATTACTCCAGAAGACGGTATTCCGATTTTAAAATCAAAACGCGTATTCCAAAAGACTCCCTTAATCGAATTGGAATGGATCTGGCAAGAATTATCCAACTACGTGACGTGGCTGCAAGACCACAAATGTAAGGTCTGGAACGAATGGACCGACGAAAACAATACGATTGGTAAAGCATACGGCTACCAGTTAGCAAAAAAATGCCGCAAGCTGCCTGACCACGCTGAAAAACTGAACCAAGTCGAATACGTTCTGCATCAATTAGAAAACAATCCCGGCTCACGCCGCATCATGACCAGCTTGTGGGATGTTGACGATTTAGACGAAATGACGCTAGAACCTTGTGTCTGGGCTACCAACTGGAAAGCCAACAAGGGCATCCTTGATCTGCATGTCAAACAACGCTCTGCCGACATGGCCCTAGGCAATCCATTTAACGTTTATCAGTATGCCGTCTTACACCGCCTAATCGCTGATCAACTAGGCTTTGAATTAGGTACGATGCACTGGTCGATCGATGACGCTCATGTTTACGACCGCCACATCGATGCCTTGAAGGATCAATTATCACAACCAGTTCCTGACAGTGAACCAACATTGGTTTTACCTGATAAATTCGACGCTGACGGCAATCAACGTTCTTTCTTTGAACGCCGCATGTCCGATGCAAAACTGGAAGGCTACGAAAATAACGGCGTGATCAAGTATGAGATCGCGGAATAAAAATTTATAATTAGCGTTTACTTACGTTCCTTCCTCTTGTGAAGGGACGTTTTTTTGATGCAACCGCCTTTCCAAATAAAAAAGGGACCAATAATTAAATTGGCCCAGTTACTACTGATTATTCACTAATTTTTACCCAAGAACCTCTTCAATCAGCGACAAAAACAGCTGCATTTGCTTGGTAACATACTTGTTTTTATGATAGGCGTACAGAGCGATGATTTCCTCGTCGAGTTCGGTGGCTACTGGAATCAACGTTCCCTGCGCCAATTCTTCGGTTAACGCAAATTCTGGCAAATAAGCGACACCCATGCGGCTCATGACGTTCTTTTTGATGGCCTCCGCGCTCCACAATTGCATCGAACAATTCAACACGATATCGCGTTCCTTTAAATAATGATCGATCGCTTCTTGAAAAACACTGTCGGGATAATAGCTGATCAGATCGATCGTCTTTTTCTGCCCCGGTGTCGTGAAATCAAGCACCTCAGGATCTTCTTCAGGGGAGGCAATCAACAGCGCCTTAAAACGAGATAAAACCGTGCTCACGATCGAGCTGTCCTCCCCGCTGACATCATAGTGAATACCAATATCTACGCTGCCATCCAGCACACCTGCTCGCACACTGTCACAATCCTGGATCAAAATAGACAATTTTACCTGTGGCGCCGCTTCCTTGAACCGCTTCAAGACCGGCTGCATCTTATAAATCAATAGCGTTTCAGGCATAGCAACCACCAATGTGCCCTTCAATTCATTCATTTCCTTCTCGCAATTGTACAGTGAATCCATAGCGTGCAAGATTGCATCGACATGCGGCAACACACTTTCCCCCGCCTGCGTCAGCACCATCTTTCGTCCAACCTTTTCAAATAATTGAAGCTGCAGCTCTTCCTCTAACTGTTGAATGTGAAAAGTAACGGTCGAAGGCGCATAATTCAGTTCACGCGAAGCTCCTTGAAAACTCCCTGTCCGTAAAATCGTTTTAAACGTCTGCAAATATTTCAAATCCATTTTCTTCACCCTTTATTCGGCATTGTCGAATCATCATTTCTAAAGATTCGAATATTCAAAACCTTTTATTAGTGATAGTTTATAGGAAAGGGAATGTTCTTGCAAGGACATTCGGATTTAAGAGGTGCAAAATGAACAAAACATTACAAAAAACCAGTACAGTTACAATCTTGGCCCTCATTTGCTGTGGCCTATGGGGGAGCGCTTTTCCCTTCGTTAAAGTCAGCTATGAATGGTTCCATATTCAAGGAATTCCCAGTCAAATCCTGTTTGCCGGCTATCGCTTTTTCCTTTCCGGCGTGCTGACCTTCATCATTGGCTGCTTAATAGAAAAACGATTGCTGACCATCAAACGGACATCAATTCCCGCTGTCTTCGGTCAAGGACTGCTGCAAACGACGATCCAATACGCTTTTTTCTATATCGGGCTGGCTCACACGACCGGGACGAAAAGCTCCGTCATTGACGCTTCCAGCTCCTTCATCTCGATTATCGCGACACATTTTTTGATCAAATCAGAACGAATGACTTGGACAAAAACGATTGGCTGTACTCTGGGCTTTCTTGGCGTGATCGTCATTAATCTGACCCCCGGCTCGTGGGAAAACAGCTTTCAATTCAAAGGCGAAGGTCTACTATGCATCACCGCAATCGCTTATGGACTAAGTACCGTCACTTCAAAAATTCTGACCGATCGCGAATCACCCGTAGCGATCACCGCCTATCAATTGCTTTTTGGCGGCGGCACCCTGATCGTGATCGGCTGGTTAATGAAAGGTTCGGTTGGCAGCTTTGATACAAAAGGTCTGATACTATTCGCCTATTTAGTCTTTTTATCCGCCGCAGGCTTCGGCATCTGGACACTTCTATTAAAATACAATCCAGTCGAAAAGGTTGCCATCTTCGGCTTCACCATTCCAGTATTCGGTGTCGCTCTATCCGCATTGCTGCTAAACGAAGTACTTTTCTCCATGCGGAATCTGCTTTCACTACTGCTCGTCTCAGCAGGCATCCTGATCGTCAATCGCAACCAGAAAGAACGAGAAAAAACTGGCGAACGTTTATCACGAAAAGAACATCCGCTTGGAAGATAGAGGATTATAAGGAAGTACCTCAATAAGTTTCTCATTCAAATTACTTACTAACGAAAAGCGATATAGACGAATTTAAGATTCGTTTATATCGCTTTTTATTCCCTATCTTTTAGTTAGAATTCAAAAATAATAAAGATCGATATGAATTCCATATCGATCTTAGGGTGCTACAAGCTCTCATCTTCAAAATAATCACTATCTATTCGAAATTGCTTGTATACCTTCGCTAGTTCAATGCCCACACCGTATTGCATCATAAGTTCTGTTAGCTTAATACCATCAATCAAGACAATTCCTTGGCTTTTAGCAAACTCTTGCGCACCTTTAGCAAAATTGGAAGTGGTAATAAACACCCCCCGGTCAGCGTTTACACCAGCCAATGCACCGTAAAAAGATTGTATCGCTGGACGCCCTACTGTATTTCCATCTTTGTAACGTTTCGCTTGAATATAAACAGTACTCGTTCCCAGTGGATCTTGATTAATGATCCCATCGATTCCACCATCATTACTTTGAGTAGTCACTTTGGCATCACCATTTTTTCCGCTATAGCCCATTGCTACGAGTAAATCAACAACTAACTTCTCAAAAAATGAAGGTTCAACTTGACGAACTCTATTCAAAAGTTCAATGGCTACCTCATTATTTTGATTGTTTATGAGGCTCTCCACCTGAATCTCGTTTTCATCTGCTTCAGAAATAGAAATCTTGTTTCCAGTCCGCTGGTTTCGAATAGCCAATTCTTTTTTATATTCTTTAAAAGCAGGCAATTCCTCCAACATTTTCTTGGTTAGTTTATCCCCATGCTTATCTAACATAGCCAGTCCAGACTCAGTAATCTTATAAACACCACGTCTTGGCCTTTGAACTAAGCCAGAAATGTACAGACTACTTAAAGCCCACCCAAATCGATCAATCAAAATACTGTCTTTATGAGGAATATCCGGATAATTTTCATCTAATAAATCTTCAGGAATTTGAAGAAACTCTACTACACGTTTGATAATTTCTTTTTTATGGAATTCCCCACCATCTTTTATGGCTTCTAAGACATAAGGGATCAAGGAATCATTTGTAGGGATTCCATTTACTGATTTCTTCAACTTTTGCCAATCTCTATTCATTGAATGCTCCTCCTACCTCAACTCATCTTCCAATGGTATCAATTCTTCATCAAGAATTCCTCGCCATGCACGTTTCATCTCTTGCGGATATTTAAATGGTTTCGCCTCTGGATGTAACGATTTATACCCTTCAAATCTCTTGCTTTCGATAATCCCTTTGATATTCGGAATCGGATCTTCACCGATAATATATTGCACTCTTGATGATTGAAGTTCATCGCCTGAGACAAACCACTCTTCAGCGAAATGACCTACAATCTGATCAATTGCTTGAGTAAAGTAGAAACGTTTGACGACAAAAATGTCTTCATTTGGCTCAATTTGTTCTTCATCAAAGGCATTCAGAATTTGGCGATAGACGTCTTTGACGCATTCGGTTTTGTTTAATTTTTTCAGTGCCTTTTCGATTTCTTCACGAACATCTGGGCTATTTGCTGCATAAGTCCCTAAGAGTTGATCAATGTAAGATGAGTCAATATCGTACAATTTGATCGAATTATCACTGTAAAACTCGATTGATGAAAAATCAGGTGGATTAACTCCGATTGGCGGTACTTCCGTCAACGATCCTTTTACAGTCTGATAAACGCCCACTTGTTCTTCCAAGATAGAAACTTGATTTTTCAAAGCCTCTGAACCGACAATATCCTCATTGTATTCATCGTAAGTCACCAACGCTTCATAAGAGTTATTCATTTCCTGAAAGGCTTTGACGTACTCTACACGTGTTTCCAACGGCGTATCTTCACTAATTCCGGGCACAATCGTAAACTCTTGCAACTTCCGATAAGCTTTTTTGAACCGTTTTTTTGATTCATTATAGGTTGGATAAATAAGACCGGAGTCTTCTTTTACTTCCGAATATAATTTAGTCGCTTCTGCCACGTTGTATTCCATCGTATTCGGTTTTCTAAAGGTTACAATCAACCCTTTTGTCTTTTCTGGATAGGTCCGATTCGTACGTGAAAAGGCCTGAATCAAACCGGCATATTCCAAATTTCGATCAACAAATAATGTTTGAATCGTCGGTGCATCGAATCCAGTTAACAAACGATCAACGACAATAACTAAATCAATTTGTCTGCCAAACTGTTTAAACTCTGCCTTCTTCTTAGCCAAACGATTATTAATATCCCCGTTATAGCGTTCAATTTCCGCTAAGTTCCAAGCAGTATTGTAGTAGGCATTATACTCACTGATAATTCCTTGCATTTCGGCTTGTTGCTCTTTGGCATTGTCTGTATTTTCATCTAAGGAATACGTAATGGCAATCCGAGGAAAATCAGAATCATCCATTGTTCGCCCTTCACGAATTGGTTGATTTGGAAATTCCCGTTTCACCCAATCTGGATCTTTCGTCATTTTCTTAATCGCTTGATAATACTTTTTCGCCATCTGAATGGAACTGGTTGTTAGAATAGCAGATTTTGTCGGACGCCCATTTCTAAAATCAAATTTTGTGTAAGCATTATTGGGACGGAAAATTTTATGAATCACCTTTTGAATATGCTCATCATTTTCATAAATCACAGGCTCAATGTAACTTTCCTTCTTTATCGGATTCATATTATCAACGATTAGATTGATTTGTTCAGGAGAATAGTCCATGTATTTTTCAACTTTACTTAATTCATTGTGAACCTTATTATCCAAAGAAGTCGTTTCGATCGTATTCTCATGTTCTACCTGAAAACCTAGCACGGAGCCATCTTCTAAGGCATTTTTAATGGTATAAGTATGTAGCACCTCGCCATATTGATCAGTCGTTGTCCGTGCCAACTGTCCTTTAGCTTGCTTTTTATTCACCTCAAAAATCGGTGTACCAGTGAAACCAAACCAAGTTGATTGTGGGAAGAAGCCTTTGATTTCTTCCATATTTTCAGCACTCAAAGCTCGATGACATTCATCAACGACAAAAACGATATGTTGTCCCATCAATTTTTGATAACGATTCGTCCCATTCTTCGCTTCTTGCTTTTTAGCATATTTCAAGGCAGCATCCAATTTTTGACGCGTCGTCACAATCACGACATTCGCATTGGCATCTGCTAGAAGCGTATCACCTAATTCTTTCGCGCTCCCTGTTCCAACAATCAGACTATTCGATTTGGCATTACCAGAAGAAATCCCTGTATTATACTCAGAGGCAAATTTAGTAAATTCACTGGTAGTCTGACTGTCTAAATCCTTTCGATCGACCAACATAATCGTGCGATCAATCCCTGTTTTTCGTGCCAACAGCTTCGTTGAAACAAAACTCGTCAGCGTCTTTCCAGAACCCGTCGCATGCCAAACATATCCAGATTCATGTTTGTTCGCCGCAGTAAACAACGCTTCGATCGCATGGATTTGATAAGGATGTAGCACCATCAAAACTTTATTATCTTGATCTTCACTGACAATTGTATAATCCGCAATTAAACGATGCGCTTTGGGAATGTTTAACACTTGTTTACAAAACTCATACAAGTTTTCAACCTTTTTATTGTCTTTTGTACGCCAACTGAATAAGAACTTCTTGTGCATATCTTTCGGCATCGCATTGGCAAAATAGCGAGTCGTTTGTTCATTCGAAATCACAAATAATTGCAGCGTAGAAAAAATGTTGTTTCGGAACATCCCTTCCTCCGCATACTTTTTGATTTGATTGAAAGCTTGATACACACCATCTTTAGCCGTCGTTTGCTTCAACTCAATCTGAACAATCGGTAGACCATTAATCAATAAGGTCACATCAAAACGACGATCTCGTGCATCAGCACTACTACCTTGCTTCGCAATTTGATTCACCACTTCATAACTAGAAAGCCCGCCACCAATATCTTGATTCGAAAAAATAATCGGTGAAATTGAACCTAAACTAACATCTTCACGCTCAATCGTAATTCGCGCTATCCCATTCTCACCCTTTAACCATTTCGCCGCATCAAAAGGTGTCTGAGTCCGTAATAAAATTTCCGTCTTAATTGTTTCAAATTCTTTATCAGTAAGCGGATGTTCACCAATTTCAGACAAATTATTCTGAACAATTTTTTGACGTAAGTTTCTCCAAAGATCAGCCTCAGATTTCAAATCAGAACGATACGTCCACTGATTATGACCTTCACCTAAAACATCAATTAAATGACGTTCAACTTCTGCTTCTTCTCGATGAGGAATTTTCATCATGACACCTCCTAGACAAATAGTTTCTGTAAGAATGCTTTTTTGGTTAATTGAAGAAGTTCAAGTTCGCGCTGGTGGAGATTAATAGTTTTATCTAAGTTTGAGAAAAAATTCCCTATTTGTTCTTGTTCAAAAATATTTTTTGGAACTTGGAATTCAGTATTGGATACTTTCTTCCAGTCAGATCTAGGCATTTTTGTTCCTGATGTATCATTAGCTGCTCTTTGATATTTATCTGCTTGAATAAGTGCATAAATAAAGCTTGAGTCACAATCAATAGCTCTAAAAACCCAAAAATCACCCAATGCTATTCCTTTAAAATTAGGCATTAGCCAATTTTTCAAATACGGACGAAGTTTGCCGAACAGAATATCATTTGGTTCAAATTCTATTCCTTTTCGACTATCAAATTTTTTTGATATGTCCTTATTCAAACGTCCTTCTCCAGCAGAAATATCTTCAAATTCAACTTTCTTTGACGTTAAGGTAATTACAACATACTATCCAACTAAATCAATGTCCTTTGTAGCTATATCCCATTCCATCCTCTTCTCTGAAACTTCCAGCCCCTTATTCTAATAGCATGTACTATATAATCTTTTATTCCCCAGTCAGATCCGCTCATAATATTATTTACTCTACATTCCCAAGAAGGATGAGAAAAATCTCCAATATTGCGCTTAACATATCTGTAAAATATATTCTTTGAATCAATCATATCACTAGTTTTTTTATCTTTCTTCAATCTATCTAATTGAATTTCCCACAAATCCACATACATTTCTTTTGAAAGTCCGCTAAGAGCGAGGCCTAATTTATCTGCTCTAAGTTCTGCAATTTGTTCCCAGTATCGTTTGTCTGTAACAATATTTGTAAAGAGTAAAATAATTATCATTACTATTAGATATAAGAAAGTCAGTACAGGGTTTGTCATTAATCTACCTAATAGTATGGGTATTCCCAACAGAGTACTGTGAATTACAACAAACCATGCTAGAGCAGCAAGTCTTGTTCGATTTTTATTTTTTCTAGGATCCTCATATTTAACATGAATTAGTTCATGTGCAAAGAAGAAAGATACATAACTCGAATAAACATAAAAGTCTCCTTTAGAAACCTTTTCAAGAAGTAAAAGCATACTTTCTTCAATAACAATTTTCGGAACCTTATTTTTCTCTACATATGCTGCCGCATTTTCAATATTATTCGTTCCTAATTCGACTTCAAGTTTTTCAATCGATATACTTCTGCACATTTCATTAAAAGTATCTTTAAAAGGGTCCAATTGTAGTTTATCCTGAATCATGATTTTTTTTCGCTTAATCTGAAGGTTTTAGCATCTCTAATATCCTTCATCATTTGTTTCCCAAACAAAAAATATATAGTCATAGGTATAAACATAAGTATTTGGATTTCCGAATTAAGGTTTTCTATCCATCTTTTTATACAAAATAGCACGTAGATAAAAAGTATTGAAAAAAAGAATATTGCTAAAGATTTCTTTTTATTGCTAAAAGCGATCGAAAAACTTTTTTCTGAAATTGTTTCATTTTCAATATTCTCTTCAAAGTCATAATTCTGTGCTTCAAAAATTTTAACTAATGCTCTAGCATTTCTTTTAATCCATGGAGTTACTTTCAGTAATTGTCCAATAACGAGTACTTGTGCAGCAAAAAATAATATTATCTTATATGACATTAGATCAGATACATTTATCATTACTCCAGATATATATGGTCCAATAAGTGAATAAATTATTAGTGTCACCACATCATAGTGACCAAGGGTCTCTCTGAGTGTTGTTAATAGATAATCTCTTTTTATGTTTTGAAGAGTAGTTAATTCTTTTTTGTGCATCTGAAAGTAAAATAGTGATCGAAGAACCTTTTTTATAGAGAACGTTGATAGACCATCTTCTAAAACAATTTTTTTCCACCATAAGATAAAAAGAAACATTTCAACTAAATACGAAATAATGATATACACTTTATCCACCTCCAAAATCAATTATCATTTTTCCAATATTCTAGTGTGTACCTGTTGAATTACTATTTTCCACCCTAATGATAACTCACCAAACAGTACTATTGGTATCTTATATAGCTAGCAACTAACTTACTTTCTTAAAAAATACAAAAACACCCGCCAACAACCGACGAGTGTAAAGTTACCTATTTAATCTAGCGTTCTATCTCTTCAACCTCCACAAACCTAATCCGATTCACTGCATCCAAAACAAACGTTTTATTCGACTCTACATAAATTCTTCGAAAATTGCCAAATGAAATTTTCAAAGTGTTTCTCGATCCAATATCCCCTCATGCTTAAGCTATTACTTGAGCAACGTATATTGATTATCGATCGACGGTCTTCCCAAAAAAATCTTTATATTTCTTTTAGTGGTTGCACCATTACCAACGCCTGTATCTAAAATTCGATTATAATGCTTTTCTACCAAAAATGACAATCACCATTTACCATAGGCAAGTATACTTTTTTCAATAGTTTCTTCATGACGCTTCCAGTCGACACATTCTAGAGTAACGGTATTTCTTTGATTCACATGCTACTAGAGGTTTCGTAACTAATAGTTCAACGGAGATTCACATCTCCCTTCACTCCTTCCGTTCTTCAAACTCCAACAGATAACTATCCATCTGTCCATTCTCTATGATCTTCATTTCGATCGTATCCCATTCCTGATGTTCCAGCAGTTTTTGAACCAGATTGTTTTCGATTACTTCTCTCGTTATCGAGCCAACTTCATAAAAATCTAGATCACACAAATCATCGCTTTCACTTTCTTCATCCTCTTCATCGCTTGAGTAGATGTTGTAATTAACCAGAATATCATTGTACTTTTTCGTAAATCTCATCAAGTCATTTAATCGTACGATTTCATTCCCAAAATACTCCAATGTTCCCTCCAGATCATCGTCATACCAATCGTAGCAAGGCTCATTTCTTGTAAGAATGCGTTGAATATCTTTTATTTGTTCCTCAGTAATTGTTCCGTAAGTAATGATATTTTCGATTTCCCCTATTTTATCACTCTTTTGTTCAATGCTAAATAAAACGTTTCCATCTCGATCCAATAGATTAGAATTCAATTTCGGGTCACTTCCGATATGATCTTTGGTGACAATCACGATTTTTTGAACCACTAAATCGCCTATCATGAATTCTGCGAGGTATTCCCCTTCAGGCAGATTTTCAAACTTGTATTTCCCATTTGAATCGGTTTTTATTAATGAGTCTCCAGAACTATCAACAAATTTCTCACCCGTTAAGGGCTTCCTGGTTTGATCATATTCAAATGCGCTTGCATCCCACATCAGTATTGCTTTCAATTCTTGGACACTTGGGTTAGTTGTCATATTAAAATTAGATAGATAGATTGAATCACCTTGATTCAATCTGGAGTTTCCTGTATTGACACCTGTCCATGTATGATTCAAATCAAGACTGATCATTCCCGTAGTTTTATCAGGATTGGTGGCTTTAGTAAATATAGGCCCTCCAACATAACCTCCTCCACCTGTAATAATTGTAGGATAGGTTACACTCGTGTCTGTAGCTGTTGTGAGCCCATCGTAACTTACAGAATCGATATACAGTGACATATCATATCGATTCCAACCATTAGCACTTCCTAAATTGTAAGTGGTTGTTTTATCCCATGCATAAACTACTTCCAAACTCGAAAAACTCTTATCTGTGGCACTCTGTGTTCGATTTCCCGTCATGTTATACGTATAGGGATTTAATACTCCTGCATACCCCGTATTAGAGAACGGGGTTCCACTTGTTGTAGTATTGCCTCCACTGAATTTTCCTGAATCATAGACCCCTATTTTAGAAAGATCTCCCGTTGGTTGTGAAGTATAGAGTCCTTTTGTTATTCCATGGGGTATAGCAAGAGGTTTCTTAAAGTCCCCTTCTTGAACAGTCAAAATTTTGGTCCAGTCTGCCGTTGATCTCGTCTTTAACGCTGCTGCATAACCATGACAATACATTGGCGTGTACTGGCTAGTATTCATCGTGTAGGTTGTACCGCTTCTTTGATAAGTACCTTTTAACTTAATCGTATAAGTAATTGCACCTTTAGGATACGTTGATCCTCTGTAATCTCCAGAAGCCCGTCCAGGTAAAGGCTTCAATGCTGTAGTAACACCTACATCATATCCACTAACACTACTTGCACTTACACCTACAGTAGTCCCAGAAACAACTTCTCCAGCGACCATCTGAACACCCACAGATGGTTTTGCAGAAACGATTGTATCGGCTACTTTCAATTTTGAAAGAGCGGATGAATCATATTGATTATTGAACGTTTCAAGATCACCTGATTCTACGTTTGTAGCATCAACGATCTCTAATTTAAATTCAGGACGTAGCTTTTGACCATTTTCAGCACCATAGACATTCATAATGACTGGGACAAAGACCTGTCCAGTGTCACTAATAACTGATTCCATAACTCCTTCTGAATATTCAGCACCGGTCCCCCCAGGTTTATCTATATAAGTTCCGTTAGCAATCTCTCCATTGTTTTTTGGTGTGCCATCTTTGATTTCTATCGCATTATCCAATGTACTGATTACTCGATACCGAATATTTTTATATTTCGTTAATAATTCTGTATTTTGGATTGAAAAAGAGATTAGATGTACGTCATAAATTAATTTGTCTTCATTGTCACGTTTGGTTTGTGGTAAATAAGCAAAGAATGGTGCCATCGGAGTTGCAACCTTTTTAGAATCACCATTTTCATCAGTATAGGTATAATCCCCGCTGCCATTCGGAACTTCACGGATCAGATAGATGCCATCCGTTGCTTTTCCATTACCAACATTAAAAGTAGTTTTACCAAAATTAGCTCCTGTTGTATGATCTCCAGTTTTTTGCTTAACTGCTGCGAAACTAGAGTCTACATCATAATGTGTTCATTCTACTTGCTTTGTAGGATCATCTAATTTGTAATAGTTACCCGAACCATCTTTCTTAGGAATAACGCGGACTATTTCAAATTCAACATCTCCCATTAGTTTTTTTCCAACTAGATCAGGAGCAGTTGCCGGATCTAATTTTTCACCGTCTCCACGTTCTCCCAATTCAGCTGAACTTTTAATTTCATATTTCCAAAGAGTAATCGTACGATCAGAAGTATTATCTGATAACGCATTAGTACTTACATATGGAATATCTGGTGTTGCATATGCAACTGATCCTAATCCAGCACCCGCTGACCCCAATACTGTTAGTACCCCCAAAGTCATTGCTGCTTTACTTATCCACTTTTTCTTATTTTTCATAATAAGCTCCTTTGCTCTTCTTTGTTTTTTATTCCTAAATTAGTTAAAATAGATGAAAAAGGTTGCCGCCATTTTTCAATCATTTATTTTCCATTACTTATAATGAAGATTTTTCTTCTTGGTAATGGAAACCAATAAAAATTAGTATGTCTGTCCTTCGATAAACATACCTCCTTTCAAAATTTCCAATAAGTTCATCATTCTAGTTAAAACCCTTTATTTCCAGCATATGACTAACGTATTTTATTCTTAGTCTTACAAAAAACTAGAAAAGCCCTCAAATCCTTTTTGTATCAAAGGATTTGAGGACTTTTTGACGACGAATGACGGCTAAAATTTTTTACGATTATTATTTGTACTTTATATTTATTGAGAACCCTCCTTTTTAAAGTATTTCTTTCTTTTGATAAAAAAAGCACCCAAAGTAAGCGCTTACTCTGAAAAAGAAAAAGAAATACACCAAAAGTTCATTATTTCTTTTTTGAAACCAGTTACATCCTTCGTCAACTGATCAAACGATCTAATTCCTTGATCACCCGGTGTCTTTGCTCCAGCATTGCATCCACATACGTATCTAGCGTCATTTGTGTCGATGCGTGCCCTAAAAGAGCGCTCACAGAAGAAATATCTTTATTAGCTTCCAGACAGCGTGTCGCAAAGGTGTGTCTTAGTTGATGAAAATGAATGTTAACAAGTTCAGCTTTTTTGCGAATCCGATGAAAATGATGAGTCAATAAGCGCGGTTCACAGGGTTGCCCGTTTACTGAGAAGACAAAAGGCCCTTTTGTTTGCTTACGATGAGTTACTAGTAATTTTTTTAGCGTCTTACTGATTGGAATCACCCGGATAGACGCTTCTGTTTTGGAATCTGCTAAAAGCAGTTGTGTTTTTTTCGACGGACCTATCATGGAGATTCGTTGATACGTGTGATTGACATAGATTAGATTGGCCTCAAAATCAATGTTCTCCCATTTTAAAGCGGCAATTTCACCAATGCGCATCCCAGAATACAAGGCTAATAGGGCAGGAATTCCATGGCCTTTCTTTTCTTTGGTGGCGGTTTCCATCATTCTTTTTTGTTCTGATCGTGTTAATGCTCGGATTTTATTCTGTTTAGCCTTTGGTATCTTTAATTCAGAAAATGGATTCATTGTAAGCTTTCCGCATTTTTTTGCATGATTCAAACATTTATTAAGGATTCGAAAGACGACTTGGACAGTTGATTTAGCCAATTTTTTCTGAAGTTCACTAAGCACATTTTTTCCAATTTCAATTGATAACTCATTCAAGGGGATATCTTTTAGTGTAGGAAAAATATATTTCGTCAGCTTATAATAGTAACTAGACAATGTGGATGGTTTTACCTCATCCTGCACCTCTATTAGCCATTCCGATGTCCATTCCTCGAAGGTTTCGGCTGAATGACCTTGAATTTGCTGCAAAGATTGATAATGGATGCGTAACGGATAAAGCTTTCTTTTTACTTCGGAATAATTCTTTCCATATATATAGCCGTACTTTATTCTCCCGTCGCTTTTTCTTCCTTTTGGAAAACGACCTTCCCAGCGACCATCTTTTCGCAGATAAATATTCTCACCTTTTCGCACTACTATTTCCTCCAATTTTTGACGGCGTAACAGACGGCGTATACTAGGTTTCTTTTCATTTTTATCTTTACAATAATACAGTAATGAATAGATACGTCTTAGTTTGTTATCATCGCTTTATTTAAAAATAATTATTTTTATGAATCATATTGCCTATTATTAACCAATAATATATAATTGCCTTATGAAATGATTTTTATATATCAAACAAATAAGTTAATATATTTCAATTAGTTCCAAACATTTCTAGTTTTTTGTAAGACTAGGTAAGTATTTGAATACTTTTCAAAGAAGATAAGCCACTATCTTCAAAGAAGGCAGACAAAAGGCATCCTTTCAACGGCAGAAAAGATGCTTTTTTATTATATGTTCATAACATGACAGTAACATTTTTACCACAAAATAAATCAATTAATTTATTTCCACTTTTGCAATCAAATAATCACTATATTTTTATGTTTTAATGATAACGATCGTTTTTTTTGAATAAAAAAAGACGCCCCTCTTGGACGTCTCTTTTACTATTCATTTCTACTTCACATACGGCAATAATTCTTCCGTCAATTGATCAAAATCTAACTGATTGACCTCTTCAATTTGCTGGATCATTTCTTTTGGCAGAGTTGGATTCATTCCTCCGCAAATCGCTGCGCTGATGGCTCCGATGGTATCGGTATCCCAACCGACTGACGCACTTAATTGTGCGGCTTTTAATGGATCACCTTTGGCTAATTCCACGATGACAAATGCGCTTGGAATTGTTTCGATCGTCTCCATTCCGGTACCGATCTCTTCATATAAGCGTTGGAGAATCAGTTGTTCGTCTTCTTCTTGACGCAGGATCTTTCGTGCTTGATTCATGCGGAAGCTTAAAGACGCTGCTGGAAAATCATACCCGTATTCTTTGGCGGTATTAATCGCTTCAAAGGCCAACGACCATATCTCTGCGATTGATTGGCCACCTCGAACGGTGTAGCTAACGGCTGCTGCTACCGCACCGGCACCGGCGATCGCGATCTTTGTATTATGCGTTGGTAAACAGATTTCCGCGACATTTTTTACTAGTGCAGGCAAATCGTGATAGTCGCTGATTAAGCCGATGGGCGCAATTTTCATCGAAGCACCATTCGTTGTTCCCGTGACACCTGTTTCCTCGATCGGCACACCTTGGGCGATTTTTTCTAACGCTTTTAGTGTCGACGGTCCTGAGACAAAGGCTGAAACGGGAGAATGGTCGTTCCATTCCCGCAGCTCTGCGATGTAATCTGCCACTCGGATCTGTCCCTGGTTTTTCTTGATCATAGATAGGATCATCAAGACGTTCAATGTGTCATCGGTGATTGCTCCTGCTGCCATTTTACGACCAAAGACGTCATTTTCGTTTGAGGCGATTAATTCCGTTACTCCGTTGGGAAAATGCTGGCGGATTTTTTCTTGCGACCAGCATTCTGTCGGCATTCCTAGCGCGTCCCCTAATGCTCCGCCTGCTAAAACGCCCCAAATTCTCTCTCTCATTTTATTGAACCTCCGCTAAATTATTAAGCTCTGTTTGATTGTTAAATGGAATCACTGTTAATATTTTATCATTGAATTTTATACTGCCGTCTTGCTGGCAAAGAACGTCTAAAAATTGGTCTGAGTTAGTCACTGTTACAAAGGATTCAATAGAATAACCGGCCTTGGTAATTTTTTCCAAATCCACCTCTAGGATTTTTTCCCCTTGAACCACGCTCTGACCTTTTTCTACTAATGGGGTAAAGCCTGCCCCATCCAACTCAACAGTATCGATCCCAATGTGGATCAGCACTTCTATTCCTGTATCGCTAATGATTCCGATCGCATGTCCGCTCGGAAAAACCGTTTCAATAGTCCCGTTGACTGGTGAAACTACGTCGCCTTTTTCTGGAATAACTACGAAGCCGCTGCCTAATGCTTTTGATGCAAAGCTTGGATCGGCTGCTGTTTCGATTGGTTTGATTTGTCCTTCTAAAGGTGAAACTAGGATTTCTGCTTTGACTAATTCTTTTTCTTCTGGCTGCACGACATCGTCGCTCTTTTTAAAGGTCATGTAGGTCAAAATGAAGGTCACCGCAAAGGTAGCGATCGTGGCGATAATCGCAAGAATCAGACCATTCATGCTCCCTGTTTTAGGATTGATGAAGGCCGCAAAACCTAGAATCCCAAAGGACATCGCGTACATTTTTGTCGCTGAAAATGCTAAAATCAATGAGCCGACTGCCCCGCCGATCATAGAGAAAGCGAAGCGTTTTTTAACTGGTAAACTAAAGCCATAGATCGCTGGCTCGATAATGCAGAACAGCCCTGAAACCATCGCTGGAACCGCCAGCGCTTTTTGATCCTTTGAACGTGTCCGTAAAAAGACAGCTAATACCACGGCTGTTTGTGCAAAGTTGGCTGTAAAGGACATCGGGAAAATGTAATCCATCCCTGATTGAGCCAAATTGGTAATCCCGATCGCCGAAATCGGCCAATGCAAGCCAAAAATTACTAATGGTTGATACAGTAGAGCCACGACTAACGAGGTAATTACTGGCGAAATCGTGTATAGACCTGTCACACCTGCGCTGATCAATGAGCTAAGTACATTCGTGATTGGACCAACGATCAAAATAGCTAAAGGAACCGTAATTAGGATCGTCAAAAAGGAATTTACATTGTGCGCCAGTACTGCTGGAACAACCTTTTTCAGCCATTTTTCAATTTTCGAACCCACATAAACGATAAAAATAATCGGGATCACGGTGTATTGATAACCCGTTGCCGGAAACAGGATCGGAATCCCAAAAAATGTATTATAAACAGGCGTTTGGAACAATGTTCCACTGAACAACGTGTATAATGCGTCGCCACTCACCAGCCCCGTCATCAACTCTGGAATCAACAACGTTGCCCCCAGCATCATGCCGACAAAAGGATTCATTTTGAATGCTTTAGCACTGGTATAGCCTAACGTAACAGGCAGGAAGTAAAAGACCGCTTGTCCCATCGCGTGCAAAATAATATAGGCACCATCATCTATCGATAAAACATGGGTTGCGGTTAATAATGCTAGAATACCCTGTAATAGACCTGAGGCGGTCAAAATTCCTAAAACAGGTGTAATGACCTTTGTAATCGTGTCTATCAGTGTACTGACTAAACCTTTCTTTTCTTCTTCTGCCTCGACCGATTTGCCGTTCAGTTGTTCCTGCACCACTTGAAAAATGTCCGCTACATGTGTGCCTACGACAACTTGAAACCGGCCGCTGGCAAACTGCGCGCTCATGACTTCAGGTGACTTCACGACTTCTTCTTTTTGTACCAAGGAATCATCCTTCAATGTAAAACGCAGCCTGGTCATGCAATGCGTCACACTTAACACATTCTCCTTCCCTCCCACATTTTTCAAAATGAATGAAACGAGTGCTTGATATTTTTCCATCTTGCTTCTCCCCTTTTTTGGAATATAAAAAAGGCAACACTCAAACAAGAGACTCTTCATCCCTTGTTTGGGTGTTGCCTGCATAATCAGTTACAATCCCGTTTATTTAATTAACCGTTGGACATGTAAAATTAAGTACATTTCCTCTTCCGGATAAATCTGACAAGCCAATTTGTCCTGCAAATAGTGCTTGATGATACCGACACTTTCCGTCGCTCGCGGATAAAATTGAACCACCTGGTCAAACATCTCCGGCACCGCTTCTCGTCTCGGTTCGTTAATTATGACACGTTGAATGAAGAATTTCAAGTGGGTCACGAAACGCACATAGTTCAACGATTCCGTATCCAACTCGATCCCCAAACAGTCTTCAACGATCAATACGACCTTTTGCAGCATCTCAGTCGTCAGCAAAGTCTGGGCAGTATCATTGTTCATTCCACCGTTGATGAAGTGCAGCGCGATAAAGCCGGCTTCGTCCTCATTCAGCTCGATGCCCTCATAATACGTAATCTTTTCTAGCGCATTCATGCCTGCGGTGTATTCCCTTGGATAAAACTTCTTGATCTCCAACAGTAAAGCATTGCGAATATGCTCGCCATTTCGAAACCGATTGACCGCATAATTGATATGATCTGCCAAGCCGATATAGGTGTTGCCATCAAAAGTTTTCTGTAATTCAACTTCCGCATTCTTGATGATCAATGTCACCATCTCAAGTCGGTTGATAGGAACTTCTTCGATCAATTGGACAAAACGATCTGCGACATTCGGTGAATCCACAACAAACGTTTTTTCGATTTTATCTTTTTCAACTGTTTCGCCAACCTTTTTACGAAACGCGATGCCTCGGCCAATCAAGATCCGTTCCAGACCTTTTGTATCGATCACCAAAACGACATTGTTGTTAAAAATCTTCTTTATTCTAAGCAAGTCCCATCCCCCTTCCTCCAGTGAACATTCATAAGCTATAGTACAGGTTCTTTTCCTTTTGTCAAGAAGCCAAAGCGTAACGTAAAACATTCGATTCGTTATTTTTTGCTTTTCTCATAGAAGCAGACCATTTGACGCAAATCCCATTAAGCGATTATTCTTTGGGTATTATAAAAAATCGTCTCTGCCTTACCTAGAAAGAGGAGAAGCAAAATGAAATACGTTATTTTCGGATTAGAAATCATCGCAATCATCCTTTGGCTGCTGTTCGGTCAGCACTCGTTATTAACAGCGATCATCGGAGTCGTAGTTATCATCATTATTTCTCAACTACTGCACCATGTGCTGCATGCCAGATAGTGTTCAAAAGTAAAAATAAGTTGTCTAGTATGACAACTTATTTTTACGAATGTGTTGGCGCTGAACCCACTAGTTACACTAAAGTATCATCCTCCAGAATCTCTAAATACTTCGCATAACTAAACACTCGGTTCCGTTTTCCACGTGTGGTTTGAATGACTATACCCAGTTCTTCTAATTGTCTGATAGCATTATTAATGCTGACGAAGCCTAGATCAAAGTACTCCGCTAGCCCATTAACAGTAACCAGAGGATGCTTTAATAAAAATTCATAGATATTTTTAACGGTATTTGATCGATACCTTTTTTCACCAATTTTTGCCCGATCCACGTCAATTAATTTTGAAAGCTGTTCAATTTTTTTAGTCGCATTCTTTGCTGTATGCGTGACGACTTCCAAAAAGAATTTTACCCACTGTTCATAATTGCCAGTAGTTCTCACGGCCATCATACGATCATAGTATTCAAATTGATTTCTTTTCAACTCGAGGCTGATATAGAGAACGGGCGTCTTAATCACCTCTTTTTCTAAAAGAAATAAAATAATTAACAATCTACCCACGCGACCATTTCCATCCAAAAATGGATGAATCGTCTCAAATTGATAATGAATCAATGCTGCCTGAACAAGCGGATGCAATGTATCCGTTCCATGAATATAGGATTCTAACTCACTTAAAGCCTTCTCCATCTCTTGAACAGTCGGAGGAACGTATTTGGCAGTCGCGACTGTGCTTCCTTGAGGTCCGATCCAATTTTGAGAATGTCTAAATTCGCCTGGATTTTTTTCTTGCCCCCTGACCCCTGCCATTAACTCTTTATGGACCTCCTTTAGAAATCTACTGGAAAGAGGAAGTTGTTCTGCTAGCTCCAAAGCGAAATTGGTCGCAGTAATATAATTGACTACCTCTTCTACATCCTTTAGTTTTTCCTTATTTTCAGCAATTTCAGGGTCTAGAATATCTTCTAAAGTCGCCTGTGTCCCTTCAATTTGTGAAGACAGCACAGCTTCCTTTCTAATATACTGATAAAGGAATATCGACATATCAGGGATATATTCACTTAACATATTTAATCTTCCTAATGCTTCACTGGCCTCCGCCAACGTATTACTTAATTCATTCATATTTAATTCTGGATTTGGTGGTAACGGTGATGGTGCAAAATACCTATAAGAGTGTCTTTCTCTCGTTTCCTCATAACGTCCTGATCTTCCCATTTTTTCAGCGACCTTTCTCTATAATATAGAATACGCTTATTCGATTTATTATATAAAATTCTTATTTAAGTATAATATAAAAAGAAAAAAACATCCATATTATACCTAAAATCATTAAAGCTATAATATGGAGGAGGATACTCTTCTATATTATCGATAGAAAATGAATTCCGTTACTTAAAAATAGCCAACCATAAATGAACTGGGTATACAAAAAATCGTCCACCGTCTCCTTTAATATTTAGGAGATGGCGGACGTTCCTGTTTGTTAATTAAGATCGTAAAGATCGTGGTATTTTTGATAACTCAGCATCCCTAGCGACGTGGTAAATAACCGCGACTTCGCTTCGAGTTCGATGCGTAATTTTTCAAATTCTTTTGCTGTATGTTTTTTAGGTTCTTCTTTTCTTTTTGGATCAAATAGCTCCTTCATAATCAATTCCTCCTTTAACACTGAGAGGCGGACAAATTTTACATTAATTTTCTGAAAATACTGGGACTTCTACAGCTGGCAACACTTTTGTCATCCATATAAATTCAATATCATGTTTGGTAAAGTATCCCAATACACGATGATAGTCACGTTTCATATAAAACAGCTGCGCCGTTTTACGTCCGGTTAAGATGATTCGAAAATGTCCTTGTTCTTGGGCAAATTCTTCTAGGCTGCTCATCAATTGATCTCCGATATGTTGTCCTTGATAGTCTGGTGAAACCGCCACTTGGCGAACACGCGCGATACCAAAGGGGTACAACTGAATCGCTGCAGTTCCTACGACTTCATCGTTTTCCACTGCAACAAAAACGGATAAGTTTTTCTCGTTATCCCAATCAATTTTTCCACCTAATACTTGTTTGCGCAATTTCACTGCGCCTGTATGTTCTTTACTAAATAATTCAGCCATTTCAATTTTCATTGTCAACGACCTCCTTTTTCCTATTTCTGTATTGATTTTCAAGCCGTATACTCATGGTAGTCCGGCATCTATTTTAATTCTTATCTCTTACCAATTTTCCCAATCACTGTCATGGGGTTGATCTTGCGGGCCTTTTTTCCGCGGATCGTCTTTCGGATCAATCGGTCCAGGACCAAAAGGACCAGGGCCAAAGCCGCCTCTGCCAAATTGGTTGCGCATCTGTTCTTTCCATGCTCGCTTCATTTGACGGCGTTCGGTTGGCGACATACGGCCGAAATCTTTCATATGAGGATCGAACTGCATCTTCATCGCCTTTAGTGCCTCGATTGCTTCAAATGGGTCACTAGGAAATTCAGGGCGACCGCCAAAATCTTCACTCCAGCCATCAATCACTTTATTCAGCAATTGATCCAATGTTTGACGCTCTTCATCCGTTAGACCAGCAAAAAATTCTTCTGAACGTTCTTGCGGTTTATTCAGATTCGCTTTTTCACGACCGATTTCTGTGATATAGATTCGTTTGATCCGTTTATCCTGTTCGTCTTCTCGACGTTCGATCTCATCGCGGCTCTCCAATTTATTCAAAATCTCGGTGACTGAACTTGGACGCATATCCAAAATCTCTGCTAAAACCCCAGAGGTCACACCATCTTCTTCTGCTAAAATATCCAAAACCAACTGTTGAGTCGGTGCACTTTTCTGACAATTGCCCATATCCATCAAACGACGACTGGCGCTGCCCACATAAGACAGGCGTTTTAATAATTCTTTTGTGTATTCGCTCATTGTATTTCTCCCCTTTTTCGTTTTAAAGTAGTCTATTTCAATCTATTTACCGGTCTCTGCTCATATAAGAAGTAACTCTTGCAATCAATCACTGTTTATTTAGGCACCTATATTTTAGGTACCTAACCTTTATCTGAATTCAGTATACTTCGGTACCTAATCATTGTCAATAAATAAAATAAAAAATGTTTTATTAATTTTACAGAACACAAAAAAAACCTTTAACAACAGCCTGTTAAAGAGTCCTTTTAGCAAAAATTTTTTTTCATTACTGTATTGCGTACTCCTGAATCTCCTGCAAGGGAGTCCTTAGGAATAAAAATTAGTTTTCCAAACATGTTTTTTCAGGGGAAATCTGACTAATTATTTTAGCCGACCCAAAATAATTACAGTTTAGAAAAACGCTTGTTTTCCTTCTGAAATACAGTGTATAGTGATAAAACATTTTATTTTTTGGGGTGTAAAAAATGGTAAATAACCGTTATGAACAATTGAAGAAAGCAGAGTTAGGGGCAGTAATCAGTATTGTTGCTTATATTGCCGTCTCTGCCATGAAACTAACCGTAGGAAACCTGGCAAATTCCGAAGCGTTACGAGCAGATGGACTGAATAATTTCACCGATATCTTAGCCTCAGTTGCAGTCTTGATTGGCCTGCGAATTGCGCAAAAACCTGCCGATGAAGAACACCGCTACGGACATTGGAAGGCGGAAAACGTCGCTAGTCTAGTGACTTCCTTTATCATGCTGCTGGTGGGATTGCAGGTTCTATATAGTTCGATTCTGTCCGTTATCAATAAAAAGACCGAATCGCCCGATATGACTGCAGCCATCGTAGGAATCGTCTCTGCTGTTATTATGTATGGTGTCTATTTCTTCAATAAACGACTCTCCGAAGAAGTCAAAAGTCCCGGTCTGCTGGCCGCCGCTAAGGATAACCGCAGCGACGCTTGGACCAGTATCGGAACGGCCATCGCGGTTTTTGCGGCCTCCTTCAATTTGGGTTGGCTCGATAGCCTCGCTGCCATCGTCGTCGCTTTATTGATTTTGAAAACCGCCATCGATATTTTTAAAGACAGTGTTTTCACCCTTTCTGATGGTTTCGATCAAGAGCAATTGGATCAATACAATCAGGCCATCCGCCGCATCAAACAGATCCAATCGGTCAAGAGTATCAAAGGCCGCAACTATGGCGCTAATATTTATCTCGATGTCACCGTAACCATGCGCCCGGATTTAACGGTCAAGGAAAGCCATGACATCGCTGATCAAATCGAGCATCTGCTGCAGGAAAAATTTCAAATTTTCGAAACGGATGTGCACGTTGAACCAGGTGAATAGCAAATGAATCAACCCGCAAAGAGCCCTCTGAGTAGTCACTCAGAGGGCTCTTTTATCGTCATCGTTTGTTCACTAAGATTATGGTTAAATTTATAGACCAAGAACAGTGACCGAAGATACAGATCAATCGCGATGGATAGCCAGATACCGGCAATTCCTAGTCCCAGATATTTAGACAGGACCATCACACCGACCACTCGAATCCCCCACATTCCGAATGCCGTACTATACAGCGGTGACTTGGTATCACCCATCCCCTGCAAAGCACCTGTCGTGATTAAGCTGATTGCCAGACCCGGTTGGGCAAAGGCATCAATGCGCAGAGCAACTACGATCTGACGCAGTGCTTCTTGATCCGAAGTAAACATTGAAGCAAAAAATGGGGCTCCGAAGAACAAAATGACTCCCAGCAGCGACATGAAGATCACCCCATATTTTGCGGCGGAATAACCATAGCTCTTGGCTAGTTGACTGTCACGAGCACCGATCGCATTTCCCACCAATGTCGTAGCGGCTGTTGCCAAACCATAGGCTGGCATATAGGTAAAGCTTTCGATGTTTCCCGCGATTGAATGCGCCGCAAAGGTTTTGGCGCTAATACTGACGATTAATCCGAAATAAAGCACTTGACCTAACCGCATCACCAATCGTTCTAAAGTCGCTGGAATCGATAAATTAACCAATGGACGATAACTTCCCGACGCGAATAGAGTCGCCCGATCCACAGGACTTTTTGATTGCTGAACCTTGCGATAAAGCAGCCAGCAGCCCAACAAGCGTGACAACACAGTCCCGATGGCTGTCCCTAAAACTCCTAAAGCAGGAATGGGACCCAATCCAAAAATCAGAATGTAATCAATCACGATATTCCCAATATTGACCACTACGCTGATTTTCATCGGTGATTTCGTATCCCCTGTTGCTCGCAGGATACTGCCAAAGATTGTCATCAGCCCCATAAAGACAGCCCCACCGCCTACAACGGTAAAGAACTGCAGCGACTCCTGTAAAACCGCTTCTGAAGCGCCCATTACATGCAATAATGATTCGCCAAAAAAGATAGAAACAACACCCAGCAGCAAGCTGACCGCCAGTGTCAGGATAACCGCTTGATTTGTCACTCTTTGTGCTTCATCCGTCTGTTTTGCCCCGATTTTTTGCGCGATCAGTGCAGAAGCTCCGACACCTAATGCGATAAAAAGAGCCAAGTAAACATTCAAAATCGTGTTGGCGATCCCAACCGCTGTCACAGCCACCAATCCGATTTTTGAGATCATCAGCGCATCGATGAAGCCCACCGCTGTCTGTAAGATATTTTCGATCGTCGCAGGGATTGCTAAAGCTAGAATTTTATTTTCTTTAAGTGAAATCATCTGCTCACCCCACTTAAAGCATCTTGCTGTATTGATGAATCGCCCGCCGCAAACTTTCTAATTCCTTATCCGTCTGACCACTTTCTGCTGCATCCATAAACATGTGGTCAGCGTGCGCCTCTAACAATATTTGAGAAATCTTTTGAATCGCTGATTTCGCTGAATTTAATTGAATGATTACCTCATCAAACGGCTTTTCATCCGCGATCATTTTCTTGATTCCGCCGACTTGTCCTTCAATGCGATTGATCCGTTTTACAAGATTATCTACCTGATGATCCGGTCTATGTGACATAATTTTTCCTCCTTCTCCGTACTAAAAAACCCTTTTTAAGAGTCGAATTTATTTCTCTTATGGAGTATACCCCTATACCCCATACAAAAAGACTAATCCTTTTCAATAAAGAAGTCAATCCGACAGACAAAAAGACCCACAGCAATCGAACTGCCATGGGCCCTATCTTCATTTATTAATCTCCTGTACCTTCATCTGACCAAGGCAGATCCGTCGATAGCAAAGCAGCAAAGTTCTTGTATTCATCGCGTTCCTTCAGCCGATGATTACGTCGCTTTTCATACCCGCCACAGACCATTTTCTCCTCTGCCGTTTCTGGAACGACTGCCGGAACAGTAAATTCAGTTTCTTCGTTCATATGCGAAGGCACCGCTACAAAAGATGTAAAGCAAGTCGCCGCCAAATATCGTTCGCCGGTGGTTAGATCCTCTCCAATTACCTTCACAAAGACCTCCATCGATTTATTATGACTGCCGGAAACGTAGCACTTCACACATACGGAATGATTGGCGTGGAGTGGTTTCAAAAAGTTCAAATTATCTAGCGAAGCAGTCACCGCACCTCTGCGGCAATGGCGTGAGATCGAGATTGAAGCGGCATCATCGATCAACGTCATCAGCTTTCCGCCAAATAAGTAGCCAAAAGGATTTAAATCAAAAGGAAAAATTCGGTGCGTTTGAATCACACGAGATTCGCGGCAAGTTTTTGTTTCAGTCAAACAGTTCACTCTTTCTAAACATTATTTTTCTGTGTTTCGTACAGATTATGCCATCTTCCTGGCTTTTTTTCAAAAATTCGGAAAAGTATACAGGTTTACGGACATTCGGTATACTTGATTCATAAAGGAGGTCTACCCTATGGAAAAAGAAAAACCCTCAAAAATTATTCAATTTTTTGGCGGTAAAACATCGTATTACATTATCGGGCTGATTATTCTAAGTGCTTTAGCTATCTATTTATTGAATACTGTCTCATTTATATTCAGACCGATCGTGGTTATCATCACAACCGTTTTGCCGCCAATGATTTTTGCACTGCTGCTATACTATTTATTGAATCCAGTAGTCAATTTTCTAAGTAAAAAAGGCATTCCGCGAACAATCAGCATCGTGCTCACCTATGTCGTGATTTTCGGTCTGCTTTTCTTTGGCGGAGCTAGGCTCGTACCGGTGATTCAGGATCAGGCGCAGGATTTGATCAAACAATTCCCTGAGTATGTCGATGATTTTCAAAATGCGATCAAAAATATTCTTGACGCGACTCCTTTCGCCGCATCTTCTGATCAAGCGTTGAGTTCATTGGACAAGCTGACGAAAGAAGCCCTGAACTATTTAGGAAATAACTGGCAAGATGGTGCAAAAGGATTAGGTACGATCTTTTCAGCGGTTTCTAGTACTGCAATTACGTTGTTTACCGGACCGATCATCGCCTTCTTTTTGATCCAAAGTCCCCATAAACTCTACAATGCAATCATTGATTTGATTCCGCCGCGCTTTAGAAAGGATTCAAGTTCTTTGATCAAGATCGCCAACCAGCAATTAGGCGCCTTTTTAAAAGGACAAGTCATTGCGTCTTTACTACTCGGTTTGATCTATTGGGTCGTGTTCTTGCTGCTAGGGTTGCAATTTGCGACGGTGATCGCACTGGCCGCCGGAATATTGAGTATTATTCCTTATATTGGATCGTTCTTGGCCTTCTTACCAGGCCTGTTCATCGCCTTCCAAGATTCTACCTTTATGGTGGTCAAATTCGTAATCGCTTGGTTTGTGGTTCAATTACTTCACGGTGATTTGGTCGTTCCCCGCGTCATGGGCGACAAATTGAAGATTCATCCTATCACGATCCTGATCGTCTTATTGGTTATGGGGGATCTTTTAGGTCTGGTCGGCGTGATTTTCGGTATTCCGATCTATTCTATGATCAAATTATTGGTGGTTTTCACCTTCCGAAAATTCAAACAACGCTACAACAAATATTTTTCCGACGAGGGGGCCTATCGCAATACCGGGTTCTCAGAGGATGATTACTTGTAACCTAAAAATGGAGCTGTATCCAATCGGATACAGCTCCATTTTGGCATTTTATAAACTGAACGTTTCTTATAAATAGATCGAAAAGAACATCAGCATAGCACCCAGCATGACAAACAAATGCCACACGACATGCATGTATCGTCTGTTTTTCATACTGTAAAAAACAGAACCCACAGTATAAGCGACCCCACCGCCGACTAGCAGCAGCAAGCCCTTTAATCCCACACTTTGATATAGACTTGGCAAAGCAATAACGACCGCCCAGCCCATCACATTATAAATGATCGTGGACAATTTAGAGACCGATTTTACTTTGCTTAACGTCAAGCTTTTATAAACGATGCCAATGATCGCTGCCAGCCAAATGATACTTAACAATACGATCCCAATCGTTCCGCGAATATACAATAAGCAATAAGGCGTGTAGGTCCCTGCG
This sequence comes from Enterococcus malodoratus, assembly GCF_027659535.1. Taxonomy (NCBI): domain Bacteria; kingdom Bacillati; phylum Bacillota; class Bacilli; order Lactobacillales; family Enterococcaceae; genus Enterococcus; species Enterococcus malodoratus. The sequence continues at coordinate 161,092 of NZ_JAQDPG010000004.1, read as the reverse complement.
ATCAATAAGTAGATCGAGCAGTGATCGAAGACTTGAAAAACCTTTTTCGCCTTGGTAAAAATCAAGCTGTGATACAAGGTCGACGCTAAAAACAAGAGCAGGAGCGAAACACCATAAATAATAAATGAAACATAATGCAACCCGCTATCGGCCTTCTTCAACAGAAAAATGAATCCCACAATACTCAACAACACACCCACACCATGCGTCACCGCATTCAACACTTCATTTGTGATTAAGTACTTCCGGCTAAACTGTCTTTCCATTCACATATCACCTCGAATTATTTATTAAAGATAATATATCACGGTTAACGAAATAATTCAATCTAGTTTTTAAAACCAGATGATAAATTTAGTCTAAGACAATCCCTTGCTTAACAAGTTTATAGCCAAAAACCAACTCATCTTCCACGAAAAGCTCCGCTTCTTTAGCCTCATTCAGCACCTTTATTAGCTCGTTCAGTGTTAAAAGCTGGTCGTACTGTTTCCTTAAAATGATTTTTTCTGCCTCTGCCTGGACCGCTAAATGATTGGTCTGCTTTTCGCCATCATTCACAAAAACGTAGGTATAAGAGGACAATGTCTTCATTTCCCCTGCTGCATCCACTTGGATTGCCGTCAATAAATCCTTGGCCCTCACCCTTCTCACCTCACTTAATTCCCATTTGTACTTTCATTATAGCAAAAAGAAAACGATGAATCGGGCTCGGATGCTTCCCGGTTCATCGTTAATCACTCAACTTCGGTCTAAACTTTTTGCGATCGTATTTCCTAATGACTGGACGATCTGGACCAATACGATCAATAAAATAATGGTTGTATACATCACTGCCGGCTCATTTCGCAAAAAGCCGTATTGATAGGCAATACTGCCTAGACCACCTGCTCCAACTAAACCAGCCATCGCTGTTGCACCGATCAGTCCGATCATCGCAATCGTCAACCCGCGAATAATTCCTCCTCGGGCTTCTCTCAATAAAACGCTGCGGATTATATGAAAATGACTGATCCCCATTGCCTGATAGGCTTCAATCACGCCGCCATCAACTTCTAAGAGCGACGTTTCCACCAACCGGGCCAAGTAAGGCGCAGTATAAATGATCAACGGCAATAATACGCCCTGCACACCAATCGTGGTTCCCATGATCAGTTTTGTCAAAGGCAAAATCAAAAATAATAAAATGATAAATGGCAAAGAACGCAGCACGTTGATCACACTATTCAAGATAGAGTATAAGGTAAAGTTACTGTTCAAACCGCCCGGGCGAGCGATGACTAAAAGCACTCCTAAGGGGATTCCAATAATGATGGATAGCGCTAATGCTACGCAGACCATCACGAGCGTCTGACCTAAGCCTTCAATCACGACGTTTCCCCATTGATTCCAAAATTCGCTCATTAAACGACCTCCTAATTCGTATTGAATCAATCCTTCTTCAAACTAAATAAATGATTCTAACTCTCATCATACCGAACGTTCTATCTGACTGAAGAGCCGGTACCTAAATCTCCGCTGATATCCTCGATAATAACGCCTTGGCTTTTGATGTATTCTTTGGCCGCTTGGAAATCCTGTTCTGTTCCTCCGGCAAATTGCACTAATAATTGACCATGGCGTTTTTCCTTCAAGTATCCGATATTGCCGCTGAGAATATTTGGACATAGTGGAAAATCCTTTGCAACTTTTGCTAAAACTGGCTCTGTAGCATCGTCCCCAATAAATTGCAGTTGAACCAGACGTCCTGTCCCTTTATACGCCGCTAAAACGTCTTCTGGGACGTTGTATCCATCATTTGCTCCAATGAACCGTTTAGTCGTTTCCTCTTCAGGACGGGTGAACAGATCGATCACAGGCCCTGCCTCCACAATCTTCCCATCCTCCATAACCGCCACTCGATCACAGATCCGCTGCACCACATCAATTTCATGAGTAATTAGAAAAATCGTGATTCCTAACTCTTGATTGATCTTTGTTAATAAAGCCAAGATTGACTCTGTCGTCTCCGGGTCCAGCGCACTTGTCGCCTCATCCGACAACAAAATCTCTGGTTCGTGGGCTAATGCTCGCGCAATCGCTACCCGCTGCCGTTGACCGCCGGATAATTGCGCCGGATAATTATCCTTGCGGTCTGTTAAACCAACCAAATCCAAATATTTATCAACACGTTTTGCGATGACCTCTTTCGAAACACCTTCCAGCTTCAACGGTTTGGCAATATTTTCATAAACCGTCGCTGTTGATAATAAATTATAGCCTTGAAAGATCATCCCAATCTTCCGTCTAGTTAACAATAATTCTTTTTTGTTTAGTTCCTTTAAATTCTGACCGTTGATCGAAATTTCCCCCGTCGTAGGCGGCTCTAAAAAATTGATCATACGGATTAAGGTAGACTTCCCAGCACCAGAGTACCCCACGACGCCAAAGATTTCCCCTTTTTCGATCGTTAAACTGACCTCTTTGACTGCTTCGATTCGCCGTTTCTTTTGTTGGTAAACTTTTGAAACATTTTTAAGTTCAATCATGTGAATTATCCCTTCTCATTCGTATGGATGCTTTCCAGAAGAATACCTCCGACTTTCAGGCCACGTACCATTCAACGAAACATTCCCATCATTTTCTTTTGATATTTTTTGCTTAAAACGCCGGAACAACGGAGCCTTTGAACTTTTCTTCGATAAATTTCTTTGTTTCATCCGATTGATAATACTTTTTGATCTCTTTTACGATCTTGTCGTCCTTGTTTTCTGTCCGAACCGCAAATACATTGTAATTTGGATTGTCTTTCAGTGGTTCATGGTAGATCGCGTTGTCATTGATCGTCAGTCCTGCACCGAAGGCAAAATTGGTATTGATCGCAGCAGCAGCTAGTTCATTTAATTGTGAAGGAATCTGTGAAGCCTCTAACTCAACAATTTCAATATTTTTTGGATTTTCAGCAATATCATTTTTTGTAGCCTTAACTTCAACACCGTCTTTTAATTTGATCACGCCTGCTTTTTCCAGTAATTTCAATGCTCGGTACTCATTCGTTGGATCGTTGGGCACACCAATTTTATCTCCGGATTGAAGTTTACTTAAATTCGAAAGTTTTTTAGAGTAAACCCCTAATGGAAATGCGACCGTTTTAAAGGCTGTTTCGATCTTGTAGTCCTTATCTTTTACTTGCTGCTCCAAGAAAGACAGTGTTTGATAGCTGTTTCCGTCTAAATCCCCATCATTTAAAGCAGTATTGGGCGTGTTGTAATCATCGAAGCTTTTCACCTTAATCTCAATACCATCCTTTTTTGCTTGTTTAGCGACCTCTTCTAAAATTTCTTGATGCGGTCCTGATGTTACTCCGATAGTTACCTTCTTCTCATCCAACGGTTTAGCCTCGCTTTTGCTTCCGCAACCTGCTAATAATCCACTCACTGCTAACGCCGCTACACTTAATAAAATCCCTTTACCTATTTTTTTCATTGTCATTTCCTCCTGCTTTTTATTCGTTTTCGTGCACTAACGTGATCGTAAAACGAGTCGCTCACGCAAATACAATTGATTCTTCAAAGTGCTAGTTGAACAAGAAAAAAAGCCCGCCCTTTTCCACACTATTCGTGTTGGAAAAGGACGAGCTCACTCGCGATACCACCTTCATTTGCAATAATCTCACAACTATTGCCTTAACAAGTACGCATTCATACTTGAGCATTGTTAACGAGCGCTGCCCCGTCACTGCCTACTTATCGGCAATGCCATTCAGAGACCATTTTCTAGATCCATCCACATATCCGCTCTCACCTGCCCGGACTCTCTTTGATGCTTCGCAATCTATACTTTTCTCTTCATCACGTTTCTTCGTTTAGCAAATTGATAAATCGTATCTTACACTTCAAAACAAAAGCTGTCAACATTTTTTTATCACTAAAAACACAGTTGACTTTAATTTTAACTAAGAATAAACTAGTTGAAATCTCACTTAAGGAGCTGAGTTCAATGGACATCACAACAGAAGTACGTCCTGGCGCAAATCGCTACGTCAGCGGAGAAAATATCCTCCAAGATTTACCTAGCTATTTAGTTGGTTTTAAAAAGATCTCTGTTATCACAGGAGAAAAATCATCTGAAGCATTTAAAAAATATTATCGTAAAGAGCTTCACTACCCTACCTATCGATATGATGGCAGCTCTAGTCATGAAAATGCGGTTGAAATAGCTGCTAAAATTGAACAAGCCGAGCTAATTCTTGCTATTGGTGCAGGACGAGTGATCGATACTGCAAAAATGGTTGCAGAAGAATTAAACGCTGAATTAATGGTGATTCCAACTTTGATTTCTAATTGTGCACCATTCACACCAATCGTCGCAGTTTATCATCCTAACCGTACTTTCAAGGAAATGGGTTTTATGAAACGCGCCCCTTTGCTAACCTTAGTCGATTCGAAGTTTTTGTTAGCAACTCCAAAAGATTACTTTGTTGCCGGCATTGGTGATACATTAGCAAAATGGTACGAAATCGAGGGCATCACACGCAACCTCCAAGACGATGAAAAGTCTGCTTATGTTCGTCTCGGAATCGCTAGTGCCAAGGCCATTCAGGAAATCCTGCTAAAAGACGCAATTCCTGCCATCGAAGATCTTAAGAATGATAAAGCGACTCCCGCCTTTAGCAGGGTCACAGACACGATTATTGGTTTGGCTGGCGAAACTGGTGGATTTGCGGCCTCCTTTGGTCGATCAGCTGGTGCTCATGCCGTTCATGATGGACTATCCTATCTGGAATCCACCCACAATCAACTACATGGTAAAAAAGTTGCCTATGGTATCTTGGTTCAATTAGCACATACAAAAGACATACCTGAAATACAAAAGATACGACCTTTTTATCAAGCAACAGGCCTACCGCTGAAGTTAGAAGAGTTGAATGTTTTAGACATTTCTAAAGAAACACTGGCTCCTGTAATCAACCATGCTGCTTCCTCAAATGAAACATTTATTATGGTTGACCCTAAAATAACTCCAGATCAAGTCTATCAAGCAATTCAAAAGGTCGAGTCATTATAAAGTTTACTTTTAACCATTGAGGTATACCTCAATGGTTTTTTTATTTGCTTTAAAGTTTACTTCTTACCAAGCACTAAAGGTTTACCTTTATATGAACGATATTCCGAATAACTATTAACAGTTTACTTCAATTAACCTGTATTTTACAGTATTTATTTAAAGTATACCTTTATACATGAATTCAACTTCTCCAGCAAAAAAGTATACCTTAAATGTGTATTTAAGGTATACTTTTTTGCTGTCAAAACATTCAAATCAAATTTTAAATAGTTTACCTTAATTCTATTTTATCCTAAAGTTTACTTCATTCTACTTTCTACAAAATGCTTATCTAGCAACGTTTTCATTATGGTATACCTCAAAAAGCAAATGCTCGCAAAAAAAGTTTACCTTAATAAATTAAAATGAAGTAGACTTCTATGTAGATCATATTATTCAGATAAATAAAGTTTACCTCAATATGATATGATACGGTATACTTCATTAAAGTATACCGTATTTTTAGAGGTTTACCTCAATAAATGTATATTCAGTTTACTTTTTGTAGGCATAAAAGGTTTACTTATATGATACTAATCAATTTAGTTTACCTTAATTAAACCTTATTAAATGGGTAAACTTTATTAGTATACAGTTTACTTTTTTATTTTTGTATAAAAGTTTACCTCAAATTAAAAGTTTACTTAAAATAGATATTGGAATAATTGAAGTATACTTTTAATAAGTAATAGGTAAACTTATATTTATTTAAAGTATACCTTTATAAGAGTTAATTGCTGATATAAAGCAATTTAAATCTAATTAAAGTAAACCTTTCTTAAATTGAGGTAGACTTTTATAAAAATATCCGTTTACCTCCAAAAGAATAAGAGTTCACCTTTAAGCTTTTAGAGTAAACTTTTTATATCTCATTTAAGTAAACCTTATTGCAATAATTGAAGTAGACTTTATTTTTGTTAATTCAGGTATACTCTAAATTAGTATTTTTTTATAGTTTACCCTATTTTAAATATTTGTAGTAAACCTTATTGATATTTCGAAAGCTTTATAGTAAACTTTAATTGAGAAATTATGATTGGAGAATCTTTATGCCAAAAAAAGCTGAAACCTATGTAGTAGGAAATTTTAAAGGTGGCGTTGGTAAATCGACCACGGTTCAAATGCTTTCATTTGAGAGTGCCTTCCGAAAAAATCGCAAAACCTTAGTGATCGATTTGGACCCCCAAGGGAACACTAGTGATGTCTTGTCACTAACTGCAGAAAATTTTGGAAACGAGAATTTGCCAGAAGAATTTGATTCAACAATTTGGGAAGCTGTTCGATCAGGAAACATTCAATCTTCCATCTATCAGATCATGCCAAACCTTGACTTAATTCCAGCAAATATTTCTTTTTCAGATTTTCCAGATTATATGATTGAAAAATATCCTAGCGATAAACTATCCCAGTTTAAATATATGGAAAAACTTATCGAACCACTAAAGGATATTTATGATGTAATTTACATTGATGTTCCTCCTACAATCAGTACTTATTCAAATGCAGCCATGTATGTAGCAGAATACGTTATTGTCATTTTGCAAACGCAAGTAAAAGCTTTAAAAGGGGCACAAAATTACATTGATTACATGAGTTTCTTCATTGAACAATATGATACTGACTTAGAAGTAGTTGGGATTGTTCCTTTTATGATGCAAAAGCGGGATTCCGTTGACCAAGAGATTTATACTGCTGCGAAAGAGATCTATGGGGCACATCTATTAGATACAGTTGTTTTAAATCAAAGCCGTTTAAAACGTTACGATGGCTCTGGAATTACCTATGATATCAACAAAAACGGCAAAGTTGAGCAATGGGATAAGCGTGCACACGAGGTTTTCGTTAATATTTTGGACGAAATTGATGAACATCGCCTCATATTAAGCGGTGAAGAGTAGGGGAGACGTTAAATGGCGAAAAAAATGAAGCTAGATTCGCTTTTAACGGCGAATAAGAAGAATAAAGGCATTGAAAAAATGTCTGAGTACTCTAATCAAGATAAAGAAGAGAAGAAGCCCAGTTCTCAAGACCTTTTAGCAAACAGAACATTGAGTCCTGAAACAGATTTTCGGCGTTCTTCCATTCATGAAGAACCCAGGCATTTAAATGAACGGACTCCTATCCAAGAAAACACTTTTCAATCGCAAGAGAATGAGGCAGGGAAGAGGGGAAGAAAGCGTCAGTATTATGATCCTCGCTTGAAAGCTCTTGAAATGCAAAAAATCTCGGCACGCACTAAAATTCGGATACAAAATTTAATCAATGCTAAGTTTGATGGCTATACACCGGATAAGATGATTGACTTCTTATACGACTATTATATTGAAAAAGGACTATCTAGAGACGATCGAAACTTCTTAAATCAGTTAGAAGAAGCCTCTATGGAAGAGTACAAAGAGAAGCCAAAGTATCAAAAATTATTCAAAGAATTAGAAAACGATGAGAAATAAAGATAAAAAAAGTAAACCGTAATGGAAGATATACTCGTCATTACGGTTTACTTTTTTTTTGTTTATCCTATAATTCAGTTTACCTTTATTATTGTTAATTATCTTTAAAAGTATACTTTTGAAAAGTTTGATGCGTCCTTTTATAAGCTGTGGATAACTGAAAGACCCCTTATCCACCTTACTTTTTATCCACATCCTTGATTAGAAACAAAAGAGAGATTACTTTAATTAGAGTTTACCAAAAATACTTTTATATCCTTTAATAAAGTATACCCTATTTGATTTTATTTCGTTATTGTGGTAAACCTAAAATCGTTTTATAAACAAATTAAAAGTTTACTCTAAAAAAAGTTGGTCGGAAATCGCTTTACAACAGGCTTTCAATCAATTATTCTATACATGTAGAAAAAAAGCGAAAAAAAGAGTTTAAAGATTTGGCGATCTTTAAACTCAAAGGTTTGAGCTAATTTTGGCGAATTAGCCTGTCACATATAGATAAACTTATTGGGGTTAGAAAAATTGGTGTTTGCCTAACCTTTATTAAGTATACCATATTTTGGTTACTTTCTCAATCAGATATCCTGTGACAGTAAGCATTCCTTTAAAACTTTCGTGAACTATTTTGAAAGTATAAATAAGGAGGTTTTTTTGTTATGTCCACAAACTTAGATAATATTATGACTGCAACTAACTTACCCAACGGAAATTATATTCCGATCGATTTGAATTTAATTAACAATCCACAGTATGAAACTCTTTCTATTGAAGCGATGATGCTTCATGCCTTGTATACCATGCGTATGACTTGTAGTATTTACAATGCTCAAAAAGATGGCAGCTGGCTAGATGAAACTGGCCTTCCATTTATCTATTTTTCTAACGAAGAAGCGGCAGCTTTATTGCGGGTATCTGAACGAAAAGTTACAAATTTGAAAAATAATTTGATTGAAGCTGACTTGATTCAAGTTGCTCGTCATGGATTAAAAAATTATCGTATCTATGTCGCGAATCCCAAAGCTCCAGAAAAAAATAGCGTCGTGCGATTGGCTTTCAAAAATTATACTAGTACTAAATCCCTAAAAACTGTGGAAAAAGAAAGCAAAGAACAATTGCCGGAGTTATCCACTGTGGATAGAGAAGCAGAATCTGCGTCTTCGAACGCGCAAAATTTGCTTACAAGTACACAAAAAAATTTAGCTAAACAAAACACAAGAGCAACAAGAGTAACAACAACGCTGCCTGAACCAACCGCATCAACTCAAGATATGAGCCTCATTGATGGCCTAAGTGCTCGTTATGCACATTTATTACCTGAACAAGCCTTTCAGCGTTTTTTACCATTTTGTAACGGAAATTATCAAAAGGCTCGTTGGTTTGTTGATACGATTTTTAAAGCAAAATATGCCAGTACTCAGCAATATATTCAAGCTGGATTACCAGCAGAGGCAGAAGTTTTAACATTTGAGCATAATGAGTATTTCAAAGCAGATATCGGAGATGCGATTGCTAAAGCGATCGAACAAATGTATCGTTTTAAAACAGTAAAAAATCCTGAGGGGTTCTTTTATGCCTTCATGAAGGGCTTCTTTACTGAAAAAACACGTCAATATCTAGTAGATCATTATCAATTGACAGCTGAATTACAACAAACGCTTTCATGTGTTCAATTGATTATTCAACAAAAAAATACGCAATCAAAGTCGCTAAAAACGCAAAAAGTCGCTAAAAAGGTCTCCTAAGAACCCGAACCTTTGTTATAATGTAGCGGAGTCTAACAGAGAAAGGTTAATTTTATGAATAAGTTTAAACTAGCATTTTTTGGCTACAGTGGACTTTTAGGTCTAGGCGTTGGGATCATTGTAGCTTTATTTATGGGACTGGCGGAATTGGGGCATCAGCTTCTATGGCAGGTCTTGCCAAGGGCACTGGGGGATCCTCGTTTTTATCCCTTAATCGTCTGTACAATTGGGGGCGTGGCCATCGGGTTCTTTGTAAAAAACTTTGGGCGTTATCCCCGAACATTGCAAGAATCGTTTACGGAATATCAAGAAACTCAGCGGATTGATTACCATGACGGCAAGCTGATTCGAAATTTATTAGGCTCCTTGATTGTATTGCTTTTTGGTGCAAGTTTGGGACCTGAAGCGGCACTAGTCGCAATTCTTGGCGGTTTGGTGACCTATATTGCGGATCGAAGAAAAATCGCAGATGAGCAGCGCGCCGATTTGATTGAATTTGGAATTGGTACGTCGCTTGGAGTTATTTTTATGACCCCGCTGTTCGGTGTCGGAAGGTCGGTTGAACGAGACGATTGGCAAGTTGTAACGGAAAGCAAACTTAAGAAATATGTTTTGTATATTTTTACTACTTTTACTGGATTTATCGGATATCTTTTAACCTATAGTGTTTTTCCAAATCAAGAGCAAGTCTTCGCAATTCGGAGAATGGAAAGCAGCTTTACATGGCAGGGTCTTCTATTAGTTATTCCTATGATTCTGCTTGGTGCACTTTTTGGGAAGCTTTTCTTAGTGTTGCAAGACAGAGGCGAGAAATTGAACCAACGAATTCGAAATCCTCTGCCATTAGCTATTTTTGCCGGAATCATTTTAGGTGTATTAGGAATTATCTCGCCGTATTTCTTATTCTCTGGTGAACATAACTTACTATCATTTACTAGACAAGCAGAGACAATGAACTTTTTCATCCTACTGTTGATTGGTTTTGGCAAACTTGCGATTACGATGATTTGTTTGGCCTGTAACTGGCGTGGAGGAACAATCTTTCCAATGATTTTCTCCAGTATTGCAGTGGCCTTGGCTTTTGCTAATTTGTTGCCCTATTCGCCAGGACTACTTGTAGCAGTTTTTACGGCTAGTGCTTGTGCAGTAATTTTGAAGCAGCCATTTGCGACAGCCTGTTTGTTCTTATTATTGTTTCCGGTGGAATTATTCCTATGGATCTGGTTAGCCGGATATTTAGGAAATCTATTTTTACAACGAGTTCCTTTTTTCCAGGAAGAGCAAACAATCAAATCATTCAAATTTCCTGAATTACCGAAACGTCCGAAAAAGCCAACAGTTAAAAATGAAGACTTGGCGGCAACTCGAGATGTTTCTGAGTTAAGAAAAGCAGCTGATCGTAAAAAAGCAGCAGAAATGGAATCACAACCACGAGTTGCTGAACCGAAGAGAGAAATATTGGCTCGTAAAGAAGTTAGAAAACAGCGTGATCAAGCTAGTCAAGTTGAAACAAAGACAGATCAAAAAACGTCCGATGCACCAATGACTCGAATGAGTCGGCATCGACGTAAATAAGATTGAGGGGACGAAGTTGAAAAACTTTTTCCCTTCTTTTTTTTTAGATTTTTTTGAAAGCGTTGACCAAAGTTCTGCTGACTGCTACTCTATTGATTAGAAGGCTAGATCTTCAAAACAGAAAGGAACGTGTGACAATGTTAAACGAAGGAAAGATCCGTGCGTATTTGGAAAAAGAAAAACTGGATGCTTTTTTTATTGCCAAAAGAGTGAATGTTCGTTTTACTAGCGGTTGGACAGGAGACGATTCATTCATTTTGCTCACACAAGAGGGACAATACTTTTTGACCGATCCGCGCTATACCGAACAAGCGGATATTGAAGTATCAGATTATGAAATTATCAATTGGCGCTTGCCTGGACGGACTGTTGGAGATACAGTGGCACGCTTAGCTAGTGAAAAGAACATAAAAACAATCGCTTTTGAAGCTGATTATTTAACTTACGATATGTATTCTGATTTTACCTCGAAAACAAACGCGGAATTCGTACAGGCAGGCGGCGTGATTGATCGCATGCGAGCAATTAAATCTCCACAGGAAATTCAATACATGCGCAATGCCTGCGAGATTTCTTGTCGTGCTTTTAACCGAATTTTAGAGGATATCCGTGTTGGAATGACCGAAAAAGATCTGGCTGCCAGACTTTCGATGTACATGGTACAAAAGGGTGCGGATACACAGCCGTATGGAAACATATTGATCTCTGGAGCAAATACTTCTTTGTTGCATGGGATTCCATCGAAAAAATCAATTGAATATGGTGACTTCGTCTTAATGGATTTTGGTTGTCAATATGAAGGCTATATGTCGGATATGACTCGAACAGTCGTTGTCGGCAAGGCATCCGATAAACAGCGGGAAGTCTATGAACTAGAAAAACAAAGTTTAGAAGCGGCTGAAGCTGTAATGAAAAATGGTGCCGCGGTAAAAGATATTTATCAAGCATCATTGAAACCGTTGGAAGGAACAGAATATCCGCAATACACCTACCGTAATATTGGGCATAGTATCGGTTTGTTCGTACATGAATTACCGTACATCGATGAACAATATGACGATGTTTTAGAAACAGGTATGGTAATGACCATCGAACCAGGAATCTACATTCCGGATTGGGGCGGCGTGCGGATTGAAGATCAAGTTTTGATCACAGATGACGGCTATGAAAATATGATCAGTATTTCTCATGATTTGATTGAATTATAAGCGTGAGATAGGCTATACTAAGACGACGACGGCAGAAAGCTGTCGTCGTTTTTTAGCAGTTGAGTAATACCGTTTCAAATAAAAAATTTTGTCCGTATCACGGATATTCAGTTTTATGATCTGGTCATATTTTTACTAAAAAAATTCTAAAGATTTAAAAAGAGGTGGAAACGGATGAATGAACGGGAAGCTTTTGACTTCGTCTATGATATTGGTGAAACATTATTGAAAAATGGTGCAGAAATTAAGCGAATTGAGACGACTATTCGCCACATTGCAGAGGCTTTGGAGTTAAAAGAATTCGATAGCTTTGTATTGATTAATGGCATATTTATGACGGCAAGGCTGAAGGATCAAACCGTTCAGGCTCGAGTAAGAGACATTCCAATCTCCCCAATCAACCTAGGACGGATTGAACAGATTAATACTTTATCACGCAGGTTAACGGAAAAACGATTGAGTCCAGAAGATGCTAACGAGTGGCTGCAAGAAATAAAACACGAAACTTTTGCATCGAACCCGTTAAAGATTTTTGCCTATGCTTTTGGGAGCGCCAGCTTTTGTTTCATTTTTGGCGGAAGTCTGTGGGACACAATAGGGGCCCTCGTTTTAGGCGTTTTATTGGCTTGTTTCTCAATATACTTATTACCGAAATTTAACATGTCGGACATTATTTCTACGATTACTAGTAGTGGTTTTGTCAGTATTTTGGCTTGCATATTTGTTCATTTTGTTCCAGTCTTGCAGTTGACTAGTTTGATTACCGGAGGGATCATCTCGCTTTTACCGGGGGTGGCTATTGTCAATGGGATTCGCTACTTGTTTGATGGTGACTACAGTTCTGGCTGGGGACAGATGATCAACGCTCTGATAACGGCACTTTGTGTGTCGGTTGGAGTAGGTTTAGTTTTACGAGTGTTTAGCATGTTGTAAATTACTAGGTGTATGAAAAGTATATAAATTCTATCAAGTTGTGAAAGGTGTGAAGTCAATGATCAATATTTTGTTTCAGATTTTGGCCGGTTTTTTAGGAACGATCTCTTTTGCAGTGCTGTTTGAAGTTCCGCGTCGATATTATGTCCATTGCGGAATGATCGGTGCCTGCGGCTGGTTCATCTATTTATTAATCATGCAATTTTGGGTAGCACCGGTAGCGGCAACTTTTATTGCTTCGTTGGTCCTGATTTATCTTTCACGAGAAGCATCGTTTGCTTTGAAGGCGCCGGTGACGATTTTCTTAATTTGCGGTATTTTCTGTTTGGTTCCGGGAATGGGAATTTACAACTTTACCTATAATTTTTTTATTGGTGACTCTTTGAAAGCAGCTCACCTTGGTGTTCAAGTTTTGAAAATTGCGATTGCGATTGCAGTTGGGATTACGGTAGGGTACGAGCTATCACCCAAATTTTTCTATTCCTACCATAAAATGAAAAAGAATAAAAATTCACTCTCATGAATAAAACGATAAACAGCCTTGTTGTATAACAGAGCTGTTTTTTATTTTTATGGAAGCAATTAAAAAATCAATGGTCGCTTTCAAAGGTGTTATTGAAAATCTCATTATTTTAATAGAAAAATAAATTCATGAGAAAAAAATAAGGAAGCTAAATTACGCGAGATATAATAGAATAAGCGCCGTTTTTTTTGAGAATTATTCCAAATAAGCGCCGATTTGGAAAAAAAAATTAAAGAATTATTTAAATAAGCCGAAAGATATAGTAAACTAGTGGAAGCGGATACGAATAATTAAATTTGATTTTTTTCTGTGAAAGGCTTGAAATTCAAATGGTTTTATGGTTATTTTAAAACTAGTGATAGGTGAATAGTTGCACAATTTTTATTGCTAATTTCAAACTGTTGCATAGCAGTTTGTCTCCGCGGAAAAAGATTACTAACAGCTACGTGAAAGCAGAGCTGTTTTTAATAATGCCAACAGGCAAATAATATCAATCAAAAGGAGTGAAACATTTTGAAAGAACGTCGCGTTGAAAGAGTAATTGAAAAAATGAAGGAACAAGGTTATGGCCAACTGTTAGTTTCAGATCCAACAACTATTTTCTATCTAACTGGTCGCTGGATTCATCCTGGTGAACGGTTGTTAGTATTAGTGATTACTCCGGATAACAAAAACACATTGATCGTTAACAAATTATTCCCAATCGAAGAAGATTTGGGCGTGGAAAAAGTATTTATTGATGATACCGACGACGCTGTGAAGAAGGTACTTGAGTATGTTGATACTGACCAAAAAATTGGTATTGATAAGAATTGGCCAGCTCATTTCTTATTGCACCTGCTGGAACTTGCTCCAAATGCAAAACTAGGTAACGGTTCAGAAGTTACCGATGCTGTACGTGCTATTAAAGACGAAGAAGAAAAGCAATTGATGCGTGATGCACAAGCGGATAATGAGATTGCTATCGATCGTTTGAAGAAATTATTACCGCAAGAATTAACTGAAGCTGAAATGGCAGACAAATTAGGTGAGATCTATAAAGACCTAGGCAACACGGGGTTCTCATTTGATCCAATCGTAGGTTATGGAGCAAATGCGGCAGATCCTCATCACGAAACAGATGATTCAAAAGTAAAACCGGGCGATTCTGTCATCTTGGATATCGGCGGGATTAAGAACTCATATGCATCAGACATGACTCGGACGTTCTTCTATAAAGAAGTGTCTGACAAGGGCCGTGAAGTTTATGAAATCGTAAAGGAAGCCAACCAACGCGCGATTGATACTGTGAAACCGGGCGTGAAATTGTCTGATATCGATGCAGCAGCTCGTGATTATATCACTGAGAAGGGCTATGGCGAATATTTCACTCATCGTCTTGGACACTTCATCGGAATTGATTGTCATGAAACCGGAGATGTTTCCGGCGCAAACGACAATGTTGCAGAAGTTGACAACGTATTTTCAATCGAACCAGGAATTTATATTCCAGGAGAAGTTGGTGTACGGATTGAAGACTTGGTGATTGTAACAGAAGACGGTTGCGAAAACTTGAATCATTACCCTAAAGACTTAGAAGTAATCGGTTAGGAGGCCGCGCAACGTATGAAAATCGAAGAAGGATATATGCCTTATCTAGGGCATCAAACTTATTATCGGATTGTTGGTGAACAAGCAGGTAATAAAAAGCCATTGATTGTCATGCACGGCGGACCTGGATCAACTCATAACTATTTTGAGGTACTAGATGAAATGGCGGTCGATGGCCGCCAGATCATCATGTATGATCAACTGGGTTGTGGAAAATCCGCGGTACCTTCACAGCCGGATCTTTGGACGGCTGAAACATGGGTCAATGAACTGATTGCTTTAAGAGAGCATCTAGGTTTGGACGAAGTTCATCTATTAGGACAATCTTGGGGCGGCATGCTAGAGATTATTTATGTTTGTGACTATGCACCGAAAGGCGTTAAGAGTATGGTACTTTCAAGTACGTTACCTTCTGCAAAATTGTGGGCACAGGAGCAACACCGTATGATCAAATTCATGTCGGAAGAAGATCAAGCAGCCATCGCAAAAGCCGAAAAAACCGGCATTTATGATGATCCCGCTTATCTTGCAGCAAATGATCGCTTTATGGTACGCCATGCAGCACCTGTATTTACCGAAGATGATCCTGAACCTTTGCGCCGTAAAAAAGTTGCAGGAACAGAAAGCTACGTAACGGCTTGGGGACCAAATGAGTATTCACCTGAAGGTACTTTACACGGGTATGACTACACAGATAAATTGGCTGATGTCACTATCCCAACACTTGTTACAAGCGGCACAAATGATTTGTGTACGCCTTTAGTAGCGAAAACCATGTATGACGCGATTCCGGGAGCGAAATGGGAATTGTTTGCCTACAGCAGACATATGCCATTTGTTGAAGAACGTGAAAAATACATGAAACTATTGGAAGAATGGTTAGCAGCAAACGATTAATATTTTTTAAAGAGAGAAGGAATGATAGTGGAAACAACTCCAGTAAAAACTAAAAAACCTTTTGGGTTTTATGTCTGCGCAATGGGCTTCACCTTCGAACGTATGGCCTTTTACACAGCGAAATACATGTTGGCGATCTGGATCGCTACACGGACAACGGCTTCAACTGGCGGACTGGGAATGACAACAGCACAAGGGGCAATGATTTCTGCCTATTTCGTAGCAGCAACATACATCACGCCGACAATCGGTGGAATTATCGCCGATTATTGGATAAGTCCTCGGATTTGTGTACCGGTGGGAATGTTAATGATGGGTGCCGGCTATTCCTTAGCCTTTTGGGCAAATTCCATGAGCATGGTAATTTTGATGACTGTTTTAGTGGCTCTTGGAACAGGATTATTTAAAGGAAATCTATCAGGGGTCAATGGGCTACTTTTTGATGATGAGAAAGCTTTAAACGAAGCCTTTTCCATTCAGTATTCATTCGTAAATATCGGATCATTCATCGGAACAACGTTCTTGGTATTGTTAATTCCTAAATTTGGCTTTAACTTTGTATTTTTGATTTGTGGTCTATTATTAATTTTCGATGCTATTTGGTTTGTTGCGAATGGACGCTCTTTAGGAGATG
Organism: Enterococcus malodoratus; assembly: GCF_027659535.1. Taxonomy (NCBI): domain Bacteria; kingdom Bacillati; phylum Bacillota; class Bacilli; order Lactobacillales; family Enterococcaceae; genus Enterococcus; species Enterococcus malodoratus. Next base: position 144,461 of record NZ_JAQDPG010000004.1, on the reverse strand, counting down.
CAGGGAAGAAACCATTTAAAGTTGACCAACGTAAATTCGAATCTGCTGGTAAAAAAGCAGAAGGCGCGGATACGAAATTAACTTCGGGCGATAAAAAACGGATGATTGCAATTTTCTTAGTAACGATGTTCTCTGTAATCTTCTGGATGGTGTGGTATATGGCATATATGCCAGCGTACTACTATTTTGGTTATGGCGATGGTGCTGGATTCTTAGAGCGCGCGAACTGGGTAGTGGGCAGTTTCAAAGTGCCAACTTCTTATTTTGACTCAATGAATGCCTTAACTTGTATCATCTTAGGTCCAATTTTAGGACGCTTATGGACAAAATTAGCTGCTCGTCCTAAGGGTGACATGAGTATGTTCAAGAAAACAGCATTAGGTATGATGTTAGTAGGTGTTTCTTACCTTGCAATGGTATTAGGTGATGTGGTTGGTAAAGGGCATGCAAGTATCTTGTGGTTAGTCCTTGTCAGCTTATTGATGTCAGTCGGCGAAATGGTCTTTTCTCCATTAGGGAACTCCTTCATTTCAAAATTGGCACCAGCCAAATTCATGGGAATGCTGTTAGGTTTCTGGACGATTGCAGTATTTTTCTCACAATTGCTCTATCCGATCATTTATGCGAGATTAGAAACAGATGTACCGGGCGACTTCCAAATGGGCTACGGTGTTCTTGGGGCAATCGTTATTGTCCTAGGATTAGTGTTATGGATTGGTAGTAAAACTTTGGACAAATTGGAAACAGCTGAGTAACTTGTTTATCAAAGCTCTCACCTCAATGAGGTGAGAGCTTTTTTTGTAGAAATAATTATAAGCCTGTTTGTGTATGAACGAATAGTTTAAATCAGAAAATAGAGACAACGTTATCACTATCTGATTTCTATCTGCTCGTTTAACTATTTAATGTGAACTGGTATACATATAAATCTAAATTAATAGTGAGCTGCAAATTGATAAAATGCATTTATAGTCGTGGGGTTTAATTGATAACGCCTATCAATTAAATAACGGAAATTATCTCTAAGATAATTTGTGAAATAACGCAGTATGTTCTCAGTGATTTGTAGAAAAAGATCGCATTGTCGATTGTATACAAAGGGTATAAATATTGTAAAAAAGGCATTTGCAAACGTTTTTTGGATAATTGTAGCTTTTGATGAAAATTTAATTAGAGAATTCAAAAAAATATGGTTATTCTATATTTTTTTGTCAGAAAATATCAAAATTATCGAGAAACGACCTTTTACATGAGGTGTGATTATGCTATTATTTACTTGAACTACGGGTGGCTGATTTGCTCAAGTTCGAACAAACGAAGAAGCGAGGAGGTGAAATAATTTGACACAAATTCTTATACCATTAAAACAACATGTCGGCGCTCCTTGTAAAGGAATCGTGAAGGCAGGTGATCAAGTCCAACGAGGACAACTGATTGCTGAACCAAATGGCTTAGGTGCAAATATCCATGCAAGTTTTTCTGGAAAAGTAGTAGATGTGGATGGTGACAATATTGTTCTGACGATTGATGATGAACAAGATTTCTCTAAGTATCTGCCTATCCCTGAGACAGAATCGAATGCAAAAGCTGTCGAAGCTGCCGGGATTGTCGGTGCTGGGGGAGCAGGTTTCCCAACATTCTTGAAACTTGCTTGTGATATTCCAGAAGGAACATTTATCGCAAACGGTGCAGAGTGTGAAGCGTTGCTAGCTCATAACGTGAAACAAATGAGTGAGCACATCGATCAATTGATCCGCGGGATGAAATATTGTATGGAGATGACTAATGCTCCAAAAGGTGTGATCGCTGTAAAAGGCAAACACCGTATGTTAGTTACACGTTTATTAAAAGCAGTGGACAACGAACCAACACTCGATGTTTATCAACTGCCGGATATCTATCCAGCTGGGGATGAGCGAATGATCGTTCGTGAAGTAATGGACATTGTTTTAGAACCGGGTCAATTACCAACAGAGGTTGGTGCAGTGATTGATAATGTGGAAACGATCAAACGTATCGCGGAAGCAATTGAAGATCGCAAACCGTTCATTGACAAAGATGTGACCGTATCGGGTCGCGTAAAACAAAAAGAAACTGTATTTGTTGATGTGCCAATCGGTACACCAGTTAAAACATTGATTAACAATGTTGGCGGATACGTTGAACCTCATGGTGAAATCGTAGTTGGTGGGCCAATGACAGGAAGAAGCGGCGATGAAATGACACCAATCACTAAAACTAGTGGCGGTGTGTTAGTCGCAATGCCATTCCCGCAAGAAAGTCGGAAAGTCGGTCTTTTAATTTGCGAATGTGGTGGTTCTGCTGAACGTATGACCGAGATTGCCAACAACATGGGCGCAGAAGTTGTCGCTGCTGAAAGATGCAAGCGAATGGTAGAAGTAAATGGAAGATATAGATGTGCCCTGCCAGGTATTTGTCCAGGTCAAGCTGCAACTGTTATGTCCTTGAAGAAACAAGGAGCAGAAGTAGTGATGACTGGATCTTGTTCCGATTGAACGAACACCGTAATGGGTGTAGCTCCTAGGTTAGGAGTTCCGGTTTATCATCATACAGATCATGTACTGCGGGCAGATGGTCACAGACTATATCGTAAATTACCTACAAACTAATTTAAAATTTTAGGAGGATTTAACGAATGTCTATTACAGCAGAAACTGCTAAAGAACATGCCAAAGACCCTGCAGTACTATGTTGCCGTGCAGAAGCAGGCAAAGTAATTGCACCAGATGATTTAGAAGATCCAGCGATCTTCCCCGATTTAGAGGATTCAGGCCTATTAGAATTGCCTGAAAACACTCTAACAATCGAACAAGTACTTGGTACGACATTGAAAGAAACAACGGATGCGTTGGTTCCATTAACAAGAGTATTATTAGATGGTGTTTCTGAAGACACTGAAGAAGTAGCGGAAGAGGAAGCTCCTGTTGAAGAAGCAGCTCCGACTCCAGTTGCTCCTATTGCTCCGGTAGCACCAGTTGCGCCAGTCGGCGGACAAACAATTAAAATCCATATTGCTGAAGGACGCGGCATTGATTTAGAAGTACCAATGTCTATCGCAGGCCAAATGGGCGTAGCTCCAGCAGCACCAATGGCTCCAGTTGAAGCGGCACAAGCCCCAGCAGCACCAGCGGGTGAAGTTGCGGCTCCAGAAGCTAAAGTCGAAGAAAAAGTAGTTCGTTCGGTTCGTCGTGACCACATGAAGATCGAAAAAGTCATCTTTGGTGATGAAACGAAAATCGATGGAACAACTTTAGTTCTACGCAAAATGGAAGATATGTGTGCAGAAGCAGCGGAACTAGAAGAACTAGTTGAAAGTGTTACTTTTGAAATCATTACACCAGATAAATACAACGAATATAGTGAAACGATCATGGACGTACAACCAATCGCTGCTAAAGTTGATGGCGCGGATATCGGCCATGGTGTTACTCGTGTGCTAGATGGCGTTGTAATGGTTCTTACAGGTACAGACGCAAATGGTGTTCAAATCGGTGAATTCGGTTCGTCTGAAGGCGAATTAGACCGCAACATCATGTGGGGACGTCCTGGTGCACCAGATAAAGGCGAAATCTTCATCAAAACACAAGTAACGATCAAAGAAGGCGCGAATATGGAACGTCCTGGACCATTAGCCGCTCATAAAGCATCTGACTACATTACTCAAGAAATTCGCGAAGCAGTGAAAAAAGCGGATGAATCTTTAGTTGTAGAACAAGATGAAATCGTACAAAAACGTCGTATTGGTAACAAACGTGTGATCGTCGTTAAAGAGATCATGGGTCAAGGTGCAATGCACGATAACTTGATTATGCCAATCGAACCAGTTGGAACATTGGGAGCAAAACCTAACGTTGACTTAGGAAACTTACCAATTATTTTAGCTCCGACTGAAGTATTAGATGGTGGGATTCATGCATTGACATGTATTGGACCAGCATCAAAAGAAACTTCTCGTCACTACTGGAGAGAACCATTAGTGCGCGAAGCAATGGAAGACGAAGAAATCGATTTAGTCGGTGTTATGTTTGTTGGTTCTCCACAAGCGAATACTGAAAAATACTATGTTTCTAAACGTTTAGGTATGACAATCGAAGCGATGGATGTTGATGGCGCGATTGTTACGACTGAAGGATTTGGTAACAACCATATCGACTTTGCTTCACATATTGAAGAAATCGGCAAACGCGGCATTAAAGTTGTCGGGGATTCTTACTCAGCAGTACAAGGTGCGTTAGTTGTCGGTAACACAGAAATGGTTGCAATGGTAGACAACAACAAATCAATGCAAGGGATCGAAAACGAGATCTTGTCTAATAACACACTATGTAAAGAAGACGCAATTCGTGATTTAGCAATGCTGAAGACATTGATGGGCGGCGGTACAATCAAAGCGGCCGAACGTAAATGGAATCCAAATGTTAAAGCAAACAACATTGAAATCATTGAAAAAACTACAGGCAAGAAGATTGACCTAGTAGATAACGAACAAGTCTTACCTAAGAGTAAAAAACGCCAAGAAATTTACGAAGTAGAATAAAGGTGAAGTAATGGATGGAATGAACAAACTCAAATATATTTCGACGGAACAGATGTTTGAAGGGATCATCGTTGAACTTCATGATGCCAGCGTGACGATTGACTTAAAAGGTCGATTGGGTCAGCTTAAAATACCTCGTCGAATGATCATTTCTGAGTACAATCTAGAAATCGGTCAAGAAGTTGGGTTTTTAATGACTTATCCAGAAGTTTTGGCAGAAGAGCCGGATGAACATTATAAAACTGCTATTTATGAGCATGAACGTCGTCGGGCCGAGGCCAGAAAAAAACGTGAAGAAGCAAGAGAGGAGAATTAACACATGGGCTTAACAGTCTTTGAAGGGTTACAGTCAGAAATTTTTGTGCCGATTACGCCAAAATCTGTCTTTACCCCTGTTAAAAAAGAGCTTAAAGAAATGCGCGTGGCATTAGCAACTGCAGCCGGCGTACATTTGAAAACAGATAAACGGTTTAACCTAGCGGGTGATACTACTTACCGTGAAGTACCAGATACTGCATCAGTAGATGAATTGATGGTTTCTCATGGAGGATACGATAATGCCGATGCGAACCGCGACATTAACGCGATGTTCCCATTAGATCGCCTACACGAATTAGCAGCGGAAGGATTCATCAAAGAATCTGCCCCTGTACACTACGCATTTATGGGTGGTGGTGGAGACCAAGATGCATTCCACGATGTGACTGGTCCTGAAATCGCACAAAAATTAGTAGAAGAAGAAGTCGACGCAGTTATCTTAACCGCTGGCTGAGGAACCTGTCATAGAACTGCCGTGATCGTGCAGAGAGCTATTGAGGAAGCAGGGATTCCTACTATTTTAATCGCAGCATTACCACCAGTTGTACGCCAAAACGGTACTCCACGTGCTGTTGCACCGCGCGTACCAATGGGTGCCAATGCTGGTGAACCAAACAACATTGAAATGCAGACAGGTATCATGAAAGATACTTTGGAAGCACTAGTATCAATCGAAACGCCAGGGAAAATTGTTCCTTTACCTTATGAATACATTGCCCACGTCTAGATCAAGAGGCTGATTTAATAAGTGCTTAGCGTCGAGAAATAAGACGGAGATTCCTAAAATTATTTTCAAATTTTTTATGAATTTTCGGCTTATTTCTGAAGACGCTACTTATCTTAATCACCGTTTACATTGAAAGTAGGTGTGAATAATGCGAGGCGAAACTTTAAAGATCAAAGTTTTTCATATGGAAGAAGTCACCATAGGTAGCGACTTCCATGTCGAACCAACTCGTTTAAAAATCAAGCAAGACTTTGATTGCAAGGACGCCGTTATTCAGAAGCTGACGATTCGATTACTCCCACCACAGCAACATAATGTTGAAACCAACACCATCATGGATATCATTCCGATCTCTACGAAGGTGTTGGGTGTGTTGGGTACAGGGATCACGCATACACTTACAGGGGTTTCGATCGTTATGACCGGAGCCATCGAAGAAGGAGAACAAATGCATGAATTTGGTTCTTCTGAGGGTGTTTTGCGTGATCATTTAGTATTGAATCAAGCAGGGACGCCTAAAGCCGAGGATTACATTATTTTAGTGGATCTTTTAGCGAAAAAGGGGACCCCTTTTAATCGTGAGCTTTGTCTCAAAATGTTTGCAATCGTGGATGATTTTGTTCAAGAAATTCGCGAAAGAATGAAGATGCTGGAAGGAAAAGATGCTTGCGAGTCTCATGTCTATGAAGAGAGTAGCAATCCAGGAAAACCCAAAGTTGCTTTGGTTAAGCAAGTGGCTGGTCAGGGAGCAATGTATGATATGCTGCTTTATCCAAATGAACCGAGTGGTTTTAAGGGCGGCTGTTCCATTATCGACATGAACAATATGCCTGTCTTTTTATCAGCAAATGAGTATCGCGATGGAGCGATTCGTTCCATGGTTTAACTGAATAACGGATAGGTGGTGGCGTTATGGGAATTGGCCCATCAACAAAAGAAACATCACTGCATCATTTTCAAGATCCGCTCGTTGACCTTTTAGGCAAGGACCCTGATATCGACTTTCAAGGAGTCGTAGTAGTTGGGACCCCGCAGAGCAACGCAATGAAATATCTAGTCGGACAGCGTACTGCTGCATGGTTGGAAGGAATGCGCACGAACGGTGTGATTGCTGCAACCGATGGCTGGGGAAATTCAGATGTAGACTTTGCGAACACCTTAGAGGAAATAGGCCGTCGAAATATTAGCGTGATCGGCCTCAAGTTCATTGGTACACAAGCTAAATTTGTCGTGGAAAATGACTTTACGAAGCACGTTTTAGACTTTAATAAATCGGCCGCCGGTATCGAGACGGAAGTGGTTGGTGAAAATACGATCAATCAACGGGATGCAGTAAAAGCGCTTGCGTCAATCAAATTAAAAATGCGAAAAGATAATCAACAACTACGTTAAAGTAATTTTTTATGAATATGAATCACCAAAGTACTATTTTTAATTAAGTAGGAAACAAGGAGGATAATCATGAAAGTATCAAAAATGATCTCAGCAATCGACACTCACACAGCAGGTGAAGCTGCTCGTTTAATTATTGGTGGAATTCCTAAATTCCCTGGCGAAACAATGGCAGATAAAAGAGCTTATTTGGAAACAGAAGCAGACGACCTGCGGAGAATGTTGATGCTGGAACCACGTGGGCATCGTGATATGTTTGGTGCCTTTATTACTGAACCTGTCCATAAAGAAGCGGATTACGGAATTATCTTTATGGATTCAGGCGGCTACTTGAATATGTGTGGTCACAACACGATTGCAGCAATGACTTCAGCAGTGGAACAAGGCTGGGTTGATGTTAAAGAAGGCGGCCGTGAAGTAAAAGTTGTTCAGGATACACCAGCGGGAATCGTACACGGTACAGTACATTTAGATGAAGACTACTCAGCAGAGTCAGTGTCATTTGAGAATGTGGAATCATTCCTTTATAAAGAGAACGTGAAAGTAAACGTTCCTGAACTTGGTGAGATCGCAATGGACATCTCTTTTGGCGGCAGTTTCTTTGCTATCTTGCCGGCAAAATCAGTTGGTTTAGAAATTAAACCAGAAAATGCGTCAAAATTTAACGACTTAGGTATGATTATTCGCGATGCAGTGAATGAACAAATCGAAATTCAACATCCGACATTGGATCACATCAAAACTGTCGATTTGGTCGAATTTTATGGTCCAGCAACAAGTCCAGATGCGACATATCAAAATGTTGTGGTCTTTGGTGATGGACAAGTTGACCGTTCTCCTTGCGGCACAGGTACAAGTGCAAAACTTGCGACATTATACGGCAAAGGCGAAATGAAAGTTGGCGACACGTTCGTGTATGAAAGTATCTTATGCACGAAGTTTAAAGGTGAAATTGTTGAAGAAGCGGAAGTTGGGGGATATAAAGCAATTATTCCTCGAGTAACAGGTTCGGCGTATGTCACTGGATACAACTCATTCTTGGTTGATCCGAAAGACTCCTTGAAGGATGGTTTCCTTCTGGGATAAAGATGAAGGAGGGGTAATATGGTAACAGTACTATTAGCGATTTATATTGGTTTGATCTTATTACACACGGCAAATATGGGACGCGATTTGGTCAAAAATAAAGATGACTTGGGACATGGAAATTGGTTTGTTTCAGGAATCATTGGTTTCATTACAGATTTTTTAGATACGTTAGGGATCGGAAGTTTTGCACCAACAACGTTGCTTTTGGACTTTACAAAACAATTAAGTTCTGACCGTTTGTTACCTGGAACTTTAAATGTGGGTCATGGGATTCCGGTATTGGTTGAAGCATTTATCTTCACTCAGGTAGTTGATGTATCGCCAGTAACCCTATTTGCTTTAGTTGGTTCTGCAACGATCGGCGCGTTTATTGGTTCAAGATTTGTAACTGGTTTGCCGGAAAAGAAAGTTCAACTTTGGATGGGCTGGGCATTGATTGTTACGGCTATATTGATGTTCGCACGTCAACAAGGTTGGATCGATATCTTAGGTGCAGATAATACAGCGACTGCATTGACAGGAATTAAATTGATCATTGGTGTTGTGATTAACTTCTTCTTAGGAGCATTGATGACGATCGGTGTTGGTTTGTATGCGCCATGTATGGCAATGGTTTATATGTTAGGTTTGAGCCCGCTAGTTGCTTTCCCAGTAATGATGGGTTCATGTGCAGGTTTGATGCCAATCGCAAGTTTGAACTTTGTTAAGACAGGTGATTACGCGCGTAAAGTTAGTTTAGCGATCACTGTCGGTGGGATTATCGGGGTAATTATTGCTGCGAAATTCGTAACTGGCTTAGATTTAGAAATTCTAACTTATATCATCATTTTAGTAATTATTTACACTGGTATCACTTATATTCGTAAGAGTATGAAGCCGTCAGCAGCAAAAGCGTAAAAAAAATAATTTGAAAACTATCAACTCAATTGAGTTGATAGTTTTTTTGTATGTTTTGATAAACATAGGCCGAGCCAGTGGTTCAGTAGAAATTTCAGCGAGAAAAACGATTCTCACAGTTGTCATGATTCATCCAAGATAATTTTTTCAAAGTAGTTATTTTCATCGCTCAACAACTTGAAATGGTTTGAGTTATGTATTTTTCGAATGGATTTATTTTAACAAAACATTTAGATTTCAATGAAATTTTATTCATTTTTTGATAGAATAAGCCAAACGTTTTCAAGAATGGAGGAATACATTTGAATGTTCAAGATATATTGAGATTGCCGTCAATGAAAGGGGCCCAAATAATTGCTGGCGAGCCGCAAAAACATCGTTTAGTCACCACGATCTCTGTTCTAGAAGTATCTGAACCCAGCTTATATAGTCAAATGCCTATTAAGGGTGAGTATTCCGGGAATGAACTGGTACTTACATCCTTTGCTCAGATTGCAGAAAATGTAGAGAAGCAACTTGAGATTGTTTCTATTTTGCACCAGCATAACCAATTAGGCATTATTCTATATTATGTCGGACTCATCATGCCGAAGGTTTCCGATGAATTATTGACTAAGATGAATGAGCTGAAAATGATTTTGATCTTGATGCCGGTTAATCGAATTGATTTAAGATATAGCGAGGTTATTTCTGAGGCTTTATCCTATATCAATGGGGAAGAAAATGAGCTCGATCCTCAGCAGGATATTTTACTTGAGACGATTCGGCAATTGCCGGCTCCTAATCAAATTGAGACCGCCTTGAGCATTCTGTCAGACAAATTTAAATGTAGTCTATTCATTAAAAGCCGTGAGAATGAGGTCTTATTATCGAAGGCATGGCCTAGAAGCTTAGATCAAAGTTTAAGGGAGATTATTGCTGACAAGAGTGAGAGCGATGCGACGAAAAATTCACCGATAGAACTAAATCAGATCTACTATTTTCAAACCAATACTAGGTTAGCACTTGCCGCATTAGAAACACACTATTATTTAGCCATTTTCAAAAAGGAGCCTTTAGCGGAAAAGCAGCATGCAGGAATAAAGACGATTATTGAAAAAACGATTAAATACTTTGGAGAAGAGCAGCTGCTGAATACAGGGCAACAATTTTTTTCAGCATGCCAAACAGGTGATTATCATACGGCCGCTTTATTGGCTCAGAAGGAAGGCATCGACATAAGTAAACCTTTGAAACTGTATTGCATGCAAAGGGAAAAGGTAAAAAGGAGTGGACGGATTTCTCAGTTAAATGGAATTTATTATAAGGAGCAGGATTTAGAATGGATAGTTGGAAATGTTGAGGAGCAATCACTCCAGAACATTTTTTCTACAAATGAGTTGAATTCTGACTTTTTCTTTATCAGTGGAGAATTTACAGGTCTTATTTCTATTTCAACTCAGATGACGGTCATAAAAAAGCAAATTGATGACAGTAAAAGGGTCTTTCCCAAAAAGCACTGCTTTTATCCAGAAGATCTATATTTACTGCAAGATGTGACATTAGATACAGAGCTGATTTACTTAGAACGTTATCTGGAAGAAGAATTGATTGAGACACTGGCAGTATATTTTTTAGACTGCGACGAGAATATAAACGAGACGTCCAATGTACTTTTTTTGCATAATAATACGATCAAATATCGTTTAAAACGTGCACAAGAGCGATTAAAAGTGTCTTTCTCTCATACAGCTTCACGCTATCTGCTGATTAAAAACTTGATTTATTTTCGAAAATATCCCCAAAAACGGCTATAGGAGGCTAGTTTTGTCAATAGTGACAAAACAGCTTCTTTTCTTTTGTCTTAATAACATAGCCATGGTTTTCTCATTTGGTTATAATGATAAAATATTTATTTATCAGAATATTCAGAAATGAGGGGGATATATGGAGGAAGTAGCAGAAACAAATTCGGGAAATTATGAAAGAGAGCGGGTACCTGAGAAAGATCGAAAACGCTGGTTGTCTATCAGCATGGTTTGGATCGCGATTGGGATTGATTTATCTGGGATGTTTATGGGGGTGGCGTTGTCACAAGGAATGGCCTTTTGGACAGCGATATCCGCAGTGGCGATAGGATCGATTATTCTAGGAGTTTTGGCAGTCGGAACGACCTATATCGGTGCCAAAGCGGGCTTATCTACAGGAATGATATCCAGAATTTCTTTCGGGAAAAAAGGGGCTTCATTGATGGGCGCGATTATGGGGATTTCTTCATTGGGTTGGTTTGGTGTCCAGATCGGTTTCTTTGCGGAAAACATCGGCTCTGCGATTAGTCAATTGACGAATACGGCAGTCCCCTCTTGGCTATTATCTTTGATTGGCGGCAGTTTAATGATGCTTTCGGCATTTTGGGGTTATCAAGCGATTGAAAAGCTTTGTACTTATTCAGTTCCGTTGTTAGCGGCGCTGATCATTATTGCGACAATCATGTCGATAAATAAAAACGGTGCAGCAGGCTTGGCTATTCCACCGCAGGGGTCTACTACTTCCTTTGGTCTGGCGGTCTCTCTTGTAATTGGGGTGTATATGGTAGGCGTGGTGATGGCTCCGGATGTTGCTCGTTGGGCACAAAATCCAAAACAAGCGATGATTGCGGGCTTTGTTGGTTTCACGATTGGGAATAGTTTCATGATCATTATTTCATTGATCTTAGTGAAAGTAATGAATACTTCTGATCTTACAGCTGTATTCTTTACTTTAGGACTGGGAATTCCGTCTATTTTGGTTTTGACCTTGGCACAATGGACAACTAACACAAACAATCTTTATTCTGCATCTTTGGATTTTTCGATCGTATTCAAACGAGTGAACCCTAAAATCATTACTGTTACTTGTGGTTCCTTAGGCATTTTGATGGCGATGTTTGGGATTTATGGCATGTTTGAAAATTTCTTGTCGATTGTTACAGTTTTAGTTTCTCCGATTGCTGGAATCTACATGATTGACTATTTCTTTTATAAGGAAAAGTATGAATTCTCTTATGAGGAAAAATTACAAGATTATTATCCAATATCAATTATCTCTTGGGTGATTGGCAGTACCATTGCGTTTATGACAAGTCAGCCTCCTGCAGGTTTTGGTCTGTTTACTTTGACGAACGTCTCTGCACTGGATGGCATTTTAGTAGCTGGAATTAGCTATTTTGTTTTGACAAAACTGAATAAAGGACGGAAATAGTTCATGAAATGGATAACAGTAGAAGATTTAGAGAATATTTCAATTGGGGCTACCTTGTTGGGAACCGGTGGAGGGGGCGATCCCTTTGTTGGCAAATTAATGGCGTTACAGGCGATTCAAAAATATGGACCGGTCAAGGTTTTACAATTAGACGAGCTGAATGATGATGATTTAGTCATGCCTGTTGGCTCAATAGGTGCGCCTTCTGTATCCAATGAAAAAATTGCATCAGAGGAAGAAATATATGCTCCTGCAGAGGTATTAAAAGAGTTTTTCCCTGAACGGACACAAGCGATTATGCCGATTGAAATTGGTGGTGGAAATTCGTTGTTGCCGATTGCCTGTGCGGCCAAAATGGGCCTGCCGATCGTTGATGCTGATGCAATGGGGCGCGCCTTTCCAGAGTCACAAATGGTGACGTTCTTTTTGAAAGGCTATCAGCCGGAAATTGTCGCGATGGCGGACAGTCAAGGCAATCGCATTGTTTACTATCCGAAGGACGGAGAGTGGTCGGAAAAAATCGCACGCTCGATCACAGACGTTATGGGCGGCAGTGCCAATATGGTAGATAATGTTTTCCCCGGGAAAATCGTTAAAGAATGTGGAATCGGTGGAACGTTAACATTGGCAAAAAAAATTGGTGAAGAATTAACAAGTTTCAGCGAAACCACGTCTCCTGTAAATCGACTGTTAACAATTTTGAATGGTTTTTCATTATTTGAGGGAAAAATCAATCATATTGAACGAAATGTAGAGGGCGGATTTACCAAGGGAAGAGCTACGCTTGCCGGAATAAGCGGAAACAAAAATGAAACATTAGAGCTGCTTTTTCAAAATGAGTTGCTACTTGCCAAGAAGGATGGTGCCGTTCTTGCTTCGACACCAGATTTGATTTGTGCATTGGATTATGAAACAGGGCGGCCCATTACTACAGAGACATTACGCTATGGTTCGCGGATTCATGTTATTGCGTTACCTAGTGATCCTAAATGGCGAACTGAAAAAGGAATTGATGTTGCAGGTCCGAAATACTTTGGTTACGACATAGAGTTCAAACCTGTGGAAGAATTGATGGGAGAAAAAAGTATATGTATCGATTAGGCATAGATGTTGGTGGCACAAACACAGATTGTGCGATTCTAGATGAGAATTTAAATTGTATAGGAAAAACCAAAAGTCCTACGATGGAGGATGTTAGTCAAGGAATTAATGTAGCGATAAAAAAGATTTTGAAAGAAACCAAAATTTCAACAGAAAAAATTGATGTTGTGATGTTAGGAACCACTCATTGCACAAATGCGATTGTCCAGCGAAAAGAATTAAGTAAAATTGGGATCATTCGTTTAGCAAAACCGGCAACAACTGCGGTTGCTCCGATGGTGGGATGGCCTGAGGAACTTTCGACTCAAATGAACACACAAATATTTATCGCTTCTGGCGGTTATGAATATAATGGGAAACAGATTGCTGAAGTTGATGAAAATGAAATTCGCGAAATTTGCCGGCAGATGCGAGGAAGAGTTGAAGCCGTAGCCGTTGTAGGAGTTTTCTCTCCAGTGAGCAATGTGCAGGAAAATCAAGTTGCAGCAATCGTGGAAGAAGAACTGTCTGTTCCGGTAACTTTATCAAGTGAAATTGGATCAGTTGGACTGTTAGAAAGAGAAAATGCGAGTATTTTAAACGCAGCTCTTACACAAACGATTTCCAAGATGATCAACGGGTTAAAACAGGCTTTGAAAAATAATAAACTCGAAGTAGATGTGTTCATCTGTCAAAATGATGGGACATTGATGGACTTGGAAAAGGCCTTAAATTATCCAGTGCTCACGATCGGATGCGGCCCAACAAACTCTATTCGTGGCGCTGCACATTTGAGTTCTCTAGATGATGCTCTAGTAGTCGATGTTGGTGGCACGACAACAGACATCGGTGTATTGAAAAAAGGATTTCCACGCGAATCCTCATTGGCGACGACCATTGGCGGAATTAGAACAAATTTTCGAATGCCAGATGTTCTTTCCATCGGTTTAGGTGGGGGAACCATTATTCATACAGAGGGTGGGCTGAAAGTCGGGCCAGATAGTTTAGGCTATCGCATACTGGAAGAAAGCCTATCTTTCGGTGGAGAGGTCTTGTGTACGACGGATATTGCGATTGCTAATCAGAACAGTCACCCAGTAAACGGAGCGGTTTCGCAGAGTTTAGATGAAACGATCGTTTGCGATGCCAAGCAAACAATTAAAGAAATGATCGAAGATGCGATTGACCAAATGAAAACGGACAGCCAAGAAATACCGGTTATTTTAGTTGGAGGAGGAAGTATTATACTGCCTCAAACGATGGATGGAGTATCTGAGGTGATCATTCCAGACAATTATGATGCTGCCAACGCTATTGGTGCAGCTCTTGGGGAAGTTTCCGGTGAGGTGAACTCTGTGTATTCATTGGAGAAACAGACACAAGAAGAGGTAGTAGCGATTGCTATTGATTCTGCTAGACAAGAAGCGATTCATTCTGGTGCAGCACAAGAAACGTTGAAAACAGTTTTTGTGGAAGTTATTCCATTGGCGTATTTGCCAAAACAAGCGGTAAATATCAAAGTAAAAGTGGCAGGTAAGTTAAGTTTTTCAAAAATGCCAACAACCAAGGACCGTGTTAAAAGTTTCACTTAATATGTAGTAGTCAAAAAGCATTTCCTAACATTTAGGAGATGCTTTTTATGATAGATCGGTCTTGAACCGAACAGAGGTATTTAAAACGGTTTTATGAAGCAGTAGAATCGTTATAAATTGAGTAGAAATATACGTGGAGAAACAAAAAGTAAACTGTTATAATAGAAACCGTGAAGGATGGTGGAACGTATGGAGACAGTCCAACAATTGATCGTCTGCGGCGGATGTAATGCAAAAATTGGGCCAGGAAATCTTGGCGATTTATTGGCAGATTTGCCAAAATCAACGAATAAGAATTTGTTGGTGGGATTTGATTCGACCGATGATGCTGCTGTTATTAAATTAAGAGATGATTTAGCGATTATTCAAACACTAGATTTTTTCCCAACAATGGTAACTGATCCCTATCTTTTTGGAAAAATTGCAGCCGCAAATGCTCTAAGCGATGTGTATGCGATGGGCGGCGAAGTGTTGTCAGCACTTAATATTGTCGCTTTTCCAGAAGAAAAGGATTTAAATATTTTAAAGGAAATTTTACGCGGTGGCGCTGAAAAGGTACAGGAAGCCGGTGCAATTTTGGCAGGTGGACACTCAATTCATGATCAGTCGGTGAAGTACGGATTATCCGTTACTGGTACGATTGATCCAAATAAGATTTATCAAAATAATACTTGTCAGTTGGGAGACCATCTGATTTTAACCAAACCATTGGGTGTGAGCATCATTACCGTGGGCTACAGTGCAGAAGAAATCAGTGAAGAGGCATTTGTGAAAGCAACCACGAGCATGGAAACATTAAACAAGTATGCGATGGATATCATTCGCAAATATTCGATTAACAGCTGCACGGATGTGACTGGTTTTGGTTTGGCTGGACATTTACATGAGATGACGAATGGTCGTTTCAGTGCAGAAATTCAATCAAAGAATCTTCCTTATTTCCCGGAAGCTTATCAAGGCGCGAAAGAGTTTATCTTAACTGCGGGTGGGCAACGGAATCGGAATTATATGGAAGATAAAATGGATTTTCAGATTGATGATTTTGGTATTGAAGAATTATTGTTTGATCCGCAAACTTCAGGCGGTCTTTTAGTAAGTGTGCCGGCGGAGGAAGTGGAGGCCTTACTCCAAGAATTACAAGCGGCTGATATTCCGGCGCAAGATTTTGGTAAGGTTGTTGAAAAACAAGAAAAAGAACTAATTGTTTACTAGAAAGGTGGATAATATGTTTAAAATTGATGCTTTAGGTAAGGCTTGTCCGTTACCAGTAATTGAAACGAAAAAAGCACTGCGGGAACATGAAGTGGTGCAAACGTTAGTGGATAATGAAATTGCTACGCAAAATTTAAGGAAAATGGCGGAACAGCTTGGCTATATTTACCAAATGGATCAGGATGCGCCAAATCATTATATCGTGGTTATTTCAAAAGGGAATGCGGATCTGACTGACGAAACGCTGCAAGTATCTGAACCCGCAGCTACGGTGGACGATTATATCGTAGTAGTGGACACCAATGTTATGGGACGCGGTTCCGATGAATTAGGGAAAAACCTTTTGAAAGGCTTTATTTATTCGTTAACAGAACAAGACGTATTGCCGGAAAAGGTTATTTTCTATAATGGCGGTGTGCATTCAGTTGTAGCCGATTCTGACTCTTTGGAAGACTTGAAAGGATTGTCAGAGCAAGGGGTGGAAATTTACGCGTGCGGTGCTTGTTTGAACTTTTATGAGCTGACCGCTGCGGTTGGTGAAGTCACTAATATGTATCGCATCGTAGAGATGATGCGCCAAGCGCCAAAAATTGTTAAACCATAAAACGTTCTTTTTCGCGCTGCAGCAGGCTGATAGATAGAAAAACCGCTCATTATTTATGAGCAAACTAAATTTTAGATGGCTTGAAAATAAGGTTAATTTTTCCCAAGAGAAATTAATACTTCATCATGAAAAAGGAGCAGTTTTTATGCAGACATACGGAGTTGCATTGTTTTATTCAACCCGGGAGGCCATGAAAGCTGAGAAAATTGCGAAGGAAGCCCAACTTGCCGTTCGAATCATTCCCACACCGGAAAAGATTCATGCTAGTTGCGGCTTTTCTTTGAAATATCCGCTGAATGAGGAGGACTCTTTATCCTCATTGCTCGCTGAGGGAGAGATTGCTTCAGAGGGATTTTATCATGCGATCCAAGAGGGCTTGAAGACAGAATATACGTTGATTCAGAAAGGATAAATAAATGGCAAATATTGTGATTGGAACGGCCGGGCATATTGATCATGGAAAAACAACTTTGATCAAGGCCTTGACCGGAATCGAGACAGATACGACCAGCGAAGAAAAGAAGCGCGGGATGTCAATCAATTTAGGTTTCGCGTATTTAGATCTGCCTAACAATAAACGTGTCGGGATTGTTGATGTACCGGGTCACGAAAAATTTATCAAAAATATGGTGGCAGGATTGCCAGGAATTAATCTGGTTTTGTTAGTGATTGATGCGGCGGAAGGAATCATGCCGCAAACGAAGGAACATATAGATATTTTAACTTTGCTGGGGATTCGCGATTTCTTGATCGTTTTGACTAAAGTCGATACGGTCGATCCTGATTTGAAAGAATTGGTTGTTGAGGATATTCGTGAGCAGTTGGCGGATACACCGTTGGCTGAGGCGGATTTGATTGAGACAGATGCGGTAACTGGAACCGGAATCAAGGAGTTGCTGGAGAAAATTCAAGAGCATTCAGAGGAAGTAAAGGAACGTTCTGGGAGCGGCTCGGCCCGCCTGAATGTTGATCGCGTTTTTAGCGTCAAAGGTTTTGGTACGGTCGTTACAGGAACGCTATTGGATGGCTCAATCAATGCAGGCGATGATCTATATCTTTATCCAAGTCAGAAAAAAACGCGGGTACGGAATATTCAAGTTCACGAGACGGATGTAAAAAGTGCTCAATCGGGACAACGAACGGCCTTGAATTTGGCAAATATTGCTACTGATGAAGTTCAACGGGGCGATGTTTTATCGGTGTCGGAAAAACTGGAAGATACTTGGATGTTGGATGTGAAAGTCACCTGCCTGTCTGAAGTAGAGGGCGGAATAGGTTTATGGGATCGTGTCCGCTTATTAGTTGGCACGCGCGAAGTGATGGCGCGAACGGTACCGTTAGGAGTCGATTGGATTGGACCAGGTGAAGAGGGGTTCTTGCAGCTGCGTCTAGAAGAGCAAGTCGCAGTTAAGGAACGCGACCGATTCATCTTACGATCGTATTCACCGATGCGCACAATTGCTGGGGGTGAGGTATTAGATGCCGCACCGCACAAACATCGTCGCTTTAAAGTTGAGATTCTTGAGAGTCTAAAAGCGAAAGAAGAAGGCAGCTTGGATGAATTAATTATTGATTTCATGATCAATAAGAAACAGCCTTTCACGAAGGAAAAAGAATTACTTGAATATTTGGGGACAGCTAAAGAGGAATTGCAGCCGATTGTAGCCGAGATGGTTACTGAAGGTCGCGTGATCGAAACCAAAGTAGGGTATTTGGCACAAGCAAGCTACAAGAAATTAGCGGATCGTTCAACAGAAATTTTGGCTGCTTATCATAAGCAATATCGTTTACGTTATGGAATGCCTTTGGAAGAATTCCGTTCGCGGATGCGCAGTGTTCTTGCCGAAAAAGAAATTTCAGCTTTGATCGGGTTGATGAAAGAGGACTTAGTCAAAGAAGCGAATGACAAAATCGCTTTAGTAGATTTCGAGGTTACCTTTAATAAATACCAGCAGGAAGCGAAAGAAAAAATCGAAAAGGTTTTAGCTAAAAACAGCTTCACCCCGGTTAAAAAAGAAGAATTATTCGATCTGGATAAAAATGCCGAGGAAGTGTTAGAAGCTTTGGATGGTGATACGGTTGTCTTCTTGACCCACGAGTATGTTTTATTAGGCAAAGTATTCGATCAAGCGGTAAAAATGATTCAGGACTATATCGCAGAACATGAGCAGATGACTTTAGGCGATTTTCGTGATTTGACCAACTCTAGTAGAAAAGCATCGATGTTGATTTTGGAATATATGGATAAGCAAGAAATCACAAAACGAGTAGAAAACTATCGTGTTTTAGGGAATCGATCCAATTAAATCAATAATAGAATTAGGAAAGGAGGGAAATTAAATGGGGATTTATATGGATAATGCTGCCACGACGGCTCAAAAACCTGCGGATGTGGCAGAGGCGATGACGAAAATTTTACAAGGCGAGTACGGCAATCCTTCTCGGGGGGCGCATGGGTATTCTTTAGCCGGTTTTCGCGTCGCTGAAGAGGCTCGTGAACAGGTAAAAAAATTATTTCAAGCAGATCAACGTTATGAAGCGGCTTTTACCAATAATGCTACCGTTGCATTGAATGAAGTGTTAAAAGGCTTGATTCAAGCAGGGGATCATGTGATTACCACTGATTGGGAGCATAACTCAGTTTTACGCCCGTTGTATCAGCTGGAGAAGCAGGGTGCTAGTTTTGACGTGATATCCAGCGAGGCTGTGACTGGTCGTTTGAATTATGGGGAGTTTGTGGAATATCTCCGCCCGGAAACGAAGGCTGTAATCTGCAATCATGCCAGCAATGTTACGGGCAATCTATTAGATCTTGAATGGGTCAAAGATTTTTGCGAGAAGCATCAGTTGTATCTAATCATTGATGCCTCACAAACAGCCGGGGTTGTTCCAATCGATCTTAGTGATGGGAAAATTTCAGCGGTGTGTTTTACCGGTCACAAATCTCTCTATGGTCCGCAAGGGACGGGCGGTGTTTGTCTGCGAAAAAATCTGCCCATAGAACCTGTTTTGACTGGCGGAGACGGCATGCAGTCTTTCTCAAAAGTGCAGCCTAAGGAATTACCGACTTTATTAGAAGCAGGCACATTGAACATCCCTGGATTGGCTGGATTAACTGCTAGTATTCAGTGGCTGCAAGCAAAAGAAGCAAGGCCGGAGCTGGGTGAGTATTTTTATCAAGGATTAGAGGAAATAGCCGGCTTGACGATTTATGGGGATTTTACTGGTGCACGGGTAGATGTTTTTTCTATCAATATCAAAGATGCCGAATCGGCGATCGTCAGTGATCTTTTGTGGGAGGGGTTTAGTATTGCTACTCGCCCCGGATATCATTGCGCTCCGTTGATGCACAATGCGTTAGGAACGGCTGATCGCGGAACGGTCCGCATCTCTTTTTCAAGTTTTACTACCAAGGCTGAGGTCGACGAAGTTTTGGCAGCACTAAGAAATCTGGCGTTACGCTAAGAAAGCAGGTGGCACATGTCAAAAGAGATTCAAAAAATTTTAGCAAGCTTGCCTTCAGTGGATATTTTATTGAAGCAAATCGATTCGAACTATCCTCATGGAAAAGCGAAAGAGGCAACACAACAAGTTTTAGCGAACCTTCGGAAAGAAGTGGTTGAGGGGACACGGCAAACAGCGTTTGATCAAGCAGAAATCTTATCGCTGGTTCAAAAACAGTTAGAAGAAAAGGAATTTTCATTGCGTCGCGTGATTAATGGAACGGGAACGGTAATCCATACGAATTTAGGGCGTTCTTTATTGAGTGCCAAGACGCAAGAACAATTGCTGGCGACCAGTTTTCATTACTCAAATTTAGAACTTGATTTAGAAAATGGAAAACGCGGTTCACGTTACAGCCATTTAGTCTCAATCGTGAAGAAACTCACAGGGGCAGAGGATGTCTTAGTCGTAAACAACAACGCAGCAGCGGTGCTGTTGGTTCTGAGCAGCTTGACGAAAGAAACAGAGGTACTGGTTTCGCGGGGTGAGTTAGTGGAAATTGGCGGAGCATTTCGAATCCCGGATGTGATTACTTCAAGCGGCGGGACAATCGCAGAAGTAGGGACTACTAACAAAACACATCTAACTGACTACGAAAAGGCGCTGACTGAAGAAACCGGGGCTATTTTAAAAGTACACACCAGTAATTATCGAATCGTCGGATTCACTGAAACACCAGCATTAACTGATTTAGCCGAACTGGCTCACGCGAATAATTTGCCGTTAATCAACGATTTGGGAAGCGGCTTATTATTAGATATGCGCCCATTCGGGTTACCTTACGAACCAACAGTAAAAGAGGTTTTGGACCAAGGCTGTGATGTTGTGACTTTCAGCGGTGATAAATTATTAGGCGGACCACAGGCGGGAATCATTGTCGGCAAACGAGAGTACATCGAAAAGATGAAGAAAAATCAATTGCTGCGGGCATTGCGGATCGATAAGATGACGCTGAGTGCCTTAGAAGCAACACTGGCTTTGTATCTTGATGAAAAAGAAGCCTTACAATCAGTGCCAACGTTACAAATGATTGGGTTAAGCGAAGAGGATTGTTTAGGAAAGGCTGCTGAACTAGCGGCAATGCTGCAACCCCTTGCTGAACTAAGTGTGAAGATCGAAAAAGACACGAGTAAAATTGGCGGCGGTTCTTATCCGGAGCATTTGCTGCCGACCTATGCTGTAGTTTTAAGCAGTGAGCGCTTTACAGCCGATATTTTACAAGAAAAGCTGCGTTTTTCGGCGACACCAATTATCACGCGGATAAAAAATGATTGCAATTATCTTGATCTACGGACGATTTCATTGGAAGAATTTCCAACGATCTTAGAGAGCTTGCAAGAAATTTTTAAATAAATCAAAGGAGGAAGGAGTATTCAACCACAGAAGCAATTAGTTGCCGTATCTCATTGTGTTTTGAATCAAAATGCAGTGATTCATGGCTGGGAGCGGGCACGCGGAGCATTTCCATTTGCGATCGATTTGTTGAGTCGCGGAGTTGCTCTGATTCAATTGCCGTGTCCAGAATTTATTGTATTAGGTGGCGGACGTCCGCCGATGACCTACGAAGAGTATCGAGATTTACCCGCTTTTCGTCAGCAGTGTCAAGCAATGCTGCAACCGATGATCCAGCAGATCCAAGCTTATCAAATGGAGGGGTATCAGTATCTCGGCGTAATCGGAATCAATGAAAGCCCGAATTGTTCGATTAGCGGACAACGCGGCGTTTTAATGGAAGAGTTTTTTGCGGAATGTCAAAAGGCTCAAATTGGAACCAATTTTTTAGAAGTGCCCACGTGGTACACCGAGGAAGCTCGGGGTGATTTTAATGAACAGTTGCAAATGTTTTTAGAAAGAGGGGTAAGGAATGAATAGTAAAGCAAAAGTGATCGCGATGTGTGCCATCGCGGTAGCGTTGAATGTTGTGTTGGGAGAAGCGGTATCGATGTTGAGTATTCCGTTATTGTTCTTAGATACGATGGGAACGATTTTTATCGCAGCAAATTTCGGCATGAGTTATGGGATTTTAACAGGGGTGTCAACGAACCTATTGATGGGAATGATCAGCGGTCCGTTATCAATTCCATTTGCTTTAGTGAATGTGGCAGTAGCGGTCATCGTAGCATTGCTGGCGAAAAAAGGCTTTGGTTATAAACAAGCACTGATCGCCGGCGTATTATTAGCATTTATTTGTCCAATGATTGGTGCACCGATTCGTTTGGCCCTATTTGGCGGATTTACCGGATCGGGTACGGATATCGTTATTATGGCGCTTAGAGCTTCAGGGAAAGAAATGATCAGTGCAACATATTGGGGCGCTGTAACCGGCAATTTCGTTGATAAAATCGTCTCGTGTTTATTAGTCGCTTGGTTTATCAAATTGCCGCAAATGAAACGTTTCGCAGTTAAATGAGCATGAGTATCTTCTAAGGCTGAGGTTCTTAGTCTAGAAAATTTAGAGTGAGCTAGTATCAACAGTAAAAAAGTTGAGACTAGCTTATTTTTTTGTCTTTCATTCAGCTAAGCGGTTTGTGGAAAGGTTTTCTTTTCTATCGGATTCGATTATGCTATTCTATAGGTAATTATTAAACGAGGGGAGGAATTTACACATGGTCTGTATGTCAAAAATAACGATGAATCAAGATAATTTACGATTCCATATCAGCTTTTGTCATACGCTTACCTTTAAAACTGTGGTCAAGGGAGCAGTCTGCCCAAAATTACATGATTTTAAAGAAAATACGTGACCATGCGATAAAATCCTTCATAAATGGAATTTTAATGAATAACAAGGTCGTGTATGGGTCAACCCTGCACGGCTTTTTCTATTTTTCGCTTGGTCTTGATCTAAGGAGACGAAGACGATGCTGATTCAAGCAAACAATATAACAAAGAATTTTAGTACTACTCCAGTCTTTAGAGAGTTGACGATCGCAATTAATTCTGGCGATAAGATTGGTTTAGTTGGAATGAATGGGTGCGGCAAGAGTACCTTATTACGAATTTTGACCGGGGAAGAAGGAATCAACGGCGGTACTATTGCCCGTCAAAAGGGCTTAACAATCGGCTATGTTCCACAAAAATTATCTTCTAGTGAGAAAATTGTCAAAGATTATTTGTTCGACAGCTTTGAGGAAGTAGGGAAATTACGGGAGAAGTTAGGATTATTGGAAGAGGAAATGGCCGATCCGAAGGAAGATATTGAGCGGTTGTTGATTAAATATGGCCGACTGCAAGAAATATATGAGGAGTCTGGCGGCTACACCTTGGAAGATCGAATTAGCAGTACGTTGAAGGGGCTGGGTGTTGCGGATAAACTTGAGGTTCCGCTATCTTCGCTGAGCGGTGGTCAGCGAGTTCGGGTCGAATTGGCGCGAGCGCTGACAGAATCGGCGGACGTATTGTTATTGGATGAACCGACCAATCATTTGGACATTGCGGGGATTAATTGGTTAGAGAGTTATTTGAGCCACACCAAACAGGCATACTTAGTGATTTCTCATGACCGGGAATTTTTAGACAATGTCGTTGACCGAATCGTGGAGATCGAAGGCGAGCAGGCCATCAGTTATCCAGGAAATTACAGCAAGTTTGCGCAGCTCAAGCGAGAAAGAATCGCGTTATTACAAAAGAATTATGCATTGCAGCAAAAAGAAATTCAGCGCCTTCAACGAATGAGCCGGCGTTACCGTCAATGGGGTCAGGAATCGGATAATGAGGATTTTTTCCGCAAGGCCAAAGAAATCGAACGACGAACGGAAAAATTGAAGCAAGCTTTAGTAAAGCCGCCGCAATCAGGCAAGAAACGATTGCAGCAGGTTACTCAAGCCAATCGATCGGGAAAAGAAGTTCTGATAGCAGAGGGTATCGGTAAATTAGTTGGGGATCGTCTTTTATTTACGGAGTCGGATTTTATTATTTATCGGCAGGAACGTTTGGCACTAATTGGGGCTAATGGAAGCGGAAAGACGACCTTGCTGCGGTGCTTGCTGGGAGAAGACTCACCAGACGAAGGAAATATTAAGCTAGGTGCCAGTGTCAAAATTGGTTATCTGCCGCAGAAGCTGCGTTTTAAGAAACCAACGCAGCAAATTTTAACGTATGTGCGAGAAGTTGTTACGGATGAGCAAAAGGCTCGCCGCATGCTCGCGCGTTTTGGATTTTTCGCTGAAGATGTTTCCAAACGAATTCAGGATCTATCTGGCGGGGAACAAATGCGGCTGTATTTATTGCTGCTGTTACAAAGTGAAATTAATTTCCTCGTATTAGATGAACCGACGAACCACTTGGATATTGATGGCAAAGAAGAGCTGGAGGAGATTTTGACTGCTTTCGACGAGACTTTGCTGGTAGTTTCTCATGATCGGTACTTTTTGCGAAAAATCACCGAAGGG
The DNA here is from genome assembly GCF_027659535.1 of Enterococcus malodoratus. Lineage (NCBI taxonomy): Bacteria > Bacillati > Bacillota > Bacilli > Lactobacillales > Enterococcaceae > Enterococcus > Enterococcus malodoratus. Next base: position 119,878 of record NZ_JAQDPG010000004.1, on the reverse strand, counting down.
CAACTAATCATTAAAGACGAGGCGATTCGCAAAGTAGAAAAAAAGTAGTTCTTTAGCAAAACGCATAAAAATAAATCAATCGTTCGAAAACGGCTAGTATCAACGAAGTAATCGTTGGCATTAGCCGTTTTTTTGCGTAAAAAGTTCAAAATGACAAAACTGTTAGCTGATTTTAGGTTGTATCAATGGTTGAAAATTCGGGAATTTTGTATAGTTGCTCTAGAAATAAAGAAGGAGCAATTAGTTATGAAAAAAATTTTGATTGGTTTAGTTAGTTTGATCATCATCGCCTTTGTGGGCTTAAAGATAGCAGAAAAAGTTGTAGTAAGCGGAGATGGTTATTATGTCCAGATCACCACTGACGGGCAGCGTGTTGATGGTAAAGATGACAGCGGACGTCCTTATATTGATTATAAGTATTCGCTTCCGGGTTATGACAAAGAAGGCCAGAAAAAGCAGTTAGAATTTAGCGCAGCAAAAGATCGTCCCCTTCGTCGGGAAGCTTTCCTTAAAGTAACTTGGAAGAAAAGTAAGGGCGTCACCTCTTATGAAGAGGTTCAACAAAAACAAATACCGAAAAAGGCCGCGAGTAAATTAGGGCTATAAGTCTGGTTTACATTCAGGCATGGAATAAAAGGAATGAGGAGTGAAGATATGGAAAAAATCGTATCCATAAATGAAGTAAAGAAAACATATGGAAAAGGCAATCAGAAAAAGACCGAAGCCTTAAAAGGAATTTCATTTGAAGTAGAAAAAGGCGAATTTGTCGGAATCATGGGCGCTTCAGGCTCAGGTAAATCGACCTTGTTGAATTTATTAGCGACATTGGACAAGCCGACTGGTGGCAAAATCACTATTAATCAAGCCGACGTTACCAAACTATCGGGAAATCAATTAGCGGATTTTCGCAGTCGTGAGATTGGATTTATTTTCCAAGATTTTAACTTGCTGGAAAATTTAACCGCCGCCGAAAATATCGCTGTTCCACTGTCCCTTCAAGGCGTCAAGGGAAAAGAGATTCATCGACGAGTCGCCGCAGTTGCACAGCGTTTATCGATCGAAAGCATTCTGAGCAGTTATCCGGCTCAAATTTCCGGGGGACAAAAACAACGGGTCGCCGCGGCACGGGCTTTGATTACCCAACCGACCATTCTTTTGGGCGATGAACCAACGGGAGCTTTGGATTCAAATAGTGCGCGAGATTTATTGGATACAATGGAAGAATTGAATCAAAAGGATCAAGTATCGATTCTTTTAGTAACCCACGATCCTTTTTCAGCAAGCTATTGCCAACGTATTTTATTCATTAAAGACGGCGTGATCTATCAAGAGGTCAAACGCGAAAATCAAACGCGAGAAGCTTTTTATCGTCAGATTTTAAGTATTCTCGGTAATTTGGAACAGTAGGAGGGATTCGATGCTTTTAAAATTATCGCTTACTGGAATAAAAGGCCGCCTGCGAGACTATATCGTGCTCTTTTCAGGACTTGTGATGGCTTCGGGGATCTTTTATATGTTCGAAGCCTTGGCCACGAATGAAACGTTTTTAAAAAGCAATTCGATGATTTCTTCTGTCGTATTGATCTTTCATTTAAGAACCGTACTACTTTCGATTATCACGTTTGTATATATACTGTACGCCAACTCGTTCTTGATGACGATGCGGCAAAAAGATTACGCGATGTTTATGATGTTAGGAGCCAAAGGCCGTAAAATCGCCCAGTTGATCTTTATCGAAACATTTGTCGTGGGTGTCGGTGCAACGGTGGTAGGAACTGTATTGGGAATTGGTTTGAGCAGCGTAGTCCAACAATTATTGGTTCAACAATTGGCAATTAAGATTACGCATTTTACGGCAGTCAATTCATCGGCGGCCTTGTTGACCTTAGTCTTTTTTACGATCATTTTCTTGTTAGCGGCATTAGTAAATGCCATGACGATCGTGAAAAAACCGATCTTGACCTTGCTGAGAGCAAGCGAAACACCGTTGCCGGCTAATCGTAAACGGGTGACATTGGTATTTGAAGTGTTGGCAGGAATTGTTTTCTTAGGGATCGGCTATTTCATGATGGCTCAAGTAATGAAATTCGCTTTTCTAGCGTTGATCGTGGCTTTGATTACGATTATTCTTGGCACGTATTTTGTTTTTCATTCGATCTTGATTTTCGTTTTGGATGTATTGAAGCGGCGTGATGGAATTGCGTTAAAAGGCTTGAATAATTTTACGCTGTCTCAATTAAGCTTCCGAATCCAAGATTACACGAGAATTTTGTCTATGGTGGCGATGCTCTTTGCTTTGGCCTTAGGTGCAATTACGGTGGGACTAGGGTTTCACAATGAAATCACGAAAATGACCGAAGCCACATCAACCTATGATCTAGTGTTGAACAATGGACAAAACGTCAGTCAAAAGGATCTTAAAAAGATCCATTTAGCTTCTGACAACAGTTATCAGCAAAAAGAAGATAACGATACGGTTTATTATGATCGCACACAATTTGATCAGGCACCGTTATTGGTTAAGGAATTTACAGGGAGCCGTCAAACGAAAAAAGTTCACTATACTGGCGAGCAATTGGCGAATAACTTGACTGCATCCGATAAATTACGGTCTTTGGAATTGCCGGAACAAAGCGCGAAAAAGCATCAATTTTTATCTAGTGAGGAATTTGCGGCTTTACCAAGTAAAACAACCGAGCTGCGGCTAATTATGGTAGCAGATTTCGCAAAAGATAAATCCGCGTTGAAAGATTTAGCAGAAGAAAATTTCCGGCTGAATCCAACGTTGAATAAAGAAGAAGGCAGTATGACGCAAAAAGTATTGATGTACGAGCTGTATAATGCCTTATTCTCAGGTTTTGAATTCATGGGCTTCTTCTTAGGGATCGCCTTCTTGACGATGCTGGCCAGCTGTTTGATGTTCAAGATCTTGTCTGGTGCTAAAAGTGATATCCAACGTTACAGCATGCTGGAAAAAATCGGTACACGCCGCCAGCTATTACTAAAATCCATTCGGAAAGAAATTGGTGTTCTGTTCTTAGTTCCAGGTCTGTTAGGAGTCATTCATGTGTTGTTCGGACTGCAGATGTTTAAGACACTTTTGAGTGAACCCTATAACAGTATCTGGCTGCCGTTCCTGATTTTCTTTGTTCTGTATTTTGTCTATTATCTATTGACTGTATGGATCTATACAGGGATCGTCATGAAACGTGAGGCATAAAAAAACTTCCAGTTAGCAGCTGGAAGTTTCTTTTATAAGAAAGTGTTTAAAACGATTCCTCTTCAAGATAAGCGAGAATATCTCCCGGCTGGCATTCCAACACTTTGCATATTTCATTTAGTGTGGAAAAACGTACGGCTTTGGCCTTTCCGGTTTTTAGTACAGAAATATTGGCATTGGTCATGCCAACTTTTTTGGCCAGTTCACCGGAGGACATCTTTCTTTTGGCTAACATTACATCTAAATTTACTTGAATCATTTTGCTGGGCTCCTTTCGTTCGTCGGGCTTAAATCGTTAATTCGTTTTCTTCGGCAATGGCATTGGCCTTTTCTAAAATCTTAGCTAATGCCCAGACGATTGACGCACCAACGATATAGGTTAAGTCAAGAGCGGCGCCATCGACAGCAAGTCCTTGCATTGAAGCATAAACATCTGGTAAACAAGAAACGACCGATAGAAGCAACAGCACAACCGTAATTTTTTTAGCCGTTAAAACATTTGTATTTACAAAGATCTGATCCATTTCCAGGTTTTTGAAAAAGCTGCGTACAAAGTAGAACAGCAGACCGTATAAAAGAATATTCGCCATCAATGTCAAAATAAAAACAGGTGAGGCAACAATTTCATACGTGTATGCGCCAAAAGGCAGCTCGCTGACGTTAATGACCGACAGTTCTTGTGCAACAGCAGGAATATTGAAGACGATTACGATAATGACCAAACCTGCAGCGGCGATTCCCATGATACCGACAAAAAAACTAAACAACCATTTCAACCCTTTAAAAACACTTTTTTCTGAATTCATAATAATTTACTCTCCTTTTTTGTTTGAATTACTTGTTGAGTTAACTATAAAGCACGATTTAAACAAAGTCAATAAAAATTTATCGAAAAACGATAAAAATATATCGAATAGAATGCTATGTTGTCTGTTAATCGATATTTAACTATTTAGGGAGTTATATGAAGAAAATAAAAAACGAATTGAGGAGATGTTGTTATTTTATGGATAATTATTAAGAATATGAATTTTTTGTGTCTTAGGAAATTTTCATTTAGCAGGAAAAAACGGACAAACTTGCGGTTCATTCCTTAAATTTTGAAAGAAATCTCACATTCTATTTAAAAAAGATAAAATTACGTAAGCAACTGCAAATAAAAAGGCATATTTTTTAAATCTGCTCTATAGTAAGAACGGACAATTTAATAGAGAAAGAAGTGTTCCGGATGAACCGGGTAAAAAAAGCGTTTACCAATCGTTGGCTCATTTTATTGACGGCCAGCGTACTGTTTTGGGCAAAGACCATCTTAGCCTATTATGTTGATTTTTCACTAGGTGTAGAAGGGTCCATTCAGTATTTGATCTTATGGATTAATCCGATCGCTACGACTTTACTGCTTTTTGGTGTTTTCCTCTACGTCAAAAAATTTAAGCCGGCCTTGATCGTGTTGTTTTTAATGGATCTGCTGAATACCTTGATTCTATATCTGAACGTGATTTTTTATCGGGAATTTACCGATTTTGTGACGATCAAATCGATTTTAGGTTTTTCTAAAGTGTCACAAGGAATTTCAGGCAGCTCTTTTGCCTTGATGAAAGTTCATGACATTTTTTATTGGGCGGACTTGCTCGTATTTTTAGGAATTTTGATCTACATCATTGCTAAACGTAAAGAAATCACCAGCAAGCCAGTCAAAAAGACCTTTGCGGTTGCGGTCAGCTGTTTGGCAGCTATGACTTTTTCTGTCAACTTATCATTGAGCGAGGCTAACCGACCTCAACTATTGCAACGGACGTTTGACCGTTCTTATATTGTAAAATATTTAGGGCTGGATGCCTTTACCGTTTATGATGGGATAAAAACTGAGCAGACAAATAGTGTCCGGGCCCATGCTTCAAGTAACGGGCTAACAGATATAATGAAGTACACCAAAGATCATTACGCCGCTGCTGATCCAAGTAAATATGGTATCGCCAAAGGCAAAAACATCATCGTCATTCATTTGGAAAGCTTCCAACAATTCTTGATCAATATGAAGGTCGATGGACAAGAAGTTACACCGTTTTTAAATAGTCTGGAAAATGACAATAAACAAACCTTAGCCTTCGATAATTTCTTCCATGAAGTCGGTCAAGGAAAGACGAGCGATGCGGAAAATATGCTGGAAACCAGTACCTTTGGTTTGCCTCAAGGGTCATTGTTTACTCAATTAGGGTCTGATAATACATTCCAGGCAGCACCAGCTATTTTAAACCAAGAAGCCGGCTACAGCAGTGCTGTTTTCCATGGGAATGTCGGCAGCTTCTGGAATCGTGACCATGTCTACAAAAATTTAGGTTATCAGGATTTCTTCGATCGGTCTTATTTCAACCAATCAGATGAAAACTTGGGCTACGGGATCTTAGACAAGGATATGCTGAAGGAAACAGTTGGTCATTTAGAGCATTTGCAACAACCGTTCTATTCAAAATTCTTAACGGTAACGAACCACACGCCTTATTTGACGGATGAAAAGAATTTTAATTTCCCATCGTTAAAAACGGGCAACAGTACTGTTGATGATTATGTGCGGACAGCACATTACTTGGATGAATCATTGCGCCAATTCTTTGATTATTTAAAAGCTTCCGGCGTTTACCAAAACTCGATCTTCATGATCTATGGCGACCATTTCGGAATTTCCGATAGCAACAACAAGGATTTGGCCAAAGCGATAGGAAAAGATCCAACGACTTGGAGTAAATTTAACGATGCGCAAATGCAGCGTGTTCCATTGATGTTCCATATTCCTGGCTATACAAATGGCGGAATCCAACATCAATACGGCGGTGAGATCGATGTCTTGCCAACTTTGCTGCACTTGATGGGCATTGATAATAAAAAATATATTCAATTTGGTACAGATCTGTTTTCACCACAGCATGATCAAACCGTCGCGTTCCGCAATGGCGACTTTGTTTCACCAAATTATACGGAATTAGGCGGCGAGACCTATGACAATAAAACAGGTGAGAAAATTGATCCGAAAGCTTTAGGCGTTGCGCCAGAGATTGATAAGGATCAAAAACAAGTCAAGCAAGCATTGAGTTTGTCTGATAAGCTGAACCAAGAAAATCTTTTGCGTTTCTACACGCCAGAAGGTTTCACACCGGTCGATCCGAAAAATTATGATTATCATAATCTTGATAAGAAAAATACGGCGATTGAAAAAGAAAAGGGCAATCAGTCAACGAGTATTTACTCGAAAAACGGTAATAAGACAACGGCTGGACTTTACCCGCCAATCCAATAGTTTTATGTAAGAAGTATCCACTCAAAGGATGCTTCTTTTTTTAGGTTAAAATCGGTTCGAGGAACCTGTTGAGCAGGTTGGATCCCTACATATTCCCGCCCCACAAGTTTTTATCAGGTCAATGATCCAATAGCTGGCTGATTATTTGGTAAAATAGATGAGAGAGAAGCAATATTGTTAAATCGTAGAAGGCGTCTTTTAAAAAGCTAGGTGTATTTTCTTTTAAGGTTTTTAACATAATAATCATCCTTTCAAACTAGTCATGGCTTCACCATAAATAGTGAAGCTTATGACCGACTTAAAAGATCCTAAGAAAATGTAAACGTAGATTTGGCAGAAGGAGAGTCAAAATCTATTTGATTCAAAAATGCTTTCGGCTTAATATGGATAGAGAGAATGAAAAGGAAAAGGTAGGATAGCTGTGACTAATTTCGAGAATATTATTCAACATGTTTTTCATCCAATCGTTCTATTATTGGATGTTGTATCGATTTCCATTATTGTACTTGGAGCGATTTTTGCGTTTATAAAATTAATTCATCGAGAAGACAAGAAGGATTTTTCGTCCGTTTTGCATAAAAACAGATATATCAAAGCGTATCTTGGCAGCTACATTTTATTGAGTTTAGAGTTTTTGATCGTGGCGGATATTATTGAATCTATTATCAATCCTACCTTTCAGGACATTATCCGGTTAGCGCTGATCGTGCTTATTCGAACCATGATTTCTTATTTTTTAAATAAAGAAATCAGCGAGTTTTCTGAAGATCAATAAATTATCAGATGAAAACCAAGCCCGTGTTTACCCTAATAGTTTAGTCATTTTAAAAAAGGAAGGAAGTATTCAAAAGATGGATGTTTCTTTCTTTTTTCTTTGCGATTTGTTATTGATTCCCACTTAAAGGAATGGTATGATTGTTTTGTTTCGGGAGTGGATGGGTTCTGGTGTTCCCTCTGGTCTTCAAAACCAGTATGAGGAGTTAGGAGCTTCTTGGGTAGGTTCGATTCCTACACATTCCCGCCAATATGACGTTAATAGCCAACGAGCTTTGATTTGGATTTTTCTAAGTCGGCGAGTTGGCTTTTTGTTTCAATTAAATCTATTGTCTTCATAAAAGAGTGTTTTATTATCTGTAAACGGCGGGTTGTTTTCTTATATAGAATGAAATTACGAAATAGGAGGGATTCTAGACAATGCAGGAATATAAATTTGAATCGGAAATTTACGCTTCGGATATTGGAAAAGGCGGTGCGTATATTATTTTTCCTTATGATCTTCGAACAGAGTTTAATAAAGGTCGCGTAAAAGTGCAGGCAACCTTTGACGGCATTGACTATCAAGGGAGTATTGTTAATATGGGTGTAAAAAATCAGGATGGCAGTATTTGCTACATTTTAGGAATTCGGAAAGATATCCGCAAAAAGATCAATAAAGATATTGGTGATCGGGTATCTATGGTGGTACGGCCGATTGAATGATTGACGTTAAAGAAAAATTCGTTTCCACAGTAAAACAAATGGGGTGCGGAATAACTCGTTGATTTTTTGAAGATTTTTTTTACTTTAATGACTAATCGATCATACAACGGAATCCTTTCCTCCTGTATAATAGGAGGAAAGGAGGCGTTTACAATGAAAAAAAGTTCCGTACTGATCTTTTTGTTGTTTGGTTGCCTGGCTTTATTCGGTTTCTCGACCAAAGTTTCCGCAGATGTCACTGTCTATCGTCTGTATAACCCTAATTCTGGTGAGCATTTTTACACTACGCAACTGCATGAGAAGGTTAATTGTGTAAGATCCGGCTGGCATGATGAAGGTGTCGGATGGAAAGCGCCTGAAACAGGGATGCGTGTATTTCGTGTGTATAATCCGAATGCCGGCGATCACCATTACACTGTGAATACCCACGAAGTCGCACATTTGAAGAGTTTAGGCTGGTGGGATGAAGGAGAGGCTTTTTATTCTTGCTTTGTAGATTGGCCAAAAGTTAATTTGTATCGTCTATATAACCCGAATGCGAAAGCTGGTGCTCATCATTACACACCGCATGCGTATGAACGTGATCAACTTGTTCGAGTGGGCTGGCGTTCAGAGGGAATTGGATTTTATGCAGCAAGCTTGAAATAGTTTAGCGGATCAACGGTGAAAGAAGAAGTTCTCCTTAACGTTGATTGTTAAAATGATGCGATTAGGCGCAGTAGATTTGTTTTTTTAAAGTTATATATGGCTTATGAATGCCCAAATCCAAACGGATCAGGGCATTTTTTGTGCTGGCTATTTTCGAATGAAAAAAAATACTCTGAAATAATTGTCAATAAGCAATCGTTTTAGTCTATTTTGATGAATTGAATCGAATTTATTGTTTAAATGAGAATTGTGTGAGAATGATAAAAAATAACTTAAAAAGAGATGTTTTAAAGGTAAAATGTAATCGGTTACAAATATAATCAAGGAGGACTGTTATGAAGCTGAGAAAAGGGTTTGTTCGTTTAGGTGTGGTGCTTGTTTTAGGGAGCAGCATGCTGGGGTTGGCAAGTGTGGCAGAGGCGAAGAGCAAAGTTCATGATTATTCAAAAGAAGAGACGGTAGACGAATTGATTGGCCGTCATTGGGATGAGACTGAAATTAAAGAGCAATTTGAGAAATTTTCGAAAAAGCTGACAGACAAAAAAAGCATCAAAAGTGAGATCGTCAGCGATATCTCGAAAAAGGATCAGAAGAAAATCACTGATTATTTTGACAAGTTTGCTGGGAAGAAAGTAGAGTATGTGTACACCAAATTTGATCAATTTTACAAAGTAAAAGCGGATGATGATTACAATGATTTGCGGGCAATTCTGGAGTATAAGTTTAAGGTTACTGACAAGAAAAAGGTAACAGAATACAGTGTTCTATTGAATATGGCACGTCTGGGCGACAAAGACGGTGTGAAGTGGCAGATCTACGATATCCTTTGGAAAGACACGGGAATTGATGTTTCGGATATCGATTTGAAGCAGCTGGAAAAACCGAGTAAAGGTGAAGAGGTCTGTGTCATGGACACGGATGCGGGAACTATTAAGATGCGTCTATTCCCAGATGAAGCACCCAAAGCGGTGAAGAATTGGATTCAGCTTTCTAAGGAAGGCTTCTATGATGGAACACCGTTTGCCCGTGTTATCAAAGATTTTGTAATTCAAGGCGGTGCACTCGATGGATCTGGCGATGAATCAAAATCAATCTATGACGGCTTCTATGAGGATGAAGTAAATAAAGGTCTGTACAATTTTGACGGAGCGCTATGCCTTGGAAATAATGGTCCCCATACGAATGGCAACCAGTTCTATATCGTGCAAAATACGAAGATCGATGAAGAACAATTACCGATTCTGGCTTTACCAGGGAATGTAGAAGAAAAATATAAAGAAATCGGTGGATTACCGGAATTAGACGGCCGATATACGGTGCTAGGACAGGTTTATGAAGGCATGGATGTCATGAAGAAAATAACAGATCAAGAAACAGACGACGATGACGCACCTGTTTCAGATCCAGTGAAGATTAAAAAGATCACTTTTGAGAAGGTAGAATAAATTTAGAAAAAATAAAACGACTTTGGCGTAGTAAGCCAAAGTCGTTTTTGCATTCAATTATTCAAAAAAATCGTAAACCCCAATCGTTCCGTCAGCCCGAAAAATGATTCGGTAATTTTTATAGGAAAGACCGTCTTCATACATTTTTGCATAGACCTTAACCGCATGCTCAAAGGAATGCTTTGTGATTCCTAAATAATCGGCGCATTCCCAGACATTTGTGAAGCGTTCTTTGTAGCAGTGGATAATGTCTTGAGGAGTGACGATCAAAGTCGATCCTAAATCACGGGCTTTTTGTTCTTGTTTTCGTTTTTCCTTTGTATCTTGACTGATGATATCACCTGAACTCGTTAAGTAATGTGCGATTTCCTCAGCAACGGTATCGGTCAACTCTTCAGAGGTTTGACGAGGATTCAAATAGACATGGTTATCAATATACAATCCTTTTTGGCCATCTGGCATAGAAGGATCGAAAACATAGTTGATTCCTTGAAAATCAGCCATTAATTTTTCTGCTTTATCCATTCACTCAATCCTTCTTTGCGTGTTTCTGCTTAATAAAGTCAATATAATTCAGAATATCTTCCATTTGTTCTTCAGTCACTTCATCATCAATATGCGCGGCCACGGTCATCTGTTTGGTCGAAAAAGCATTCTTTTGCGTGCGACCATGTAAATAATCTAAAGAGACATGAAAGAAATCGGCAATTTTATTTTGCGTTTCTATATCAGGTGTTCGTTTGCCTTGTTCATAGGAGGCATACGTGATTTTGGCAATCCCTAAATTTTTTGCCATGTCCAACTGGGTAAGGTGAGGTGTTTTTTTTCTAAGCTTTTTTAATTGTTGTGCAAACATAGGAACACTCCCTTCAGTTTCATAGTAACACGAATAGTATACTAATTTCCATAAAAAACAGACAATATGTCGACAAAACAATTTACAGAGTACGCGAAATGTATTACCATTAATTCATAAAAAAGATTTCGAATACCTATAATAGGGAATTTAGTATTAAAAATAATTTCACTATTTCTTGCTAATTCAAGCAGCTGTTATTTTAAGGAGGAGAGCTTATGGAAAAATGGAAGAAAGACTATTTAAAAGGAATTCTGAAAGATTACCCTAAGATGGAGGATTACTATTTAGAAAGAAAAGAAAAATTGCTCTTTCATACGAAAGAAACCCAGCAGCATGCGTATGCGAATACGAAAAATAAAAAACTATTGATTTCTATTTCTTTAGATCGTCAGCTGATTAATTTGGAACGAAACCGCAAGATCATTTCACTGTGCTTAGACAACGCGACTGCGGAAACCAGAGAGATCATTGAACTGCTTTACATGAACAACAAACAGAAGGTCAATCTAGACTTGGTGGCTGATCAAATCTATTTAAGCAAACGCCAAGTGATTCGCCTGCGCGATGCCTTTTTTGAAGAATTAGCGGAACATCTAGGAATTTGATGTCTTTTTTTTGGCAACAAAACAAACATACGTTCGTATATAGTGTAGATAGATCAAACAGAAAGGAATGAAACGGATGAGTAAACGAGTGCTTGTTTTGAGTTTGGGCGGGAAAACATAAAAATTATGTTTGTGGTGGAGTGAAAGTAGTGTCTTTGATAGTTCAGAAGGATTTTTGGCAGGTGGTTTTTCTATTTTTGAATGTTTAATGGAGTGTTTTTCAGCGTTGATAGAGAATTACGAAATCATTTATTGGTTCAAATTGTTCTTCTGAATGTGTTAGAAGGTCAGTAATAAAATAAACGAATAAATTCAGGAAAGCTGGTGAAGCATGGATAACTTTATCTCAACCTTTCTCAATAATCCTGAAAGCATCGGATTTCCAGTGCTTTTTGTATTTCTCTTAGTGTGGGTGATGAAACAAAATAATGCGCGAGAAGAACGCTATTTAAACACGATCGATGATTTGACAGAATCACTCAAGCAGGTAGAGAGAATTGAGACAACGGTCAATCGTATAAATGAACGAGTAGGAGAACATGAATGAGGATTTGAGGAATATTTTGGCGACAAGGCAAGTTGTACGTTGATTCTGATTAACGAAGACGTAAAAACTAACACGATTATTGAATAAAGAAATGTACTATTTATATCGCTTCCTTGAGGCCGGTTTTAGGAGCAGCTATTTCAAACAAATAGGGGAGTCAGTGCTCTGTGGGTTTGTTGTTGGCGACAGGATATGCTACCAACGAATACGGTTTAAAAAGCGGTACGAAATAAAGATAAATATATGAAGAAGGAGGGATTTATTAATGGGCGACATTAATAAAATGATTCAATGGATGAAGGATCATGAAGGCAAGGTTATTTATGAACAAGTCAGACCATGGGGAACAGGCAATCCACCGCGTTATGATTGTTCAGCAGCGGTTATTTCTGCGTTAAGGGCCGGTGGTTTTTTGGATAATAGCGGTGGAAATTATGGCAATACTGAGACGCTCTATGGACTGGAAGGTAGTCTTTTGCAGCCGATTTCGCAAGAGCAAGTGGGCAGAGGAGATATTTTTGTATCAGGACCTAAGGGATCTTCAATAGGAAACAACGGACATACAGGGATTTTTCTTGATAATCAAACGATTATTCATGCTACCAAGTATTTACCTTATGGTGTTAATGGAATTGTTACGACTGCGGCGGCCGGTTGGTTAGGCGGTCCTCCCGTTTATTATTATCGATTAAAAGGTGGGAATGCTTCTGGAGGCGGAGCTGCTAAAGGGGATGTTCAGCCGCAATGTTTCATTGAAATGAATAATGGAATCTCCTGGTTTGATGGAAAGCGAAGACACAATCTTCCTAATAAGGATTGTCAGGAAATTTTGAATCGAATTTATAGAGAAAACAATGGCAAGGATATGCCAGCAATCAAGTTGAAGGGTACTGATGAGGCATGGTTAGTACGATTAGATCAAGCCATTAATGCTAAAGCATAGAAAAGAAAGGAGAGGAATATATTGGGACAAAGAGAAGTAGCGAAACAAGTTTGGGATTTTTTAGTATCTCGAGGATGGACCAAACAATCTGTGGCTGGAATATTAGGAAATATTCAAAGTGAAAGTAGTCTAAATCCTGATATCTGGTCTGGTGATGGCGGTTATGGATTAGTTCAATGGACGCCGGGGTCAAAATTAATAAATTGGTGTAATGGGTTAGGTATGAATTATAAAACGGTAGATGCTCAGTGCCAGCGTATTCAATATGAGATGGAAAATGGCATTCAATGGTTTAGTAATCCACAAAGACCAGATCTAAGTTATATATCATTTCGAGATTTCACAAAGCTGACGGATGTAAGAAGAGCGGCTGAATATTTCATTGCGTTTTATGAACATCCGGCAAACCCCAATCAACCAGCTCGAGCAACACAGGCGCAATATTGGTATGACCAATTTAAAAATGAAGCAAATACAACAAGTCAAGGAGGAATTGAAATGCAAGCACTTATTACGATTGGACAAGGTAGTAAAAAAGGAATCAGTTGGTTTGACGGACAAAAGCGTCATAATTTGCCTGACGCAGACTGCGCTACGATTTTGAATCGTATTTATCATGAAAACACTGGGAAGTATATGCCGAATATTGATTTATCAGGTAGTTCAGAAGCTTGGTTAGTTCGTTTGGATCAAGCGATTAATGCAGGTTCTTAATAAGAAAAGCCACTTCAATTTGAAGTGGCTTTTCTTATTGAAATTAGACGATTGCTTCTTCTCCGCCGCAACGATCAGCATCATTGGTCGGCGCATCTCATCTTTCATTCCCGGGATATCCAGCATGTTTTCCGGTGGCATCGGTTCGACGATGCGCGTGATCTGAAAACCGTTGGTTAGCAGGGAATCTAAATAAGTAGTTAGGGTCCGATGATATTTTGTGACGTTGCTGCCGAGAAAGTGGGCGGTTCGCTGTCCTTCGTAAAAATAGTTATCAACGGGAAAGTGAGCGATTTTTCCTTCTTCATTATAAAACCAATCTTGGGAGCCCTCCGCGGTAAAGATCGGATGTTCGACTGAGAAGATTAGTTGACCGCCTGCTGTTAACCAGTGGGCGATTTTTTTCGCTGATTTTTCAAAGTCGGCAATATAATGGATTGCTAAGGAACTGATGACGATATCAAAGCTGTTTGGTTCAAAAGTTACGTCATCGATACTGGCTTGAAGATAACTGATTGTGTCAAAGGTATTTTTTTGGCGCGCGACTTCCAGCATCTTTTCGGACAGATCTACGCCTACAACTGAAGCTGCACCGTGTTCTGCTGCATATAAACAGTGCCAACCGTAGCCGCATCCTAGATCCAATACCCGTTTTTCTTTGAAATCCGGCAACAATTTTTCCAGTGTTTGCCATTCTCCGGCGCCATCTAGTCCTTTTTGACTGCGGTCCATTTGACTGTAGCTTTCAAAAAATTTCTCGTTATCATAAATATTTTTCATTGTGATTCCTCCATGTAATTTTTTTTTGCCTAAACTACATGGAGTGCATCTCTTTTGTGTGCGATCATTTTTATTCCCCACTTTCGTTAAATTTCATTCATCCAATACGTACGGTCGATCGGTTCGACAAAGATCTCAAATTCGATGGACTCGTTTTCAATAATATGTGTAATCCCATGTACCAATAAAAATTTGTTTGGCTCTCTCAATTGTAAAGTGTCGCCTACTTGAGGGATCAAAGAAAGATTCATTGTACATTCTTCCTTGCGGGTAAGGATATTTTTTAAGCTGGCTTTATACATTTTTGTTCCTCCAATTGCACTTGTGTGTAAACATATTCAGTTTAACACAGAAACGAAAGAAAAAAAGACCGTCCAAAAAAGGCAACGGTCCGCAAGTGAAAAAACAAATTCTATAAAGGATGGGTAATACCCGTTTTTACTATAATAGGAAAAGGCTTTCTTTGCAAATTTTATGCTCAAAAAAAGCCGTCGCAGGGCAACGACGGCTGGAGTCCTGGGAAGGAACTCGGATAAACAAATGAACTACTGTTACCATAACGGATAGCTAAAAGAGATACAAGAAAAATGCTCAGAGAAAAGTAAATGATTCGTGAAATCTGAATGTTGAATTTTATCATAAGATCGCTTTTGCTAGAGGAATAATAGTGAGAGAACGAAACAATTTAATGGAAATTTTCCAACGGAATGACTTCATTTACACACGGTTGGACGAAGTCGCGATTTTTTCGAGGTATGTTCGTTATTAAAAGAAAAGTTGATTTCGTTTCACAGAAAGCTTATTTTCCTTTATAATTTAATTAAGGAGGCGGTTACAATGATTCGTAAATACCAAAATATTTTAGTAGCAATCGACGGGTCTGAACATTCAGAGCATGCTTTTGATGAAGCCGTTGAAGCAGCCAAACGTTATGATGCCAAACTGAATGTTATTTCAATCATTAATGACAGTGAACTATCCACGAGTGCCTTTTCTTTCAGTAAAATTTATGCAGCAGAAAAAGAACAAATTGAAAAAGAGATGTTGAAAAAAGTTCATGACGCATCTCGCAAAGAATTAGACAATGTTGAACCCTTTGTGGAGCTGGGCAGTCCAAAAGAGAAAATTGTGGAATTTGCAAAAGACAATGAAATAGACATGATCTTTCTTGGTGCTACAGGAAAAGGCGAGATTCGCCTATCCAGAATCGGCTCGACCGCAGCCTATGTTGTGAATCACGCGCCTTGCAGTGTGACGGTTATCCGTTAATTGGAGTGACGCTGTTACTGTGTACGTTATTAAAACTTGGAATGAGGAGTAGATACTATGATCAGCAGATATAAAAATATTATGGTGGCCGTTGATGGGTCCGATCAATCGGAAGGGGCTTTTTTCGAAGCGATTGGCGCAGCAAGACGAAATGATGCTAAGCTGTATGTTGTTCAAGTGATTGATGATTCGAGTATTCTATTAAATAGTGCGCAACCAATGGACACGATTTTGGCCGAAGAATCTCAGCGGGCAAAGCAATATTTAGAAAAGTTAAGTGAACGCGGCCGTTATCCTAATATGGAGGTCATTCAATATATCGGGAACCCCAAAAAAGCATTGACGGAAGAATTGCCGCAGCAATATGACATCGATTTGATTTATGTAGGTGCGACTGGGAAGGGCCGTTTCCAGCGGTTGCTAGTTGGTTCCACGAGTGGTTATATAGTCAATCATGCACCATGCAATGTCATGGTAGTGAGATAAAAAAGGTTTTGACGAGTGAACTTATTCGTCAAAACCTTTTTCGTATTGTTCTTTCAATAAGGTGTAATGATTCATGTCCCGCAATTTGCCATAAAGAAGCGCATCTTGCTGTTCGATACTGGTTAAGCTGAAGCCGCATTTTTGCGCCACCCGGTTACTCGGAAGGTTTTCGACATCCACAAAGATCGATAATTTATTCAAGCCGAATTCGTTGAATGCGAGATTGCAAATTGCTTGAACACTTTTTGAGATAATTCCACGACTTGTATAAGAAGAATGCAGCCAATAACCGATTTCCCCTTTGCCAACTTTTTTATCGATTGTATGAATGTCGATACATCCGCAAAGCGTTTGATCGAGAAGGATGAAAAAGAGATAATCGGTTCCTTCAGCGTAACCGTGAAGCTTGGTCTTAATAAAATTTTTTTCATCATCCGAAGTTCTTGTTTCCGCGAAGACATCAATAAAAGCTTCAAGATGCGGCCGATCTGACTCCAGCAGAGAAAAAAGTTTTTCTGCCGCTTCAAGGTGAGGGAAGGCTAGAGACAAGTGGTCATCAATTTTATAAGTAAACGTATTCATTAGCAGCACCTCCAAAAAATTATTTTATCGATCATAACAGCGGATCTGCTTAAAGTCAAAAAAAGGCACCTACCGTGGATTCACAGCAGGTGCTCTTAACGCAACTTCGCGTCTTTCATTGAGGAGTCACTCCTATTTTCGTTTTAAGGTCAGCATTTCTGATCCTTATTTCGTTTTTTGCAATTCTTGTACCGCTTTTTCAATCGTTACGCCAGTTGCTACATGATTTTTGTCCTTTTTGTCGAAAACGATAAAAAGATTTAAATCAGTGTTCAATGTGACACGGTATTGCATGTTTGTGTTATCGAATGTCATAATCATTCTCCTTTCTTAGTGTGACGAAAGGCAACTATTACGTTGATAACGAAATTCCATGTATTAATATAACATAAATCATGAGTGTTTACTAACAAAAAGTTTGTAAACGCTGTAAAAAATACTGAACTTTAGCGAATAATTAATGTTTTCCCGCTAAGCCGAAAAAAACGTTAAAATAGCTTAAATATCTAGTGGATTTCAGGATTTTCTTTGATGCATTTTCTAATAGATTGTATAATTCCCCATGTGCTAATAAATGTTAGGTGATGGAATGAAGAAAAAAAGAATTGTTTTACTGCTAGTGCTCGTTGTGGCGATCGGCGGGATCATTTATTTTACTCAAGGTAAGAAGGAGCTGACGGAATTAATCGGTCAGCCGCCACAAGAAAATAAAGTGATCTTAGATGTTCCTTTAGAGGATCAGTTTGAGGATGATGCATTAGAGAATGGCTGCGAAGTGACGGCTCTGTCAATGCTGTTGCGTTATTATGGCTATGATACGAATAAAAATGAACTGGCTGACGAATTAGATTATCAGCCGCTGTATACGGAATCCGGCAACCACGGAGACCCTCAATTAGGTTTTGTTGGGGATATTACTGGCGGTGATGAAGCGATGGGTGTTGGTGTTGAACCAATCGCGAAGCTGGCGGAAGAATATGTCGGGGAGGATTACCGCGTTGTTGCGAGTAAAAAAACATCCTTCGAAAAAATTATGGATGTCGTGGCTAGCGGGAAACCCGTCTGGATTGTTGCGACGGTAGATTTTCAAGTACCGAAAGATGAGGATTATTTGCTTTGGGAGACGGATCAAGGCAGCACGTATGTTACACCATTGATTCATTCCGCGGTTATTACAGGGTTTGATCGTGCGAATAATATCGCTTATGTCAATGATCCCTATGGTTATCAAAACCGCGAAGTCGATTGGTCTGATTTAAAGGAAATCTATCAGGAGTCGGATCAACAGTCATTATATTTGGAAAAGAATTAGATCGTTTTAACCACAGAGATTTATTTTGCTGTGGTTTTTTATTGTCTTAAGATAAAATCCAAAATCGTTATATTCGTTTATTTAAAAGGGTTTTTACTGAAAAATAGCTCCTACTTGTTATACTGGAATAAAAAAGGGGGCAGGACTCAATGAATGAACGTTATTACAATATTCTAGCCGCAGTTGATGGGTCGCCGCAAGCACATCAAGCGTTGATGGAGGCAGTTGAAGCCGCACGCAGAAATAATGCTCGGCTGTACATTGCGCAAGTCGTTAACAGTAGTGGATTTTTGATCAATAGTGCGACACCTGTGTCCCAGATTATTGAGGAGGAAAAGGAGGCTGCGATCAAATTATTAGAGGAAGAATTTGCTGGGATCGACTACTACAACAAGCAGATGGTAACGTGTGTAGGAAGTCCTAAAAAAGTGCTTTGCTTTGATTTACCGGAAACATATAAAATCGATCTGATTTATATGGGAGCCACGGGAAAAGGTGCCGTTGAACGTATGCTAGTGGGTTCTACCACAGCTTATGTAGTCAATAATGCGCCGTGCAACGTGATGGTTGTCAAGTAAAGAGGGGAAGCAGACGCCAGCAGCGAATTGCTGGCTTTTCCTTGACCTTAACGTTGCGTTAAGGTGTAAGATAATTTTGTCAGGATGCCAGTTTTACTTCTTTAATGAATTAGTAGAAGGATAAAAACAAAAGAATTCTCGGATTTTTAAGAGAATCCTATAGTACGAAATAGAGGGGATCAAAATGGAGTACACAATTAAACAAATTGCTGAAATTTCAGGTGTTACGACGCGAACGCTGCGATTTTACGATGAGCAATCGCTGTTGAAGCCGGCCTTTTTAAGTGATGTGGGATATCGGATGTATACTGAAAAGGAAGTGGACCGCCTGCAGCAAATTTTATTATATCGTTCAATGGGGCTGCCCTTAAAAACGATCAAGGAGTTAATAGATCGTCCGGAGGATAAAATTCAAGAGACGCTGGTACAGCAAAGACTCCAACTAGAACAGAAACGTCAAGAGTTGGATCGCCTGCTGCAAGTCCTCGATGATACATTACTTTATTACAAAGGAGAGATTGAGATGACAAATAAAGAGAAGTTTGCGGCATTCAAAAAGGAAAAATTAGCTGAAAATGAAGCCAAATATGGAAAAGAAATTCGAGAGCAGTACGGGGAAGAGGCAGTTGAATCCTCCAATCAAAAATGGCAAGAGATGACCGAATTCGATTATCAAAAAATGGAAGAAATTGAAAAAGAGTTGCTTAATCGATTAACACGATATCTGCAAGAAGGAGAACTTCCTAGTTCGTTAGCAGAAGAGATATTTTCTCTACATAAATTATGGTTGCAGTTTAGTTGGGAAAAGTATTCTGGTGAAGCCCATAAAGGGTTGAGTGAGATGTATCTGAACGATGAACGCTTCACTCAGTACTACGATGAAAAAAGCGGAGTAGGCGCAGCCGAAGCGTTGTATCAAATTATTCAACATTATGCTTAGTAACCGAGGATTGAGCCCTGACTCAATCCTCTTTTGCCGCTAGTAATTTCAATGAGCGCTGGGCTTCGGACACAAATTGTTTTTCTTGTAATAAAAAGTCCACGCTCTGAGGAAACGCAGAAAAACAAATCAAAAGCTTCCATTGAATCAATGGCTTATCACGGTAAAGCTTCTGAATTTCAAGAAGCTGATGAAAATTCTCTGTCGTGGATACTTCTGGATGATAGAAGGCCATATAACCGATTGCATCAATTAGCTCACTTAATTGTGAGAGCGGCAGCCGCTGCGCACTTTCAAGTAGTATTGAAAAAATCTTCGGATTCATCCGTCCCAAGGAACGGGCAATCAAATCCCGCGGCAGCGGAAAGCTTTTTTTCTTGGACGGGCTAGTCGGTGAATGGTGCTGATTGTTACCGATGGATGCGAGGAAGGGAATCATTTTCTGAGCCGTCGCTTGATCCCCGTGCTCCAACTTTTCCATAATGGCTAACCGGGTATAAAGGGCTGATTCATTAGCCAGTGAGTTCAACAGGATGTTCGTTAACTCACAATCGAGCGGCAATAGTTGGACAGCAATGGTCCGTTCACGTGCGTCTTCAGCAGTGAGCATGAAGTTCAATTCACTTAGGAATTTATCTTTATAGGCCAATAAATCGCTGGTTTCAACCCATCCGCGTTGTTTTCGTTGCTGATACTTATCCATGAGTTTCGCTCCTTTTTACAAAGTATAACAGAAATGAGGTAAAATAAAATTTGTGTTTTAGTTCACAAAATCGTTGATTTCTATTAAATGCTGTGCTATGATCAAAAAAAGAAGAGGTGATGGGAATGAAAAAAGTAGTTGCGAATCCAATGGAATTAAGAGATGCTATTCGGTGCGAGAAACAAAATATTTCAATCACAGGCGGTTTTGCTGAAATGCTGCAACCATTAGCCACACAGCAAGAAGCGAATGCTGATTTGCCGATCGAAACGCTGGATCTGCCAAATTTCGTAAAATTAGCGCTAGATCCGACAACGATGAAAACTTTATCTACTGCGTACCAAGTGGCCATGAAGAATGGAACCAAAGGATTTGAATTAGAATACGTGAAGATCTAATTTTTTTATATCTGTTTGTGAAA
Organism: Enterococcus malodoratus; assembly: GCF_027659535.1. NCBI lineage: Bacteria > Bacillati > Bacillota > Bacilli > Lactobacillales > Enterococcaceae > Enterococcus > Enterococcus malodoratus. Next base: position 99,052 of record NZ_JAQDPG010000004.1, on the reverse strand, counting down.
AGTATATCAAACTGAAATGATCATTTCCTTGTAGCAAAATGCTGCAGGGATATTTTTTTAGGCCATAGATGGTTGTATATACAGGAAAATAATCATTTTAATAATTTTAATTCACCATAATTATGAAAAACGAACACTTTGATAGAAGGTAAATGTTTAGTAACATTCAGAATAAATTTGAAAATGTTAAAAAAACAATTCGTAAAATCGCCAAAAAGAAGAAGAAATCTGTTAAAATATGAATATGAGGAAGACCTCTCTCAATCTTTCTTAGCTAGTTTTATTTGACTAGCATCCCCTTTAAGCACCTTGGTGATCAAGGTGCTTTTTTATTTTTGAAAAAAGAAAGCGTTTTTTATATCTGCTGTACAAAGGTATTGATAGTTAGTTACAATGGAAAAAAGGAGGTCTTATTATGAAAGAGTCATACAAAAAGATACTTGTTGCAGTAGATTCATCCGAGCAGGCACGCCGAGCATTTCAAGAAGCAGTCGAAGTCACCCGCAGAAACGATGCACATTTGTATATTTTGATCGTATCCGACACCAATCATTTGGGGGCCGAACCTTACGCCGTGGATCACATCGTCAAGCAAGCCTATAAAGCTGCTAGCGCGGTTGTTGGTTCCTTGGAGGAATTACTTCCAGACGATATTTCCTTTACATCCATTATTGACGATGGCAATCCGAAAGCCCAAATTGTTGCTTATGCCGAAGAGGAAAAGATTGATTTGATTTTGATGGGTGCCACTGGAACGGGGACCTTTTCACGATTACTATTAGGATCGACGACAGCTTATGTTGTCAATAATGCGCCTTGTAACGTGATGGTTGTTCGATAAAAAAATTAGCCAGCACACGTGTGCTGGCTTTTAGCTTGCCGTCTGATAGGTTTGAAAATCGTTCATGAGTTTGGTTTTGCCCAATACCGCGTACTTGGCTACGATCAATTGTCCGCGGGTATTTCGTTTGCCTAAAACAACGATCTTCATGCCATTTTCTACATCCGCTAGAAAGTTCAGCGAGTGAGCGGCAATCAAGCAATTGGTATCGGCAAGTTGGAAATAGACTAAGGGCTGCTGTGAAAATTGAACAATTTTTAGTTTTGTAACGGTTCCTTTAAGTGATTCCATCGGACTTCCTCCTCGTGTGGATGCCTTTGAAAACGAGTTCATTGTTTTTGCGTTCAAACTGAAAATAAATATCCTTTTTGCGACCGGTCTTTTTGGCAGGGATAACAAAATAATCACGATCTTCAGCATCCATTTTTGCGGTAATTTGGTTCAAAAATAAAGCTAGCGGCAGTGAATCCTTCACTAGGGAATCATAGGTTCGATAGAAAATTTCAACAGAATCTGGACTAATCATAGACATGGTCATCACCTCAAAATCATTATACGAACATTTGTTCGAAAAGTAAAGCGGCAAGCTAAAAAACTTTTCGAATTAAAGTACGCAAAAAACAAAAAAAGAAACCTCCAAGTAATTGGACAGTTCCTTTACAGCAATATCTTTAAAATGAAATAGACAATAATCCAGAATAGGATGCAAAAAGCAAAAATAAGTCGATAGATGATGTGTCTTGGCTGGCGGTAAAGCCATTCGTAAATTTTTTTCATAGTAAAAATCCTTTTTATTCAGTGATTCTGACAGGAAAATCTGTCACCAACTGGAATGCTACCGCAATGGAGGAGAGAAGTAAAGCAGGGAAGATCAAAAAAACACGGCTGCGAATTTCACAGCCGTGTTTTACTATCCAAGTGTGGACGGCTGGAATCGAACCAGCACCTCTATCTTAAATGCGGACTACATCACTGAACGAGTAAAACACCAAGTTCATCCACGACTATAAGTATAGCGAAGCGGCTGGGAATTTGAAAGAATACGTATGTTTTATTAAAAAATTATTATACTTTGACCTTTTTCTCGTACTCTTCGCCGAATTCTCTGGCGATCATCCAGCCATAGCTTTCAGTAATAGCCGCAGCGGTAGAGCCGTTGACGATGTTGCCGGCAACTGGAAGCTTTCCAGCTAAGAAGCGTGCAGTCATTTGACCTGCTTTTTGTGCTAAAAATTGTGTCGCTAAGGCTTTTGCGGCGCCTTCTTCAAGTTTGATATGAAAAACTTTGCCCAAAGCGATCACCATGGCGGTTTGGATCGGCAGCAAGACGGTCGCATCTGGAAATGGCAGTTGAGCCATCCCGGCACCGACTCCTGCGGCAGCCGACGCAGCACTGTGAATGATGAGATGGGCTTTTCTTCGTTGTATTTTGTTCATCTCGGAATCTCCTTACCCGTTTGTTGAAGAAAGTTTAGCATCTTAATCAGAAAAGGACAATTTATCCAACCTTCCTTAAAGCAGTTTTAATGATTCCAAAATTAAAAAAACGAGGAGAAACGTTTGTTTTCATTTTTCCTGTGATTGCTGGAATGATAAACTAGGGGTGAAAGGGGCGGCAAAAATGGTTGATGAATATAAAAATATTTTAGTAGCAGTAGATGGTTCTGAACAATCCAAAAAAGCGTTTGATGAAGCGATCAATATCGCGAAGAGAAATAACGGCAAGCTGACCTTGGCAACAGTGATCGACACGGCTAGTTTTAGCGGAACGACCGGAGGAAATTCGATTCCATTGATGCAGGAAGTCCACGAAAAAGCCCAGAAAATCATCACAGAGCTGGAGCATCATCGAATCGCCGAGGAACAGGAAGTTCATTTGACTTCGCAGATCATCGCGGGAAATCCTAAGCGGGAAATCGTAGAGCTGGCCGAAAAACTTGAGATAGATTTGATCGTTATGGGAGCCACCGGTTTAGGGGCATTATCCTTGCTGCTCGTTGGTTCGACAACCGCCTATGTGGTAAATCAGGCGCCATGTAATGTCATGGTAGTAAAATAAATACACAAAAATCGTCTGACCGGTAAAGTCAGACGATTTTTTCGTCTAAAGTCATGAGTAATTCGTTCCCGTCATCATAGACATACATGACTTTAGGAAATTCCACCTCATCGTAGGCTTCGACATATGGTGCTGTGATTCCATCGGAAAAATAAGGATCATTTTGTGAATACACGACACTCAGTGTTCGAGCCATTTTGTTTTTGAAAAAGTGAAAACGTTGTGGTGAAGTAAGCGGCAAGCCCTTCATGGGACGGATAAAAATCATATGCCAAATTTCTTGCTGCATATGCTCAGGAACGACGTCAAAAGGGACATCGCTGCGGCGTGTTTTGGTTGGTTCAAACATTTTCTCAGCCCTTTCTTTGCTTTATCATAGCAGGTTTTTTTTAGAAAAAAAGCAAAAGCAATTAATTTCTAGGAATTTAGTTCGTTAAAACTGTTTTTTTAGATTAAAAATGATAAGGTGAAGGGGAAAAGAACAAGAGATTTCGCACTTGAAATCAATTTTGAACGACAAATGAATGAGGGTGAAACAGATGCGTTATGGAATTTTTTTTAATCCTAATGCTGGAGATGGCGATGCAGAAGAATTAGCCAAGAAAATGCGTGAAAAATTTGAACAAGCCGGACATTCGGCCGATTTTTTGACCGCACCTGATCCTGATCAGGCAATCGAAGAAGTCAAGAGTGCTTTGGATGATCACGACGGTATCGTAGCGATTGGCGGCGATGGTTCGCTGAATATCGTAGGGACGGCATTTGTTCAAGCAGGAAAGTCATTGCCGCTTGGAATTATCCCAGGAGGGACCATAAATAATTTCGCAAAACGGTGGCATTTGCCAATGGATGAGGAGGCCGCAATGGATGTGATCATTGCTGGTCATCAGCGCAAGGTGGGAATCGCGGCCTGCCAAGATCGACAAAAGGCGGTCATTAGCTCCTTTACTTTTGGCTCATTTGCGGATATTTCAAATGAGGTTCGTCAAAGTGAAAAACGGAAATTTGGTTTGATCGTTTATCCTTTGAAGGCGCTCAAACAAATTGGGAAAGATACTTCTTATCCTGTAGAAATTACGGCAGACGATTATCATGAGAAACTGAAAGTTTGGTTTGCCTTATCTACGACCACGCATTCGATTGGCGGAAGAGAGTATGTAGATTCAGATCTTGACGACCTGCATGTCAGCATTTTGCATAATATGCGCTTTCGGAAATTACTTCAGCTTCTCCGCTTTGTTTTTACTGGTCGGCTAAAAGATTCAGATGCAATGACTTATTTAGAGACGAGCAAGTTGGAGTTAAAACCGCTGACAGACAAAAAGATCTATTCCCGAATTGATGGGGATAAGGGTCCGGCATTACCGTTAACCGTGGAATTTCTGGCCGATTTTGTGCCGCTTTATGTACCAGAAGAAGATGAAAAAAACTAAGGATCGGAGGAGTTTAAAAATGGATAAAAACATGGAAACATTGTTGGCTAATGCCGATACATTTATGTTGATCACAATGGACAATCGCGAGTTTCCTCATGCGATCGCAGTTTCCCCGCCGCTGGAACGAAATGGCTTCTACTATTTCAAATTCTATATCAATGGTGAGGGACGTACGGCAGAAAACATTCGTCATAATCGAATCGGCAGTCTTTTTTGTTTCGACAAAGAAAAACATGAGAGTGTTTCGTTGAAAGGCTATCTATTTGTTGAAGAATTAGTTGAGTATAAGAAATTAGCTGCTCAACTGAATGAGTTTCAAAAAGGCTTGAATTACGAACACCCGGTTATCGCGATTTTTGAGACCTTAAGCGTTAAACATTACGAGAATATGCACGGCGAATTTTTAGATGTACCGGAAAAATAAAAAGAAAGTTTCGTCCCTCGAATTTAAAGGGATGAAACTTTCTTTTTGCTTAATCTATTTCAGCTGTAGCGGTACCTGAAGCTTTGGCTTTTTTGATGATCATAGTAAGAACCAATGAGAAGACGATACAGCCAATCCCCATTGCAATGGCATACATGAACATCATGTTGAAGCCGGCTTTACCAGGATTTGCGTCTAACCAGCCGCCGATCATTGTATACATGAAAACATCTGGCAAGTAGCCTAAACATGAAACGATCCCAGATACACGACCGGTCATTTCAACTGGGAAGCCAGCGTCATCAATAATCGCGAAGTATTGACTGCGTACTACGTAGATAAAGAACAATCCGAAGATAAAGTTCGCTATTACAGCGGTCAATAAGCCAGCGCCAACCGGTAAAACTAAGAAGCCGGCAAAACAAAGTGTCAGTAAAGCAGCACCGCCGATAATTACGCGAAGTCGCGAACCTAATTTATCAGCAATAATCCCGCCGATGATTCCGCCGGCCGCCTGAACTAAATAACGCATCCCGCCAAGTGTGGTTCCGCCTGCGACAGATAATCCATAAACATTGATGGCGTAAGTGTTGATGTATCCTAAAATACCGTAAATACTATAAGCGAAGAATACGATTGCGACCAATACCCAAGTACGCGGCATTTTCAAGGTCTTAAACATTCCGATAGCAACTTTTGATAGAGGCTCTGTATGAGTTTCTGCTGCAGTGTCTTCAATAACAAACCAATTTAAAATACCAATAATGATAACAGCGATCGCACATACGCGAATAGCCCAAGTTGTACCTAAAACTTCATTTGAGAAACGACTGTAAACGAATGTCATCCCGAATACCAGCAACGCGTTCAAAAGTCCGCGCAATCCTTCTTGCCAACCGAATAAACGTCCTTGTTCTGAGCTGTCGCCCAACATCCGAGTAGCTTTAATCGCGGCAGACCAGTAGGTGATGATGGTCGAAACCCCCATTAAAACGAAAATCAATCGGCTGATTTGGAAGCCCGGGAAAGTTGAAAACCAAAAGCCCAAGACACCCGTAATCAAGAATGAAAAGGTCAGCAACTTGCGAGCTGAGAATTTATCGGCAACGATCCCGCCGACAAAGTAAGAAAATGTCGCCATAGTGGCATAACCCGATGAAAGCATCCCCATTTGTGCGTTGGTCAGATCCATCGCCTTTTGGATCGGAACATAAAACGTCTCCCGAATGTAAGGAAGCTGAAAGATAATCCCAGCGCCGGCCGATAATAGCAATAATGTTCCCCATTTTTTAACTGCTTGTTTGTTCATATAACACCCTCCTGCTTGTGAATTGTTTTACAAAAAACAAAAAAGAAGCAACGCTTAAGTAAGCGTTACTTCTCTCTGGTCTCCAGCAACACCCAAAGTATAGAATTTAATGAAAGCGATGTCAACATCTTTTTAAACCTAAAATTTTTCAGAAAAATAATCTCAATGAATATTTAGCGGTAAAAAAGTAGGGAAAACCTTGATAAATCAACGAATAATTTTGACTCAGCCTTTTTTCGAGAGATTGACGTAACGTCTGTTTTCCCTTAGACTGTGGAAATACAGCAGCCGCGGAAATGATTCTTTTGAGAGATTGGCGAAATCAATTCAGGAAATAGATTTCGGATCGCACAAATTTTCATGAAAGGGCTTGTGAGATATGCTAGAATGAAAGCGTATTAAATTACTTGGTAGGGATAAGGATAAAAATGAAAAAGAAAATTATTCAAATGATGGAAGACAACCCATTGATTGCTGCCATCAATAGTAAGCGCAGTTTTGAAAAGGCCTTGACCTGCGAAAGTGATATCATCTTTGTCTTGTATGGCGATGTTTGCAGCATCGTAGACATTGTCGATCGGCTAAAGGAAGCCGGCAAGATCGTGATGGTGGATGTGGACTTGATCGATGGCTTGGCTACCAAAGAGACGGCGGTCGATTATTTGAAGCGAGCCACGCGAGCAGATGGGATCATCAGCTCGAAATCAATCTTATTAAGGGCCGCAAATGCCAGAGGATTGTTTACGGTTCATCGCTTCTTCCTAATTGACTCAAAATCGTATCATAATTTACCGAAGCAATTAGGGACGTCAAAGGCGGATGTCGTGGAGGTCTTACCTGGTGCGATGCCAAAGGTTTTATCATGGGTACAAGATGTCGTGGATGTACCAATCATCGCCAGCGGACTCGTTTGTGACAAGGAGCTGGTAATGACGGCATTGCAGGCAGGAGCAGTAGCCATTTCAACAACCAACATGGATGTTTGGGAAATATAAAAAATTAAAACGGTCGTTGTTGCTAAGAGGACAGAGAAAAGCGGACACCAGCTTATTTGGTGTTCGCTTTTTTGTTTTGGATTTATCTATGTATGGCCTAACGAACACGTTGCATCAGTAACGGATTGAACGAGTTTGCGCAGCCTTTATCACACACTAACAGGGGGAAGATAAATGGAAATCACAGAATTCGGTATGGATTTTTTTTCATTGGAGGGAAAAGTCGCCATCGTGACTGGGGGGAATACCGGTATTGGGCGGGCCTTTTCATTGGCATTGGCAAAAAGCGGAGCAAATATCCTTGTTCCCAGCTTGATCGATGATGACGGTACCACGCAAAAAATTATTGAGGAGACTGGCTCATGCTATGTCTTCATGGAAGTGGATTTGACCGAAGAGGGCGTTCCCCAACAGGTGGTGGAGCATTGTGTGGAGGTTTTCGGCACCGTTGACGTGCTGATTAATTGTGCCGGGCTGTATCTTGCAGCCGATGTGCGCCAGTTCGACCGCTCAAAATGGGACCCGATGATCCAGCTGAATCTGACCGCGGCTTTTGAGATGGCTCATGAGGCAGCCAAAGTAATGATTCTGCAAAAGAGCGGCAAGATTATCAATATCTGCTCCTTGTTTTCATACTTAGGCGGCCAGCAATCTCCGGCAAATGCCGCAGCGAAGCATGGATTGGTCGGGTTGACCAAGGCATATTGCGACGAATTAGCCCAATACAATATTCAAGTGAATGGAATCGCGCCAGGGTATTTAGCTACGGATATGACTAAGAAGGATCGCGAAGACCCTGAGATCAACCAGCAAGTCTTGGCACACGTCCCCGCCAATTATTGGGGAGAGCCAGCGGATTTGATGGGGGCGATTATTTATTTAGCGAGTCCCGCTTCAAATTTTGTTAACGGACATATTTTACCAGTGGACGGCGGCTATTTAGTCCGCTAGCGACTGTTTGTTGCGGCAAGCTTTTTTGCCGCGACGTATTACATAATGGATGGAGGAATCATTTTATGATCGAGTTTGAACAGGTAGAGAAAAGGTATGGCGAAGAGGCAATCGCAGTCCACCCATTTGATTTGACGATTGAAGATAATCAATTTATTTGTGTCATCGGTACCAGCGGGAGCGGGAAAACCACGCTGGTGCGGATGATCAATCGAATGATCGAACCCTCAAAGGGGATTATTAAGATCAATGGGCAAGATGTCACCAAATTGAACGAAGACGAGCTGCGGCGAAAAATCGGCTATGTGATTCAGAACATCGGCTTATTTCCTCATATGACCATTCGGGATAATATTATGATCGTTCCGAAGCTTTTGAAATGGAGCGAAGAAAAGAAGGCGGGAATTGCGGAGCGCTTGATTCAACGGGTAGATTTGCCGTTAGAATTTTTGGAACGCAAACCGAAAAATCTTTCCGGCGGACAGCAGCAGCGGATCGGAGTAATCCGCGCATTAGCCGCCAGCCAAGATATTATTTTAATGGATGAACCCTTTGGCGCCTTAGATCCAATTACGCGGGATGCCTTGCAGGAGATGATCAAAGGTCTGCAGCAGGAAATGAAAAAGACGATTGTTTTTGTGACTCATGATATGGATGAGGCGATCAAGCTGGCTGATAAAATCATCATCATGGATCATGGTGAACTCGTTCAATATGACGAGGTTGAAACGATCCTTGAACATCCGGCGAATGATTTCGTGGAAGAATTGATTGGGAAGCGCAAGCGCAACAGTTATTACAACAATGAAATGACCGTGGCCGATTTGATGGTGAAGCGGGTCGAGGCTATTTCGATCAGCAAGTCGATCACCGATGCGATTCGTCAAATGTCCGAAAAGAAGGTGGACACGCTGCTAGTGGTGGACGATCAGCGCTGCTTAAAAGGCTTTGTCGATATCAACTTTATTGAACGAAATATTTCTAAACTAAAGCCGGCTTCGTCGGTTTTCGAGGTCATGGGAAAAGATACGGCCAGCGTTAATCAAAATGACCGTGTGGCCGATGTGATCGAGCCGCTAATCAACCATACCTTTAAATATTTGCCGGTAGTGGATGATGAGGACCATCTTGTCGGGATCGTGACCCGATCGTCCTTGGTGTCGCTTGTACAGGAACAGTTGCAATAGGAGGTGATGACATGAGTTTTTGGTCCGAATACGGAAGTGAAATAGTATTAAAATTTTGGGAACATTTTTATTTATCCTTTTTAGCGATTTTTTTAGGAATTCTAGTGGCGGTTCCTTTAGGCGCGTGGCTGACCCGTGTGAAAAAAGGGTCTGAGACAGTCATCAAAGTGGTCGGTGTGTTTCAAACAATTCCTTCGCTGGCGCTGCTTTCCATCATGATTCCTTTTTTCGGGATCGGTAAGATTCCAGCGGTCATCGCCTTGTTCTTATACTCATTATTGCCAATTTTGCGCAACACTTATGTCGGTATCAAATCGGTGGATGCGACCTATTTGGATGCCGCAAAGGGTATGGGAATGTCGCAAATGCAGCGTTTATTGCAAATCGAATTGCCTTTAGCAATGGGCGTTATCATGGCGGGCATTCGGGTATCGACGGTCTATGTTATCTCTTGGACGACTTTGGCCGCTTATATCGGTGCCGGCGGTTTGGGCGACTATATTTTCAATGGATTGAACCTTTATCGGATGGACCTGGTGCTGATGGGGACGATCCCAATTACGCTGCTGGCGTTGATTTCTGACGCGCTTTTGAAACGCTCTGAACAAAAATTAACGATGGATCGAGGGTGAGTCGATGAAAAAGCGAAATGTACTTTTAGCGGCGATGATCCTGTTGTTCGGCAGCTTTATTGTGCGGAATTTTACCGCCAAAGACGATACGATCACGGTAGCCGGAGGAGTCACTTCGGAATCGCAGATCTTGGGAAATCTCGTAGTCGAACTGCTCCAGCATTCGACGGATAAAAACATTGTCTATCTGAATAATTTAGGTTCGGCGAATTTGATGCATGAAGCGATGGTTCGCGGCGATTTGGATATTGCTCCGACTCGTTATACCGGAACCGATTTGATCGGTACGCTAGGACTGCCGACGGAAAAAGATCCGGATAAGGCCTTAAAAATCGTTCAGCGGGAGTTTGATAAACGGTTTGGTTTTGATTGGTTCCCTAGCTATGGTTTTTCGAACCAATTTACCTTTATGGTGACACAGGAAACGGCCAAAAAATATGATTTGAAAAAGGTTAGCGATCTGCAGAAATGTGCGGGAAAAATGCGTTTGGGTTCGGATCAAACGTGGTACAAGCGGGAAGGCGACGGCTATAAGGGCTACACTGAAGCGTATAAAACCAAGTTTCAGCGAGTCTATCCAATGCAGGTCGGGCTGCTGTATGATGCCTTGGTCGCTGAGGAGCTGGATGTGATCCTAGGCTATTCAACCGATGGCCGGGTCGGCAGTTATGATTTGGTCATGCTGGAAGACGATTTAAAATTCTTCCCGCCGTATACTGCCAGTGTCGTTGTTTCGGGAGAGACGCTGAAAAAATACCCCGAGCTAAAGCCGATCTTATTGAAACTGCAAAATACGATTGATACGGAAACCATGCAGCGTTTGAATTACGAATCAGATAATGAGCTGCTGGAGCCAAAGATTATTGCGCGCCGTTTTTTAGAGAAGCATAACTTTTTTGAGGAGGGAAGCTGATGTTTGATAATCTTGTTCAATACCTAAGTGAAAACTCTTCTTACCTGATCACACAATTCGGAGTTCATGTGTATATCTCGGTGATTGGTGTCGTGTTGACCTTCTTGATCGGTTTTCCTTTAGGGATTCTTTTATCGGAGCGGCCAAAGCTTTCGGATATCGTGATCGGGATCATCAATGTGATCCAAACCATTCCCTCGATTGCGATGTTGACCGTTCTTTTGATTTTGATGGGGCTAGGGCAGAATACGGTCGTGGCTACCGTTGTCTTGTATTCGCTGCTGCCGATCGTGAAAAACACCTATGTTGGCTTAGTCAATGTGGACCCGATGTACGTGGATAGTGCCAAAGGAATCGGCATGAATCGTTATCAAATTTTATATATGATCAAGATTCCGTTGGCGATGCCGGTGATTTTAGCCGGCGTTCGAAATGCTTTGGTGATTTCTGTCGGGATCACAACGATCGGCTCATTTGTGGGAGCCGGCGGGGTCGGGGATGTGATCTTACGCGGGATCGCGATCACGGATGGCGGACCAATCATTATCGTAGGGGCCGTTTTGTGCGCCTTTATCGCTATGATGATGGACTGGCTGTTTGATTGGATCATGAAATAAGCGGGTCTGTTCAACGTGAAAGTCGCTTGCTGAGAACAAGCAGCGACCAGCAAATGAATCACAAAAAAATGACCTTCGCGAATTATTCGCGAGGGTCATTTTTTGTCAGCTTGCGGATGACTTCTTCGATGTACATCAACAAGATCGTTCGGGTCTTTTCGTGGGATTTCAAGTGTTCCTCTTGGTGAGACTTGGTTAAGAAGATGATCTCACTGGCATCGAGGGACAAGTCGGTATTCATTTCCTCCATGACCAATAATGATTTGGCATGGTGTTTTTTGGCTTCTTCGAATAAAGGATCGAAATTCGCGAATTTTCCCGCGACGGAAAAAATCAGCAGCAGCGAGTCATCCGTCAACAAATCAGGAATCAAGGAAGGCTGACTTACACGAATGACATTTTTGTTCAAGGTGAAGTTCAGCTTATATTCAAAATATTCCATACAGAAGTTTGTTGGGCCGTACCCAAACAATAAGATTTTTTCTGATTGCTGGATCAAATCGGCCAGATAATCAACGGAGGATGCATCGAAGTTTTCCATGAAGTCTTGAATACGGGCAAATTCACTATTTAATTTTTTTTGTTTGACTAATTCCTTCCCGGCTAAGAAGCGCGAATATTCCTTATAGCCTGAGAAGCCCATTTTTTTAACCAGCTTAGAGATCTTTGAAGGAGAAACGTCTGCTAGTTTCGCGGCTTCGGTGATTGTCATCTGCGGCTGGTCTTGGCTGGCCGTCATCAAACAGCGATGAATCTCTATTTCCAGATCATTTAACCGATCCAATTGAATCTTCATTGCGGTGCCTCCTTTATGATACATCAAGAATAGCATAGCAAAAGACAAAAAAGCAAATAAAAAGTGGAAAATTTTCCAAACAGTTCAATAAAGTTGAAAAAAAGTAGAAAATCTAATTAAATTTTAATGTAAAATGAATTTCAGCACTTTATACTGAACTCAGGAAAAGCGCTTTCGAAAAAAAGATGAATGGAGCTAATTGAATGAATTCTGAAACATTGGTGAAAGAAGCAATCATTAAAGACGTAAAGAACATCGTTTCTGAAGAGCAGGTCGTTACGGATCGCGAAACATTGTATGATGCGTCCTCTGACCGCTATCGTAAATACATGAAAGCAAAAGGAGTATTAGACAATCCGCTGCCGACTGCAGTCGTTTATCCTAATAATCCAGAAGAAGTGAAAGAGCTTTTGATGTATTGCAACGAAAATGATATCAACGTCATTCCCCGCAGTGGACAAACTGCAACAGAAGGCGGCTTGGAAAACTGGAAAGATCTAGCATTAGTGATCGATGGATCGCATATGAACAAAATTTTGAAGATCGATCCTTATAACATGCAAGCGACTGTTCAAGCAGGTGTGCCGTTGCAAGCATTAGAAGATGAATTAAGAAAAATCGGCTACACTACCGGACATTCGCCGCAATCAAAACCAATCGCGCAATACGGCGGATTAGTGGCAACACGCTCAATCGGACAATTTTCTACCTTATACGGCGGAATCGAAGATATGGTCGTAGGGCTTGAATGTGTCTTCCCGAATGGGCATATCTCGCGTATCAAAAATATTTCTCGTCGTGCTGGCGGCCCAGACATTCGCCACATCGTTATCGGAAATGAAGGAACGTTGTGCTATATCACGGAAGTAACAGTGAAAATCTTTAAACATTATCCAGACAACAATAAATTCTACGGCTACCTAGTGAACGATGTAGAAGATGGAGTGAAGGTCCTTCGCGAAGTGATGGTCAACGGATATCGTCCATCTGTTGCTCGGACGTACTCGCCGGAAGATGCGCGTCAGCACTTCTATCATTTCTACGAAGACAAATGCGTCTTGATTTTCATGGCTGAAGGCCCAGAAGGTATTGTTGAAGCGACTGGTAAGGGAATCGAAGAAGCGGTTGAGAAATTCAAAGACGGTATCGTGAAGCAAGTGGATTCTCAATTGATCGAAAACTGGTTCAACCAATTGAACTGGACACAACAAACGATTGATGATGAAGTTCAGGGCATGATCGATAACGACAAACATGATGGCTACACTACCGAAGTATCAGCGGATTGGGAAACAATCACTAAGATTTACAACAACGTAATCGACAGAATTCGCAACGAGTTCCCGCGTGCTGATGATTTGACGATGCTGGGCGGACATTCTTCACACAGCTATCTAAACGGTACAAACATGTACTTCGTTTATAACTATGACATCAACTGTGAACCAGAAGATGAAATGAAGATCTATCACCATCCGATCCAAGCGATCATCGTAGAAGAAACGCTGAAATTAGGCGGCTCAATGTGTCACCATCACGGTATCGGCAAGTATCGTAACGAATGGACAAAAGAAGAGCATCAATCTGCGTACTATATGTTAGAAAGCCTGAAAGAAGTTTTCGATCCGAAGGGTGTCATGAGTTTCGGAAATATTTATCCCGTTCAAGAAGGCTTGAAGTATCAAAAATAAAACAGGATTCATTCGAGGGCGAGTCTTCGCCCTTGAATGAGAATGGAATTTGCGAGATAGGAGGGGAATCATGAAAATCATTTGTTTAGTCAAATTTGTACCGGATACGGAAAAGTTTGTCTACGATTACGAGACGGATAAAATCGACCGAGATATGTCCCGGCTTATTCTAAATCCAGATGATAAGAATGCTTTGGCTTTTGCGATGATGCAGAAAAAAAAGGACCCTGCTATTTACGTAGAGGTCGTTACTATGGGACCCATGAAGCTGGAAGAACCGATGAAGGACTTTGTACGATTAGGTGCCGATCAGGCGGTTTTGATCAGTGATCGTCAGTTCGCCGGCAGTGATTCACTGGTAACGAGCCGGATCATCTCTAGTTATTTGGCTTCAAAGGACTATGATCTATTGCTCACCGGCACACATACGTTAGATGGCGGAACGGGGCATGTTGGTCCGCAGATTGCAGAAATCATGGGGATCAACCAATTTTCTAATATCGTGGCCATCAAAGAAGCAACGGAAGAATTTTCGATCGTGGAAGCCTTGCAGGAGGAAAAAACGTATCGCTTGAAAATTCAAAATCCGAGTGTGTTGAGTGTGACGCATCAAATGAATTTGCGTTTAGGATTTGTAAGATATGAAAATATCGGGAGAAATGTGGATGACCAATTTTCACTGGTGAGCAACGAAACGTTGAAGTTGCCGGCAGAAAAAATTGGCGGCAAGGGTTCACCAACTAAGGTGAGAAAAAATGTGGTTGTTAAAAGAGAGCAAGTGGCGCATAAAGTGGTAAAAGTCGACGACGAGGGTATTGAAGAAGTCGTTCATTTTCTAAAGGAAAAGGGGTACTTATAATGTTTAAAGGACTCATTCTGATAGATAACGATCAGGTCGACTATTCATTGGCTTTGGTTGATGTAGTGAATCGCCTAGCTGGTGAAGAAGAAACGTTTGTTTATGGTTTAGGAATCAATTTGCCTGAAAAAGTAAAGGGACTGGATGCAGTGATCCAGGTCAATGCACCGACGATCCAGCCAAAGGACAGTCGACTAACGACCGATATCATTGAACAGGTTCATAGGAAGTATCAGTTTGACAGCATCATCATTCTAGCGACGGAATTTGGGCGAATGGTGGCTCCTCGCTTGGCAATGCGGCTTGAGGTAGGATTAGTGGCTGATATTACGGATATCCAAGTTGATAAGCGCGGAAAAAAATTGATTCGACCGGCTTTTTCAGGCAATATCATGGCAAGTATCGTGTGTGAATCGACACCGATCATGGCAAGTGTGCATCCGAATGTTTTTCAGACGGCGGACTTGACCAAAGAACCAGAAGTGATTGATTTTATCCCGACCGATTTGAAAGCGTCATCAATCGAGGTGTTAGAGGTGGTTGAGAGCGCAGAAAGCACTGTGGATATTCGCGAGGCGGATGTGATTGTTTCGGCAGGCGGCGGATTTACGCAACCGATCGATCAATTGCAGGATTTGGCAGATGAGCTGACGGGTGTCGTAGCGGCATCAAAGCAGCTCGTGGATCGGAAAAAGGCGCCGCGAGAAATTCAGGTGGGGCAATCGGGTAAAACAGTCAGTCCGGATCTCTATATAGCGTTAGGTATTTACGGCTCGACGCAGCATATCGAAGGGTTAAAAAATGTGAAGGAAATTATTTCGGTGAATACCGATCTTGGGGCACCGATGAATTATTTAGCCAGTCTCGTCGTTCATGGCGATGCGGCCGAATTTGCAAGGAAACTGAGTACCAAACTTAAGGGATAACCCCAAGCGGGTGAAAAAACAAAATAAAAGGAAAAGAAGGTAAAAAAATGGAAATCAAAGACTTTAAGATGGACATGTTTCACATCAAAGGAAAAAACGCGATCGTAACAGGCGGAAACACTGGATTAGGACAAGCATTCTCATTGGCATTAGCTGAAGCTGGCGCAAATATCTTTATGCCATCAATCATGCCGGATGATCCAGAATTTAACGCGGTTCTAGCAGAACGCGGCGCGAAAACAGCATATATGGAAGCCGATATTACGAAAGACGGTGTCTGCCAAGAAGTAATTGAAAAATGTGTCGCTGAATTTGGCTCCGTTGATATTTTAGTAAACTGTGCTGGGATTTGCCCATGTGACGACGTAGTAAGCTACGGCCGCGACAAATGGGACCCAACGATCAATATCAACTTAACGGCAGCCTTTGATATGAGTCATGAAGCAGCAAAAGTTATGATTCCGCAAAAGAGCGGAAAAATCATCAACATCTGTTCAATGTTCTCTTTCTTAGGCGGACAATGGGCACCCGCTTATGCAGCCTCTAAACATGGTTTAGCTGGCTTAACCAAAGCGTATTGTGACGAATTAGCGCAATACAATATCCAAGTAAACGGTATCGCACCGGGCTATTTCCAAACCCATGCGGCGAAGGCTTCGATTGAAGATCCTGAACGCAGCAAATGGATCGTGAACCACACACCAGAAGGGCGTTGGGGTGACGTTGCTGACTTGATGGGTGCGACTGCATTCTTAGCTTCTGAGGCTTCACATTTCGTTAATGGCCACATTCTAGCAGTCGATGGCGGATTCTTAGTACGATAGTCTATCCAAAAGACTGAGAACCTTTCTTCTCAGTCTTTTTGTACTTTTTAGGGTTCGCGAAAAGGACCGATGCAAGGATCTATTATATAGAAGAAAAATTTCAATTGAAGGAGAGCCGTATGGAGAAAAAATATATTGTTGGGATTGATGGCGGGAGTCAAAGCACGAAGATCGTCATTTTCGATTTGGAAGGAAATATCGTAGGTGAGGGCAAAGAAGCGTTGCGTCCGATGCACTTAGGCGAAGACGTCGTTGTTGAACATCCGGGCGATGACCTGTGGGATGCGTTATGTGTCGCAGCGAATAAAGCGATGGATGAATTCGGCGTACGAAAAGAAAATATTGTCGGCATCGGATTAGGATTTATTCGCTGCTGCCGCGTACTATTGAAAAAAGACGGCACCTTGGCGCAGCCGGTAATCAGCTGGATGGATAAACGGACCTCTACGCCCTATGTCCATGATAATCCCGATGTTCAATATGTAACATCAACAAGCGGGTATATTACGCATCGTTTGACTGGCGAGTTCAAAGATAATATTGGTAATAACTTTGGTCAATGGCCGGTTGATTATGAAACATGGGACTGGTCAACCAATGATGAAGTACTGAAGCAATACAACCTACCGGAGGATATGCTTTTTGAAGCCGTGAAACCCGGCGACAAATTGGGTGAGGTGACTAAAGAAGCCAGCGAGAAAACAGGCTTGCCAGCAGGGTTGCCAGTTTTTGCGACAACAAGCGATAAAGCAGTGGAAGCGTTAGGTGCCGGATTGATCCAAAATACGAGTGCAGTCGTTTCTTTAGGAACCTATATTTGCAGTATGATGATGGGCAAGGAGATGCCGCCAAGCGACGCGGTTAATTACTGGGGAATTCTATCATCAATGCCGAACCGCTATATTTATGAAGGCTACGGCATTCGCCGCGGAATGTGGACAGTGTCTTGGTTCAAGGATCTTTTAGGCGAAAAAATCAGCATTCGTTCGAACTATCAAGGCATCAGCGAAGAGGAATATTTGAATGAACAAGCAGCGAATATTCCCGCCGGAAGCGACGGTTTAATGACAAAATTAGACTGGTTAGCGAATCCATGGGAACCCTTCAAACGCGGCGTGATGATCGGCTTTAATGCCCATCACGATTATCGCTATTTATACCGTTCGATTTTAGAAGGTATCGCCTATACAATGAAAAACAATGTCACAAACATGACGGACGAAATGGGTCATCCGATCGATGAAGTAATCGTGACTGGCGGCGGATCAAATAGTGATCTATTGATGCAGATTTTTGCGGATATCTTTAATTTGCCGATCAAACGAAATGTAGTCAACGGCAGCGCCAGTGTTGGTGCGGCGATTAACGCGGCAGTTGGCTTGGGCATTTATGAGAGTTATGAAGAAGCTGTTGAAAAAATGGTTAAGGTGAAGGATGTCTTCACACCGAAACCGGAAAACGTTGCGATCTACAAACGCTTGAATGAAGAAGTTTATCAAACCTTGACGAATTATACCGATGAAGTATTGAAGAAGAGCTATGAGGTGCTGCATCCAGAAGGATAACCAGCGTTAAGACTGATTCTGTTTTTAAATGAAATAAATCCATGAGCGGGTCTTCAAATGTTAGAGCAAAAAGCTAATGTTTGGAGATCGGCTTTTTTTGAACTCTTTTTTTAGAATCATTTTAGTGATTATGAGTAATTTATGAGTGAATCGCGGGTGCAACCCTGCTATAATAGAAAAAATATTTAAAAAGGGGCGAAGGAAGTGACAAAAGAGACATTAAAGCGATTGATCGATGCGGCGGCAGGACGTGTTCCGGCTGATTTAGTTCTAAAAAATGCGCAGGTGGTCGACGTTTATCAAGCAGAGATCATGCAAGGCGATGTGGCGATCATCGATGGAAAGATTGCCGGTGTTGGTAAAGATTATCAAGGAAAAGAAACGATCGATCTAAAAGGAAAATTTGTTGCTCCAGGATTTATTGATCCCCATATCCACGTGGAATCGTCTTATGTGACCCCAGAAGAGTTTGGCCGATTGCTAGTTCCTCATGGAACGACAACCGTGCTGGCTGATCCCCATGAGATCGTGAACGTACTTGGCTTGCAGGGCTTGGATTATATGGTGGAGGCGGCCAAGGAAACAGCCTTGGACATTCGCTACATGATGCCTTCTTGTGTGCCCGCGACCAGCATGGAGAATGCTGGAGCAGTCGTAGAAGCAGCAGATATGATTCCGTCGTTTGAAAAAAATCAGGTCGACGGATTAGCCGAATTTATGAATTTTCCCGGCGTGATCAATGCTCAGGATGAGGTGCTGGATAAACTAGTAGCCGCCAAAGAGCGGAATCTACGAATTGATGGGCATTCGCCAATGGTCTTTGAAAAAGATTTGAACGCTTACGCAGCAGCGGGCATTGCGAATGACCATGAATGTTCGACGGTCCAAGAATTAAAGGATCGGATTGCTCGCGGCATGTATGTCTTTTTACGTGAAGGATCAGTTACGCAAAACTTGCGGACCCTCCTAAAAGGTGTGACCGATAATAACTATCAGCGATGCGTGTTATCAGCGGATGATTTGCAGGCAAAAACGATGCTGGAAAAGGGACACTTGGATAACAGCATTCGAGTTTGTATCGAGGAGGGCGTTTCGCCGATTCGAGCGATCCAACTGGCTACGATTAACGCTGCGCAATGCTGTCAATTGACTGACCGCGGCGCGATCGCTCCAGGGTTAAGAGCAGATCTAGTCATCTTCTCTGATTTGGCACAGCCAGAAGTCGAAGCGACTTATATCGCCGGAAAATTGATTGCTGAGGCTGGAAACTATCTGCCAGCAATCAAACGAATTTCAACGGAAAACGTTCAATCCAGCGTGCATATCGATAATTTCCGTAAAGAGCAATTAACGCTGACCTTAAACAGCAGCAGAGCCCGTGCGATCGAAGTGATTCCGCAAGAAGCGTTGACCAATGAAGCAATCGTTTCTGTTCAGCGAGATATCAACGATCAGTTTGTCTTTGATCCGCAGCAGGACGTGACTAAAATCGCCGTCGTTGAACGGCATCACAATACTGGAAATGTGTTTATTGGGTTATTGAAGGATTACGGCTTGAAGAAAGGCGCGATCGGCTTATCGATCGCCCATGATTCACATAATCTGATCGTAACAGGAACGAATGATGAGGACATGGCCGCAGCTGTGCAAGCGTTAAAGGAACAAGAAGGCGGCGTGGTTTTGGTTGAGGCAGGAGAAGTCATCGGTAGTATGGCCTTGCCAATCGCGGGCTTGATGAGCGACCTTTCAGGCGAAGCGGTAGCGGAACAAGAGGCGGAGATCAATCGTTTGGCTCATGAAACATTAGGTGTCTCGGAAAAAGTTGATCCGATCATGACGTTAGGCTTTATGTCGTTAGCGGTCATTCCCAATTTGAAAATCACGGATATCGGTCTGGTAGACGTAACGAAATTTGAAGTCGTTCCAGTATCGGTGGAAGAATAAGAAAAAGTTAGGTAAAAGATCCTCGAAAGAATCTTTTGCCTAACTTATTTTTTTGGTTTAAAAATGGCTGGCAGAAAAATGAAGAATGAAAGAATGATCACACTAGCACCAACAGTCAGCAATAATTTCGCCAGACCTAACTGGGAAGCCCCGGCAAAATTGCCAAAAACATTCGACAAAATAATAACCAAACTGACTAATACCGTAGCAATAATTGCTTTCATCCGTTCCCCGCGTTTCTCAAAATAAGTAATCACTGAATAAAGTCCCCAACCCAACAAAACAATCGTTAATGTATCCATTTTTTTCCAACTCCCTTTCTTTGATGTATTCATCATATCAAGGAAACAAGAGAGAAAAAACTTACGAAAGCAGTGGTAAACTTACGATTGTGAAAGGTTCAATGTTATTTGGTTATAAGCGATAAATGAAGGTTGAGAATAAAATCCAGGTCGGAGCTTATTGACGAAGCACTCGGATTAGGAGAAAATGTTCGCAAAGAGAGTTTTACCAGAAGAGCGGTCTGCTGAAGCAGTCGGTCCTCTGACAAAATAGTGAAGGAGTGTTGGCATGGTACGAATAGCTGTCGATATGGACGAAGTGATCGCGGATTTTATGTCTAAAGAGATTCGACTGTTTAATGAGTCGAATGGAACCGCGTACACCAAAGAAGGGATAGCAGGCAAGAAATTGCGTGAGCTGCATCCAGAAGAAACTGAAAATATTCGCAAACGGGTCAGTGATCCCACCTATTTCTCTGATTTGCCCTTGATTGACGGCGCAAAGGAAGCGCTAGAAAAATTGGCGGAGAAACACGAGATCTTTATTACGACTGCCGCAATGGAATTTCCGACATCGTTCAACGCAAAATATGCTTGGCTCAAGGAGCATTTTGCTTTTATTCCGGAAAGCCATTATGTTTTTTGCGGCGATAAATCGATTATTTCTGCCGATTATTTGATCGATGATCATTTGCGTCATTTGGAAACCTTCCGTGGCCAAGGCATTCTTTTCGCTGCCCCCCATAATGCCCATGAAACCTACGAGCTCAAATTGAACGGCTGGGATGAAGTGTACCGTTACTTTGACGAGAAGTACTAGACGGCCTTACAAAAGGGGTCGATGAATAGGTTTCTTGTGATGAAACAAGGAACCTGCTATTTTTTCTTTCCCTTTAAGAATTTATTGATTCTATTCTGCCGGCTTTTCTCTGCTCGATCCTGTGCGATTTGTTCTTTGGTCTTGCCATAGAGCAGAAAGTTAGTATCCGAGTAATCCGGGGTCGCGGCAGTGTTTTTAGTCGACGTTTTACTTGGTTTAGACGTCACAGGCTCTTCGCTAGGGAGCGGGTACAGCGCATCTGCCCTCGCAGCGGCTTCTTCATAGCTCAGCGGGCGTTTGCGGGGACTGTTGGCTGACTTCGTGGGCTGATTTTTTTGCGTCGTTTTCTTTTTAGTAGAGTTGGAAACCGTAGGAACTAGTTCTTGCGGCTTTTTTGCTTTGCGAGGCTGTTTTTCCTCAACAGTCAGTTCCTGAGCAGGGGTTTCTAGTTCTGCTTGAATCGCTTCATGCTCCGCATCAATACAGCCTTTTTTGCTTTTGAATTTTACGTATTCAGCAAAGCGGCGGACACCGGCGGCTTGGAAAATGGTCAGCGTTGTCAAAATCCCCAATACTTCAGCGGTTTCCTCTACGGAGCACACTTGCTTCGTATCACGCAGTGTCCATGTATGGCGTTTTCCGTTAGCGTCTTTAAAAATCGACACAAGATCGAATTGAAAGTCGGATTTTTTTGCTGTTTCAAGGTTCTTTTTCTCTAACAGCTGGTTGTAAAGCTGAGCTTCTTTGGTTAATTGCTGATAGTCTTCTTTATTGCTGAATAAACGCTGGATGACAGTTTGCCATTCAACGCTGGAAAAGAAGTCTTCAAAGTAGACGCAGTGTCTGCGCAAAGTATCATTTGGTGTTTCAGTCATGAAAATTTGACGAATCAACGCACTTAGTGGCTGAAGCGAAAAGTCGCCCACACAGATCGAGTGGCGAAATAGGATCGCTACAAGGTACTCCACGACTTCGGCTGCTTGCTGCGTTTGTTCGAAATACTGACGAACTCTTTTCAAGAGCGTCTCCTTTTTCATACCAAATAATTGTCTTTGCCCCAATTTCGCTACTTCCATCTTCAATTTCCTCCAGACTAGTAAAAAACATTTGTTGTAAACGTTTTCTGTAATTTATATCTAAAAGAGTAACCTTTAATAACAAGGTTGTAAATAGTTTTTCGATATACTTTTTTTAATAATCTTTCGTAAAATATTTGAATAATAAGGTTTATGAGTCTCTTTTTTGAAAAAAACTCACGGATTAGTAAGGATTAAAATAACTAATTAGTGATTTTACTCAAGAGGAGATCGGTCGCGAGCGGTTCTATTTGTTTTTTTCGCATTTGGTTTATTCTAAAGTAAGCGAGATGATTATAACCAGTCTAGTAGAGGCCGTGGATCTCTATGGGAAATGGTACTTTTTTTAAGCAGATAGCGGATTTTTTGATGAAAAACCCAGATTTTTAATGCAAAAAAAAGCTGCCTGTATCTCATTAAGAGATCAGGCAGCTTTTCTATTAGTCTAATGCTTCGCTAGCATCACCAATTGCGTCGTCAAGTGATGCTGCGGGTTCTTTGTAATGGAAGTTCGAGGTATCGTATTTAAAGTTGTATTTATTTCCTAAGAAATATTTTGCGATATGCAGCGTACGATCACTGGAACGTTCAAGGTTAGAACTGATATCGATCAACAGCACGCCATCCGCTGCCCGACCTTCACCTTTAGTCATTAAGCGGATATATTTATTCCGCAATAGTTCAACCAGCTGATTGATCTCTTCTTCACGATCCAACATTTTCTGAGCGAGTTCAACATCGTCATTATCTAAAACCTGCATCGCATCTCGGATATTTTTTAGGACTTTATCGAAAAGCAGCTCAAGGTCTTCGTCATGAAGCAGGAATGTTTGCCGATTATTGGTTGATTTGGTCTTATTCCGTTTGTCTTTTGCCCGCTGCTTTTCTTCTAGGGCAATGGATTCTTTGACATACCGAATGATGTTCATCGAATGGTCGCCCATGCGTTCGAAGTCTTTGGTGAACTCTAGCAGCATCGCTTGTTCCTGACTCTCCAAAGGTGTTAACTCGGTCGCAGAAATTTTTACGAGATACTCCGTCAATTCAATGTCGCATTGATTGATGGCATCCTCATATTGTAAAACGTCATCGCGCCATTCTTCTTTGGTGTCGTTGTAGTATTTACGCGCGGCCTTCAATGAAGAAAGGACATAATTTCCCATTTGAACCACTTCACCTTTTGCTTGCTCGATCGCCATAACAGAAGATGTATGGATGATAGGCTCGCTTAAAGTGACTGAGCGGATGTTCAGATTCTTCTCGCTGCCAGGAACGATCTTCTTCACGATCATCTCGATCTGAGGAATGAACCAGAACTGGATCGCCAAGTTAGAAAGATTGAAGAGCCCATGGGCAAAGGCGATTTGCATGGCTGGATTCAAGCCCAGTGAACTCGCAAAGATAGTCACGAGTTTCGTGAATGGGACTAGTAACAAGGTGAAAATGAAGGCACCAACCAAATTGAAAATCACATGAGAGGCCGCAGTCCGTTTAGCGGCAACACTGGCACCCAAGCAGGCGATGACAGCGGTGATTGTCGTACCGATATTATCCCCAAATAGAATGGGTAAAGCAGCGGTTAAGGTGACGCTGCCCTGCATATAAAGCTGTTGCAGAATCCCGATCGTCGCACTAGAGCTTTGCAAGACCATCGTCAATAATGTCCCGATTCCAACACCTAGGATTGGGTGATGAGAAACACTGATCATTAATTGATTGAATTGCGGGAGATCTTTTAATGGGTCCATCGCCGTTCCCATCAACGTCAAACCATAGAAAAGGGCTCCGAATCCGAAAAGGATCTGCCCAATTGATTGCAGAGTAGTTCGTTTGGAAAAGAAGAGCAGGATTGCACCCGCACCGATGATCGGCAGGGAGTATTCACTCAAATTGAAGCCGATAATGAAAGCGGTGACAGTCGTCCCCACGTTGGCTCCCATGATGACTCCGATCGCTTGCTTTAAAGTCATAAAGCCGGCACTCACAAGTCCGACAGCTAAAACGGTTGTGCCTGAACTGCTTTGGATTAAACCGGTAACGATAATCCCGGCTAAAACGGCACGAAATGGCGTTGAGGTGAAACGATTTAGAATTTCTCTTAATCGATTTCCGGCAGCTTTTTGCAAGCCGTCGCCTAAATATTTGATCCCAAAAAGGAAAATTCCTAATCCGCCTAAGAAAGAAAAGATCATTTCTTGATAAGACATAATGCGCGTCCTCCGCTAAATTTTTTTGCATGCTACTACCAAAATAATAGATTCACAAGTAAAAAGAAAGTCTTTTATTAAAAAAAGCGTTGTTTTTTTCGAAATAACTGAATTATTTTGAGTTAATTCGAAAAAACTGCTTCATCTAAGGGATAAACGGAAGGAATTCTTTTGTGTTTTTTAGCGCTTTCAGCTACTCTTAAAGTAGAAGGAATTTTTTTGTTCAACTGGATAAACAAGGGCATTTTCAAAAACAGAGGAGATGTGTCGGATGCTTTATGGAAAGAAAAATCGGCGTGAGGCAAGTTATTTGGAACCAATTTTTGGATCAAAGAATGAAGATGAAACATTACCTTCGTACCATTTAGGTGAAAAATCGATCGAACCGCGAATCGCCTATCAGATGATCAAGGACGATCTATTAGATGAGGGAAATTCGCGTTTGAATCTAGCGACGTTCTGTCAGACATTTATGGAGCCGGAAGCGGTCAAGCTGATGAGTGAGACGCTGGACAAAAATATGATCGATAAATCTGAGTATCCTCGCACAGCCGAAATGGAGAATCGCTGCGTGAATATCATTGCAGATCTCTGGCATGCGCGTGGACCAGAAAAATATATCGGAACGTCAACGATCGGTTCCTCCGAAGCCTGTATGCTGGGCGGAATGGCGATGAAATTTGCTTGGCGCAAACGGGCAGAGGCCTTAGGTGTGAATACCCAAGCGAAGAAGCCGAATTTGATTATTTCTTCGGGCTATCAAGTTTGTTGGGAGAAATTTTGCGTATATTGGGATATTGAGCTGCGGGAAATTCCGATGACGGAGGATCACTTGTCGTTAGATGTGGAAAAGGCCATGGAAGCGGTGGATGACTATACGATCGGAATCGTTGGGATCTTGGGGATTACGTATACCGGACAATACGATGACATCAAAAAATTGGATCAATTAGTCGAAGCACACAATCAGCAAACCGAGCACAAAGTCTATATTCACGTGGATGCGGCCTCTGGCGGGCTATATGCGCCATTTGTCGAACCAGAATTAGAGTGGGACTTTCAATTGAAAAATGTCATCTCAATCAATACTTCTGGGCATAAATATGGCTTAGTGTATCCCGGTGTCGGCTGGATCGTTTGGCGTGATGAAAAATATTTGCCGGAAGAGCTCGTCTTTAAAGTCAGCTATCTCGGCGGCGAAATGCCAACGATGGCAATCAATTTTTCCCACAGTGCTTCCCAGATGATCGGTCAGTATTATAATTTTGTGCGTTTTGGCTTTGATGGGTATCAGAGTATTCATCAGCGGACACACGATGCGGCGGTTTATCTAGCTAAAGAAATTGAGCAGTCCCGTCATTTTGAACTGATCAATGATGGCAGCCAGCTGCCGTTGGTCTGCTATAAATTAGCCGCTGACAGTGAGCGCAAATGGACGCTTTATGACCTGTCGGATCGCTTGTTAATGAAGGGCTGGCAAGTTCCTTCCTATCCGCTGCCCAAAAATTTGGACCATCAGATCATTCAGCGGATCGTAGTACGAAGTGATTTTGGCATGAATATGGCCCATGACTTTATTGAGGATTTAAAGGCGGCAATCAAAGAGTTGGAAAATAGTCACTTAGTTTTTCATAAGGAGACGGAAATAAAAAATTATGGCTTTACCCATTAATTGAATCAAAGGAGGCGTTTTTAATGAAAGTAGTTTTCCATGTCGATGAGTTGGGAATGATCAGAGAAGCCCGTCATAACATCGAATACGTGTTATTGACGGAGCCGGAGGCAGACATTGTGCTATTGATGAATGGCGAAGCGATCCAAGGGTACCTGCTGCCGCGAGTGATCAAGTTCATGAAGGAATACCGCAACATCACATATCAAGCTTGTCACCAATCAATGCGCAATTTTCACGTTCGTTCGAAGCAAATGCATGAGCAAGTCGAAATCATCGAGTCTGGCGTGATTGGCTTAGTTGCGCTGCAAGAGCAGGGTTATTCGTATATTAAGTGCTAAACCATTTTTTAGATCGCCTCGGCGGTCTTTTTTTTATTGATTGTTAATGAAGAAGCCTGAATTATAAAGTTTAATAGAAAAAGAGTTGCATTTTTGCAACTCTAATCTCAACTAAATTTATTTCTAATGTGTTTTGCAATATTATCTGGATCAAGATATATAGTTCCTCTGTTTATACCCAGATACTCCAATTGTTTTAAAATCTTCTTCTTATCAGTAATCAGTATTCTTCTATTGCTAATTATTTTTTGAGTAATTTTTTTATTTTTGATACTTACTCCCATGCCTACAGTGTTATACGCAATTGGTATTTCACCTGAAATTTGATAGAAAAAGATTCCACCCTGAGCTCTTATCCGTCCAAATTTACTAGATGGCTTAATAAGGAAATATGGTAAAGGAGGTAGTGATTGTGGTATTTTTGACTCATTTTCAATAAATAAATTACTACTCAAATAAAACAAAGCAATATCTAGTAAACATAAGTACAAAAGAACTGGATCATTTCTTAATAAATTTTTCATTATGTCAGAAGATAGTTCATTAGTATCTTTTGATATTCCTAATACATCAATCTGTTTTGAATATTTGATAAGCAATAAGTCAAAATCACCTGAATACAATATGTCACCTATTTTATTTTGGTTAACTTTCTTTATAAAAATTTTTATTTCATTTAGATATGTTTCGTATTGATTGAAAGATTCCTTATTCCTACTCGTAGTGAACGCTGACTCATTTTTTAGGACATTTTCATTAATGTATTCTATTAAGTCATGGGATAGTTGATCAATCACAGTCCGGATATAGTTGTTACTAAAAAGTTTATTAATTAAAATTGAAAAAAATTCGGAATAGTCGTTTTTTAGAAACTTATTGTATTCGTTAATTATGTTGATATCCCATTTTCTATTTTCTATAATTGAACTAATGTCTATGCAAAAATTTGATTCAAAGATGTGTAAAACTCCGAAATTCGTATTTTGGTTTCCATCTTCATTACAGGCAAAATACAAAGCAGAGTTCAAAATTTCTGTTATATCAAGTAGAGGAGTTGGCAACCCATGATGTTGGGCGTACAGTAAAAAATTTTTCTCCTCAATCGGAAGTAGATCGGCATTAACCTCACTAGAATATTCGCTTATCATTTGAGAGAAATTAATATCATCAAATCTATGTACCGAGGCATTAGGGGCGTCATAGACATCAGATTCGCCTCTAAAAATCAAATCAGAATTAGCAGATTTTAAAAAGCTTTCATAGATTGCATTTATATCATTGCTTTCATAATATTGGATACTACTCTTCTCAGAAGAATAACCAATCATATCGCCTTCGTTATTAGCATTTATCTTAAGTATCGAGTTTTTACTTAACAAATCATTATATAAATTTTCATCTTTTCCGTTAAAACCCATAAAATTCTCCTGTATAAAAGTATTTAACAAAGTCTATCAAACATTGGAAAACTAGTAAATAGTACTTTTTGAAAGGTGCTATTATAATGAACTATACATTTATTAGTGAATTAATAAGAGTAGGCTATTAAGATTATATATTTGGCTAAAGTTCCGAAATGAGCTATTTCCTAACGCACTTTTTATCAGTATTATCTATGTATTGATTTGTAACATTAAACTGATATAAGAAATGTTGAGTCCTTCTTCAGAAGAAGGGCTTATTTTTTTTGCTTTAGCAGTTGAATGACTGTCGCTCCAAAATATTTTGAACACTTTAGAAAAATAAATGCTGAAATGACCGCCGGCTGTGCTTTAATAGTGAGTGCACCATTGATTCAGGCGTTTTTTGCATTTTTAATTTGAAAAAGTTGCCATTTTAAGTAAAGGGCTTACATTGTATAGTTTATTTGTAAGCGGGAGGTAGTTATGAGACAAGAAAAAATTGTTGAATACTTATATGCGAAGAAGCAAGCGATTGCTCCCAAGGCATTAGCCGCTGCCGTTCAAATTTCGGAGCGGACACTTGCCAATGACATCAAATGGCTGAAGGAAATCGGTTCGACAGAAGGCTTCACGATCGAACGCGTACGTTCGGCGGGCTATCAGTTGAAGATTCTGGATAAGGCCAAGTTCCGAAACTACTTGTCACAGTCAAAGCAGCAAGAACAGGTAGACAATTCAAGTCCGCAAGAACGCGTCAAAAATATCGAACTGCTACTGCTGTTCAATGATGAGTACATCACCATGCAGCAAATCGCGGAATGGCTGGATGTCAGTTTGTCGACAGTCAAGGCGGATATCAAACAAGTCGAACAGTTTTGCGAGAATTACGAGCTTTCGCTTTTCAGTAAAGCTCATTACGGCTTGAAAATTCTCGGAACAGAAAGTAAAAAGCGGCGGGCGATTTTATATTTGGTTCGCAACACGATTCATACACCGGTACTGACGGAAAAGTATAAAGAATTCAATTTTGTTTTTGATGAACAGGCTTTACGGCAATTCTTACAGGAACAGCTGAAAATGAATCAATTAAAAATCAGCGACATCGTCTTTGAGAACATCGTCCAGCATATTCGATTACTAAGTTTTCGAATTTTGCAGAACAATACATTGAGCAAGGAAGAGGTTGAAGAGACCAATATCGTTGATGGCTATGACCGTTTGACGGAGGCGCTGGTTGGTTATTTAGAAGCGACCTATCAGTTAACCTTTTCTCACGCGGAGAAAAATTATTTAGAAGAGCAGCTGCGGGGGAAATTCACGGTTCTCGATGATGCCGCGAGTAACAGACAATTGGCTTCGGCGATTCAAAAAGCGCTGGAACTGGTTGATCGGCGTTACCATACGAGCTTCCGGCAAGATCAGGATCTGGCGAACGCGTTATTGATGCATGTCGCGCCATTACTTCAACGGCTCTATACCGGACATCAGCTGGAAAATCCGATCATTGAAGATATTTACACACAATACGCCAATGTTTTCAATGTGGCGATGGTATTCATCAATGAACTGAATAAGGATTTGGACGCGGATATCAGCAAAGACGAGATCGGTTATGTGGCGATTTACTTTGCGGCCAGTTTGGAAAAGCAATCCAATCAAGTGATTGATGATTATCAGAAAATCGCGGTGATCTGTTCAACCGGCGGCGGTGCGGCGTACTTGCTGAAGGTTAACTTGGAACGTCTTTTCAGCAATGCCGAGGTCGAAACCTTCGCTTTAAATGAGATGGATCAGATTGATTCAAGCTTTGATTTATTGATCTCAACGGTTCCATTGGAGCAGGCCAATTTCGAGCTTCCGATTATTTTTACGAAAACGATTTTGAGCCAAGCGGAAATCAGCAAAATCGAGAAAGACTTGAATTTGCTGCGAGAATCGCAAAATAAAGTTCATGATGTGAATCAGTTTATTCTCAGTCTGTTTGAGCCGGAGTGGTTCCAAATCGAGGAACAGGCAGATAATTATTTGCAGGTCTTAGAAAATGAAGGCGCTCGCTTAGAAAAGCAAGGCTGGGTCGAACAGGGCTTTAAGCAAAGTGTTTTAAATAGAGAGCAGATGATCGATACGATCTATCAGCAGGGTGTCGCAGGCCCTCACCCGATGGAACAAATGGCGGTCAAGGAAGTCATTGATGTGATCTTGCTGAAAAAACCGCTGATGTATCGCGACAAACAAGTAAAAATCGTCTTTCTGATCAACATAAAAAAAGACCATTTAAATCTTCACAAAGAAATTAGCCGGCTGATGATCAAAATGATGGATGATCCGATGCTGGAGCTGCAATTAACGAAAATCAAGAATTTCCAAGACTTTACGTCTTATATGAAAAGTTTAATGAAAGAAGGATAAAAAGAATGAACGATCAAGAGATGGATATTTTTAAAATTATTTCCGCGGCAGGGGATTCACGAGGCTCTGCTTTTGAGGCTTTGCGATTGGCGCGTAAAGGAAAATTCGAAGAGGCGGATGCAAAAATGCAGGAAGCCAAAGAAAAAAGCATCGACGCACACGATGTGCAATCTAAATTGATCACTGGCGAAATCAACGGGGATAAAACGGAAACCAGCCTGTTGATGGTCCATGCGCAGGATCATTTGATGACCAGCATCTTGGCGCGTGATTTGATTGAAGAAATGATCGGTATGTTAAGGGAACAAAGCGAAGCAAAGGCTTTGCACTAAAAAAAAAATATTTAGGGGGATATACACATGAAAACACTGCTAGTTTGTGCCGGAGGCTTTTCAACGACCATGATGATGGAGTCAATGAAGAAAGTCGTGAAAGAATCAAAAAATTTGGAGGAAAAGGATTATCCAATGGAAGCGATCGGTGTCGATAAATTGGAACGCTACATCGATGATTATGATGTGATCTTAGTCGGACCGCAATTGAGCCACAAATATGATTTCATCAAAGGCGAAGCAGAAAAGGCCGACAAGCCAACAGTTTTATTGACTTCTGATATTTATGGATCAATGGATGGCGCTACCGTGATGAAACAGGCCTTAGTCGCTTATCGTAAAAATCAAGCAATCAAAAATCAATAGTCAGGAGAGAAAAAAATGGAAAATCCAAAGAAACAGAGTGCCTTTGATAAAGTCGAAGCATTCATTCGTAAAACATTGGTTCCAATTGCCAACAAAGTTGACAGCAATCCTTACTTAACGGCCATTAAAAAAGGGATGGTCGTGATGACACCGGTGCTATTGTTGGGTTCGATCGCGGCGATCTTCCCATCGATTCCCGAGTTCATCAAAACGCAGGCTGTGGCGAACTGGTTTGAGAATTATGGCTATATTTTTGGCATCATCTCTAAAGTTTCGTTAGGTTTGGTTGGTTTGTACGCGGTCTTAGCCATCTCGTATTTCTTGAGTGAGCATTACAAGCTCTATACCGTCGGCTCTATGATGCTTTCTGCCATCGCTTTTTTAATCGTGGCGATGGATGTCGATAAAAACGGCAATATCGTTGCTTCTTACCTGGACTCAAAAGGGTTGTTCACCGCCATTTTCGTAGCTATTATTTCGGTAAAAATTTATCAGTTCTTTACGAAGCACAAATTGGTGATTAAAATGCCTGAAGGGGTACCGGATTTTGTTTCCAGCTCCTTCGAATTGATTACACCGACTGCGGCGATCGGGATCTTGTTCATCGTGATTCGTGCAGTGACAGACAGCTTATCTGGCGGGATCTTATTACCGCAGGTTATTATGAACATCTTAGCACCAGCGATCGGCAGTCTTGATTCATTATGGATGATCTATTTTGTCTTAGTATTACGTTTGGTCTTCTGGTTCTTCGGTATTCACTCAGCAGTCTTGTCTCCGATTCTTTCACCGATTGCGGTGCAATATTTATCAGAGAACATTGCGGCTCACGAAGCTGGTCAACCGTTGCAGCACGTAATTACAAATGGTACGTTATCTGCTTTTGCGAATTTCTCAGGATCAGGGGTCACGATCGGTTTAGTCTTGGCGATGCTGATCAGTAAATCCTTGCGTTATAAAAAGGTTGGGGCGGTGGCCTTGCTGCCATCACTATTTGGGATCAATGAGCCGGTACTCTTCGGTGTGCCGATCATTCTGAATCCGGTGTTGATGATCCCATTCATTTTCGGCGGGGCATTTGTAGGCATGCTGCCGATGATTTGTATGAAACTAGGTCTATTGAACTTCCCAATCTTTGATCCGCCATATGTTCCGGTCTTCATGGAAGGCTTTTTGACCGGCTTTGACTGGCGCTCGATCATTGTTCAAGTAGTACAAGTAGCCTTGTCATTTGGCTTGTATCTGCCATTCTTCAAAGTTTTAGAAAAACAAGAATTAGAACGCGAAGCATTATTAGAAGCAGAAAAAGCGAACTCTGTCATTTCAGATGACGATGAACAATATTTAACAGATATTGATTTCTAGCCGAGAAAAAGGACAGTTGCGACTGTCCTTTTTTGGTCGATCCTGAATGACATAGAAATAAGGAGTAATCAGATGAGAATAGAAAAATTACGACAACTGCTGGCCGAAAAGCAGCTATCTGGACTGTTAGTGACGGACAAAATCAATCGCCGCTACCTATGCGGATTTACCGGTTCTAACGGACTATTATTGGTCACAGAAAACGACTTGCGTCTCTTTGTAGATGGCCGCTATACACAACAAGCGCAGCAGCAGACTGCTGGAGTTGAGATTTGTGAGATTCCTGTTGGCGGCAATCTGCTATCGACTTTACAGCCCTTCGTGAAGGGATTGACTCTAGGATTTGAAGCAGGCACGATTTCCTATCAAACATTTATCGGCTTCCAATCATTGCTGGAAGAAGTCGGCGGGCAATTAATCAAAACAGCCAATTTAATCGAAAGCCTGCGGATGATCAAAACATCAGAAGAAATTCAAGCAATCAAGCAAGCGGCCGCTATCGCAGATCAAACGTTGGAGATTATCTTGCCGATGATCCGCAGCGGAATGAGCGAGTTGGAATTGGCCAATGAAATTGATTACCGCAGCAAGAAACTAGGCAGTGAAGGTCCCGCTTTTGAAACGATCGTAGCTTCAGGAACACGCACGGCCTTGCCTCATGCCCATGCCAGTCAGAAAAAAATTGAAGCCAATGAGCTGATCATGATCGATTTTGGTTCGATTTATCAAGGCTATTATTCGGATATCACACGGACTTTCGGCTTTGGTGAAGTATCCGCTGAAATCGAACAAACCTATCAGCAGGTTTTGACTGCCCAAAAAACGGCGATTCAAACAGTGGCTCTAGGGAAAACGCTCGGGGAGATCGACCAAACGGCACGGCAAATTTTGGAGCAGGACAATCTGGCGCAGTTCTTCAGCCACAATCTAGGTCACGGTATCGGACTTTCTTGTCACGAATATCCGGCATTGGCACCAAATGTGGCGTTGCCAATCGAAAAGAATATGACCTTTACGATTGAACCGGGAGTGTATTTACCAGCATCTGGTTTTGGTATTCGAATCGAAGATGATGTAGTCGTGAATGAAGCGGGGCACGCCGAAATTTTGACTCAGTTTAATAAGGAGTGGATGACAATTGACTGCAACGGATAAATTATTGATGGAATTATCTAACCTAGACGCATTGCCAGGACAAGAGGCACAGGTTCAAGCGGCGCTGCAAGAAACGATTCAAGGACCAGTCACGAAGGATGCATTTGGCAATCTTTATTTCGGTGATTTGCAAACTACTAAGAAAAAAATCGCTCTGTACGCCCATATGGATGAGGTCGGCTTTTTCGTTCATCGGATGACCGAGGACGGCTTTGTTTATTTTTATCCGATTGGCGGCTGGTGGGGCCATGTGGTTTTAGGTCAACAAGTACGGGCGACCTGTCGTAAAAACGGCGCCGTTTTGGAAGGAATCGTGGGGACACTACCCAAAACAAGCCATAAAATGTCCGAAGTCGTGCCCCTCAGTGAGATGTACATTGATTTTGGCGTTCAGTCAAAGGCTGAATTAGAAGCGGCCGGCTTGCAGGTTGGCGATATGATTTTGCCGAATACAGCGGCAAAGAAAAGCTTCAATCAAAAGAAAATCATCGGCAAAGCGTTGGATGATCGGGTGGCTTGTACCGTCATGGCGCAAATCAAAAATCAAGTTGAAACTAAAAATATCGAAGTCATCGGTGTTGGGACTGTTCAAGAAGAAGCGGGAACCCGCGGCTCAAAAGTCGCTGCGGCGCAAGTCGAAGCGGACATCAATATCGTGATCGATGTTGCCAATGGGAAAGATACGCCGAAAGCGGCAGAATTTCCCAATCGCATTCAAGGAAACGGCCCCGGTTTGG
Source organism: Enterococcus malodoratus (assembly GCF_027659535.1). Taxonomy (NCBI): domain Bacteria; kingdom Bacillati; phylum Bacillota; class Bacilli; order Lactobacillales; family Enterococcaceae; genus Enterococcus; species Enterococcus malodoratus. Next base: position 64,919 of record NZ_JAQDPG010000004.1, on the reverse strand, counting down.
TCTTGGCGGATAAAACAGCTCTCGGCAATTTAAAATTACTAGATTATTGCAAGGAAATCGCCGAAAAGAATCAAATCGCTTGGCAATATGATCTATTAGGCGGAGGCGGCACGGATGCTGGATCAGTCCAGCTATACGCCGGGAAACCAACCTTAGTATTTTGCGTGCCGGTTCGTTACTGTCATTCATGGAATTCGATCGTGGCGATCTCCGATGTCGAAGCGACGATCGAGCTGCTGTCGACAGTTATCCGTTCATTAGATGAAGGAGGCTGCGATCTTGAGCAATTTTAACGAACAACGTTCCCGTTACGGAACTTATTCGACCCAATGGGACTATGTACAGGATCGTTTTGGCGAAAAGGACCTGCTGCCGTTTTCTATTTCAGATACGGATTTTATGATTCCAGATGGCACGATCGAGGTACTGGATGAAGCCGTTGCACGAGGCTTTTTCGGCTATACTCGCTGGAATCATTTGGATTACAAACGCAGCATCACCCGCTGGTTCCAGCAGGAATTCGACAGTGAGCTTGATCCCGAGTGGTGTGTCTATTCACCGAGTGTGATTTACAGCTTATCGGTTTGCATTCAATTGCTAAGCCAAAAAAACGACAAAATCGTGACCTTCACACCTTGTTACGATGCCTTTTTCAATTGCATCGGCGGAAATGAACGAGAACTGATAGGCTTTTCACTAACGAATCAGAACGAACAATTTACGATCGATTTTCCAGCACTGGAAAAAGTATTCATTGCTGAAAAACCAGCGATCTTCCTATTGTGCAACCCGCATAATCCAACAGGCCGAGTATTCACCGAAGAGGAATTGACGCGCCTGATTTCATTATGCAACGCCTATCATGTCGCGCTCATCAGCGATGAAATTCATATGGATGTTCGCCGTCCCGGAAAGCAGCATTTACCAATTTTACGTTTTATTGATCAAATTGAGGTGCCGGTCGTTTTATTATCCTCCGCATCGAAAACCTTCAATTCACCAGGACTTGGCGGTTCCTACGCGCTGTTTCCAGAAGCAGCACTCCGCGAGCAATTTTTGAGTATTTTGAAGGGAAGAGACGGTCTATCGTCGATTCCATATCCGGCACTCTTGGCAACGATGGATTGCTACAACAATCAAAAAAATTGGCTGGAAGAGCTGAATCGGACTATTGATGGAAATTTTGAGCTATTGAAAAAGATTTTGGCTGGTGATCCACGCATTCACTTTGCCATTCCAGAAGCGACCTATCTCGGCTGGATCAACGTCAAGGAATTGCCTTATAGCATGGATGAATTGCAGACGGTTTTGGTCAAACAAGAAAAAGTCGCCATCATGAAAGGCGCGACCTATGGACCAGAAGGCGCCGATTATCTGCGCTTCAATCTCGGAGCACCAAAAGAAAAAATCATTGATGGTGCGGAACGCTTAATGCACGCTGTTCGATATTTAGATGAAAGATCCTCTTGCTAGAGGGTCTTTTTTGTATGGCAGGACATGTTATATTTTAAGTTACACAAACCTTGGGCAATGAACGAAAAGTAGTGTTCAGTGTTTTTTTATTTTACGGGACTATTTTTTGGTCTACTTGCCATTTTGGAGGCGTGCTACATTAAGGATGAAGGTGAGGATGATAATGAATAACGAATATGTAGATAGTAAACAACGGAAGTATTTGATTATCAAACGTTTGCTTAATCAGGAGCATCTAAGTTATCAGCAATTATCAGAGGATTATTATGTTTCTCGAAGCAGCATCGCCAATGATATTTCCTATATTAAGGATGTGTTTTCGAAGGAGGATTTAGCGTTAACGTTTGACAACTCGGGCACCTATTTCAAAGGATCAGAAGCACAAATCCAGAAAATATTAAAACGAATTGTACTTAATCTGCTGAATAATGAATTATCGACGGAACATTTCATTGATGCGGCGTTAATGAAAAAAGTCGCCCAAGGATTCTCGCGAGCACTGAATGAGAAAAAGATCGAGATACCTGAAAGCTATACTCAGAATATTATTGTTTCTATTGTACTAATCATTCAACGAGCTAAGGAAAATCATCACATTCACTTAGAAGGAACCAACCAATATGGCAGGTTCTTCTTGGAATTTGACAAGTATCCCTTAGTTTATGGACTTTTAAACGAGCTGCAGGAACAAAACATTTATCATTTTTCCCAAGAAGAAATCCAGCATTTAACCTACTTGATTGTCGGAAGCGGCTTGCGTTTCTTTATGAAGGATGATGCGATTCCCCTCAGTTTTAGAGGGAAAGTCCGTTTTTTGATCCAAAAAGTTAGTGAGGGCCTGCAGACGGATTTAACGCAGGACGGACGTTTGGAAGAAGATTTAGTGGTACATCTGTATCAATTGATTTTACGGCTCGAGGCCCAATCATCAGTAGTCAATCCGCTGATTGAGGAAATTAAGCAAACGTATCCGTCTCTATATGGTGTTGTTTGGTTTGCGTTAGCAGATTTTTGTAAGCCGTACCAAATTGCTTTGTCTGATGATGAGGTGGGTTTCGTAAGTATTCATTTTCAAGCTGCTTTGGAGCGTATTAAAAAGATGCATAAAATTTTGTTTGTTTGTCCAAATGGAATCGGAACAAGTTCGTTTGTTTCGGCGAAAATCCGTCGGATATTACCTGATGTGAATAGCATTGAAACCGTATCGACCTCGACCCTTACGAAAATGGACCTTTCGGATGTTGATTTTATTATATCCACTGTTCCTGTACCGATCACTGAAAAACCAGTTGTCCGAATCAGTCCGATGGTGACAGCGAAGGACATGAAACGAATTATGAATCATTATATTGATTTGATCATTGCCCGAGAGCAAAATGCTCCGTCTAAATTGGAAATAGCCAGCGAGACTAAAGATCTGATTGCACAAAATATTTTATTTCAAAATTTTTCGACGAAGCAGGAAGCCTTAAATTTCTTAATTGATCAGCAAGCCTTTTCTGACGAGGAACTAAAAGAAAAGTTCAAATTATCTGTTTGGGAACGCGAAAGATTGCAATCGACCTATTTAGATAACGGCTTTGCGATTCCTCATGGTTCACCTGAATTTGTTGAGAAAACAACGATTTCAATTTTGATTTTAGACAAACCCATCAACTGGGGGAATCAAAAAGTCGATATTATCGTCTTATTGATAATCAAGGAAGAGGAAGTTCGAAAAGTGGAACCTGTGATGGAATTGGTCATGCAAGGGATTGAGGATAAAAACGGATTCATATCAAAAATGATGGAGGTTAAAACATGACTTTAACAAATACGATATTACCAAAAGATCAAATTCAGGTCGCCGAAACAATTGAGAATTGGCAGCAAGCAGTCAAACTTGCCAGTGAACCTTTGCTAAAACAGGGATTTATCACTCAAGAATATATCCAATCCATGATTAACAGTGTGAAGGAACACGGACCGTATATGGTAATAGCCGATTATTTTGCTTTGATGCACACTCGTCCTGGAGAGGGGGTTATTCAGCAAAGTATGAGTCTGCTGGTAGTGAAGGAACCTGTCGATATGATGAACAAACCCGTGAAGATATTTTTAATTCTAGCGGCCAAAGACAATCAAAGCCATTTAGAAAGCTTGCAGAAGATCATGACAATCTTTATGGATACCCAGAAATATCAGGTAATTCTAAGCGGAAATAAAGCAGAAATAACCAATTTGTTTATTGAAGGAGGAAATGGAAGATGAAAATTTTAGCAGTCTGTGGATTTGGTGTAGGCAGTTCGATGGTATTGAAGATGTCAATTGATAAAGTGGTGAAGGAATTAGGTTTGAAAGCCACTGTTGAAAATACGGATCTCTCAACAGCGAAGGCGACACCGGCCGATGTATATTTCACCAGCAATGAATTGTTGACGGAACTAAAATCATCGGTTAAATCACCTGTTTATCCGATTAAAAAATATATGGATGTTGCTGAAGTACGTGCGCAAATGGAAAAATACTTAAACGAAAGAGAGGGGTAAGATAATGGGATTTATTACAGATCACATTCTAAAAAATCCGCCGGTGCTATTAGGATTAATTGCTATGATTGGACTAGTCATCCAACGAAAATCGATTTCTGAAATTATTAAAGGTTCTATGACTGCGGCTTTTGGGATGGTTATTTTAACTGCTGGTGTCAACATGCTGGTAGGTACGATCGCACCAATTAATGTGGCCGTCCAAACACAGTTAGGGGTAAAAGTAGCGGAAGGACTTTCAGACGTGACCTTTACTGCTGAATACGGCGGGACAGTAGGTCTGGCGATGTTCTTGGGCTTGATCCTGCATTTATTGATCGCGCGTTTCACACCGATCAAAACGATTTTCTTAACCGGTCATATGCTTTGGTGGTTCCCATTTGTATTGGTTGCTGGTGGGGTAGAGGCCGGCATGAAGGGGACCATGCTAATTGTAGTAAGTGCGGTCTTGTCAGCCGTTTACTGGTCAGTGATGCCGTGGATTATGCGGAAATATGTCTGGGATGCCACCGGGGACGACTCCTTCTTGATTGGTCATCCGACAGGAATATTATCTTTGATTTCCGGATTCGTTGCAAAAAGAGTGGGTAATAAGGAAAAATCTACAGAGGACTTGAATGTTCCGGAAAGTTTATCCTTCTTTAGAGAAATTTCGATTACTGGCGGACTGGTGATGTTTTTGATGAATCTTGTTGTGGGGATTATTGCTCCTGTCTTGATTCCCAAAGGCGGCAACCTAGTTATGTTTGGGATTGAAGCAGGTCTAAATTTTGGTGCCGGCTTACTGATCATGCTTTACGGTGTTCGCCTGCTGATCAATCAAATTATTCCTGCCTTCCAAGGGATTGCTGAAAAAGTCGTGCCCGGGGCAAAACCGGCATTCGATGTGCCGATTCTATTTAATTACCGTCCAAATGCCGTAATCATTGGTTTTATCGTCGCGATGGTTACGTCAACAATCATGGTTATTATCGTTAATAGTTTTGATCTTTTCGGTATTTTGATTGTTCCATTGGTCATCACGAGCTTTTTCGAATGCGGCGGTGCTGCTGTAATCGGGGAAGGACAAGGCGGACTTCGCGGAGCAATTATTGGGACAATTACTGCATCGATAGTGATGGTTCTGCTAGTCGGTGTTTCAGCGGTAATGTTTAGTACGACAATTCAGAATTGGATACTGATCTTTGGCGGAAATGATCTTTCCTTGTGGGGAATGGTCGGAAAACTAGTGGGCAGTTTGTTTGGAGGGTTTTAAATGTTTCAATACTTTGATCGTATTCAGGAAATACTAAAAGAGGTTGAGTTAAAAGAAGCAGAAGCAATAAATCAAGCGATTGAGCTGCTGACAGATGCTAATTTGAATGAAAAGGGAATTTATATTTTTGGAGCGAGCCATGCGGGGATTTTGGCGGAAGAGCTGTACTATCGTGCTGGCGGAATGATGACGATCAATGCAATTTTTGGTCGCGAGCTGATGCTAGATCAATCACCGATCACGGTTACCAGTAAAATGGAGCGTTTGGAAGGCTATGGGACTACATTAGCCTCAACGATTCCCTTCAAGGAAGGTGATGTGCTGATTCTCCATTCTGTTTCTGGGCGAAATCCCGTAACGATTGATCTGGCATTATCGGCTATCAAAAAGGGTGTAAAGATCGTGGCATTAACGAATGTCAATTATTCAAAACAGGTTTCGAGTCGTCACTCATCAGGCAAACGGTTATTTGAATTAGCGGATGTTGTTTTGGATAATCACGGAGACACGGGAGATGCCTGTTGTTCTATCGAAGGGATTGAGCAGAAGGTTGGACCTAGTTCTACAGTAGTTGGAGCGACGATTTTAAACACGATTGTCGTAGAAGTCACACGTAAATTAATTGAACGTGGGGTTGAATACCCGCCTATTTTCTACTCAGCTAATCTTGATGGCGGCGACCAATTGAATCAAGAGCTGTTTAAAAAATATGAACAGGTCATTCATTACAGCTTATAGTACAAAAAAGCAGAGAAGCAGCCAGTCAACCTTGGCTTACTTCTCTGCTTTTTCGTTCCATTTTTTAGGACTCCAAATATTGCCTTCCAGCGCGATTTGCAGACTTTCGTTGTCATCTTCTAATTGTTCAATGTATTTTACCGCTTCGCCTATAACGAATTGATACTTTTCATCTGAAATCGTGGCTAATTGTTCTTGCAACCAAGTATTTCGCATTTACTTCACCTCAAAAGCAGTGTAGCATAGAATCAGTTGATGGTCGGCACGTGATGCTTGGGAGGAAATAGACAATGGAAATAAATGAAAGCGTTCTTTTAGAGATAAAGGCTGAATTGGCGGCAGCGAAAATCGAACTGGAACGATTGGAACGGTTGACGTTTTCTAGTGAATTAAAAGAGGAACGAATCAAAACAGTCCAACGCGAAATCCAACAGGCGGAACAACTGTTGAATTCATAAGCAAATTCTTCGCCTTCTAATTTTCCCGATGGTAGAATAATTTTAGGAACAAATTTCGATTATTTTATCAAACAGGAGGGTTTATTATGGCAAACAACGATGAACTAAAAGGTAAAGTGAACGAAGCAAAAGGAAAAGTTACAGATGACGAATCAACCGAATTAAAAGGGAAGATTCAACAAGGCTTCGGTAAAGCGAAAGACAAAGCAAAAGAAACAGCAGACGATGTTGCTGGTAAAATCAACAAAAAACTCGACAAAGAAAAAGAAGATTAATTTTTTTGACCCGCCCCGGCGGGTCTTTTCTTTTGCCAGTTTTGCTTTTAGCAGTATATTAATCTTGAGTGACAAATAAGGATTTTAGTAAGAAAATGAGCAAGCGGTTTAGCAAAATGGTATGCGTACGAAAACAAAAGCATTTTTCTGTTTTTTAGAAAAATGCATTCAACCGTATGAGTTAGCTGCCAGTTCTGTTTTTAGCAGTATCTTAAATCTGAGTGGTGAATATGAATCTCATTAAGTAATTGAACAAGTAGTTTAGCAAAATGGTATGCGTACGAAAACAAAAGCATTTTTCTGTTTTTTTGGAAAAATGCATTCAATCGTATGAGCTAGCTGTCAGTCCAACTTTTCATAGATTGTCTGATTATCAATTTTTCTCTTTCCTCGTAAGTTAATCTCAATTTTGGCTGAAAGCCTTTCGCGATTGCATTATAATGGGATAGAAGGAAATTGAAAGGTTGGGGTTAGGTGAAACAGACAGCATTATTGGTTGTGGATATTCAAACTGGAACATTGGCACCGTTAATTGGGAAGGAAAAACTGCTGGAAAATGTGAATGAATTAATCGGACATTTTCATCAGAAAAAACTGCCGGTCATCTTCATAAAGAAAGTCGGATATGGGGAACTTTCTTCTAAATTGCAGCGAGGAGCAAATGATTTGGTGGTTTCAAAGGTTCAAATGAATACATTCAAATCATCAGATTTTCAGCTGTTGGTTGCCGATCATAAGCTGGATGATTTTGTCGTCGTCGGTTTGATGAGTAATGCTTGTGTGCAAAGTACTTGTAAAGGGGCGCTGGCAGAAAATTACTCGGTAACATTGATCGAAGATGCTCATGATTCGGTGATTAAGCCGATGCGAACTATTTGGAATAAAAAATTGAGTGATCTTGGTGTAACGACAAAAACTACCAAAGAATATTTAGAACAGTAAAATATCAGCCTCAAAGTTTTCATATTTCAATTTTATTAGCGGAAAACGTTGGGATGACAAACGAATTAAAAAATTAGTTTATAAAAAACGAGGAGTGAATGATTGTGCGTATTTTAGTAGTCGGCGGCAAAGGGACGATCGGTCAAGCGATCGTTGAGAAATTAAAAGAGAATCATGAGCTTATTCTAGCGGGCAGAACCAGCGGCGATGTCCAAGTAGATTTGACTTCGACGGACAGTATCGAAACGATGTTCAAAAAGGTTGGTCATGTGGATGCGATCGTTAATGCATCGGGAGCCGCAAAATTTCAATTAGTAGAAGAAATGACACCAGAGGATAATATGGTGGCGGTACAAAGCAAATTGTTAGGCCAAATCAATTTGGCGCTGATCGGGCAAAACTATTTATTACGTGATGGGAGCATCACCTTGACCACAGGGATCATGAAGGATGATCCGATTCCTGGCGGGGCTTCTGCGGCGATGGCAAATGGCGGAGTTAGAGCTTTTGTAAAATCAGCGGCGATCGATTTCACTCATGGAATCCGGATCAACTGCGTCAGCCCCAATGTTTTGGTCGAGTCCTATGACAAATACCAAGATTCTTTTAAAGGGTTTGTGCCTGTACCCGCTGAGCGAGTGGCGATGGCCTACGTTAAGAGCGTGGAAGGCAAACAAACCGGGCAAGAATACCAAGTCTATTAAAAACGAATCACTTTCGCAAAAGCGGGAGTGATTTTTTTGTTTCATTAACGGTATAATAAAACTAAAAGCTAGTTAAAAAGGGAGAAACGATGGGAAGATCAAGGATTCAATGGTTAGGATTGTTAGGGGTAATCAGTTTTCTTTCGTATACGGCGGCGGTGTTTTTAAGTCCGCTGGCCTATCCGGGATATGATTGGATGGCGCAGGCCGTCAGTGATTTGAGTGCATCGAATGCCCCTTCGCGCGTATTATGGGGACAGCTTTCTGCGCTATATAATGGGTGCGGCTTGGTATCGATAACTTTGGTTTTCATTTTTGTTCAAGGCAAATTAACGAAACTGCTGCGAAGCGGGATCTACTTTTTTACCGCGATGAACTGGGTCAGCGGTGTCGGATACCAGATGTTTCCGCTAACGGATAGCGGTTACGCAGGCGAATTTCAAGATCAGATGCATGTGGTAGTGACGGTTCTAGTCATTCTATTATCGATCATTTCTTTAGTCTTGATCATAATTGGCGGTATTCGTGAAAAAAGCTTCTTTTCATTAGCGATTTGGGCCGGATTGGCGCTGGTATTAATGATCGCTGGAGCGGTTGGTATCAATGTTGTGCCGATCGAATACTTTGGCATTCCTGAACGCTTTAGTGTGTTCGCAGCCACACTTTTCAACGCTGTATTAGGAGTTTATTTGTTCAATGGATTTAATATCGCGGATAAATAGAGATAAACACTTTCACAGTCGTGGAAGTGTTTTTTTGTAAATGAAATTTCTATTTATAAAAAAATAGTTTCAGTTTTTTATGGTGGTAGGCTATAATGTTCATAAATACTATAAAAATAGTTTCGGATGTGATTCGGTGTTAGCGAAAGAGCTTTACTTAGACAGTAACTTGAAGGAATTGATGGAATACCCGGATAATGCCTTCCCCTTCGGTATTTGGCAGGATGATTTTAACAAAACAGTCGGTCAGATTTTGAATTATCATTGGCATGAGACGATCGAAATGAATGTGCTGTTGAATGGGACCTTGGATTATCGTTTGGCCGATCAGCGATTTGTCTTAAATGAAGGAGATACCATGATCGTTTATTCCAATAGTCTGCATGGTGCGGCGCTGCGGGAAAAAGCGGAATCGGCGGAGATGCTGACGATCGTTTTTTCGGCTGATTTATTAACCGGCGGTGCAGGGACGATTTATCAAAAATACTTTCAAGCGTTAAGCGCGGAAGGTTTCCTTGGGAAAAAATTCGAACATAATAGTGAGATGGGACGAGAAATGTATGAGCTGCTAACAGATTTAGCAGCTACTGAAGAAGGCATCGGCTATGAGCTAAGGGTGCTTTCCAAGCTTAGTCGGATTTGGGAAAAGCTGTTCATTCACCTGATGGAACAGCAAAAAAAACCGGTAAGCAAGCGCTCGGAAAAATATGAAAAAGAAATCAAAGACGTGATGAATTATGTTCAGCAGAACTACATGGAACGTGTCACGATTCAAACGATTTGCCAGCATACTGGAATCAGCCGCTCGGAGTGCTTTCGCATTTTCGCCCGCTTTACGCAAAAGAAACCGATGGAGTATATCAACGATTACCGCATGTCAATGGCTGTCGCGCTGATGCTGAACACGAGTTGGACTGTGGACCGAATCGCGCAAGAGTGCGGCTTTAAAAATGCCAGCTATTTCGGAAAGCTGTTTAAAGAGCGCTTTAATCAAACGCCTAAAAAGTATAGAATAAATCAAAGAAAAGAGGAACGAGCGATTGGATAAAATTGCAGTACTGATCCCTTGCTTTAACGAAGCGCAAACCATTCAAGCAGTGATCGATGATTTCAAGAAGGAATTACCAGAAGGCACGATTTATGTGTACGACAATAATTCTACTGACGACACCTATGCGATCGCCAAAGCGGCGGGGGTGAAGGTTAAAAAGGAAAGCCGCCAAGGAAAGGGAAACGTGGTACGAACGATGTTTCGCGAGATCGATGCCGAATGTTATCTGCTGGTCGATGGCGATGATACGTATCCTGCTAAAGATGCGCGTAATTTGTGCCGTGAAGTTTTGGAAAACGGAGCGGATATGGTGACGGGCGATCGCTTGTCTTCGACTTATTTTTCGGAGAATAAACGTCCCTTCCATAATTCGGGCAATGTCGTCGTACGCAATCTGATCAATTATTTCTTCAAGGGCAATATCAAGGATATTTTGACTGGCTATCGTGCGTTAAGCCCGCTGTTTGCTAAGAGCATGCCGGTTTTGAGTAAAGGCTTCGAGATCGAAACGGAAATGAATATTCACGCGTTGGATAAAAACTTTGTGATCAAAAACGTGGAGGTCGATTATCGCGATCGACCTGAAGGCAGCGATTCGAAATTGAATACGGTGTCCGATGGGCTGCGTGTGATCAAGACGATTTTCCAATTGTTCAAAGATTATCGTCCGTTGTTGTTTTTCAGTGTATTGGCCGCATTTTTGGCCGTCTTGGCAGTCATTTTGGGAATTCCCGTTTTCTTAGACTATTTCCGAACTGGTTTGGTGGAACGGATGCCGACACTGATCACCGCCGGCTTTCTGATGCTGGCCGCGTTGCTGAATTTATCCTGCGGGTTCATATTAGATACGGAAAATAAAAAAGCACGTCAAAATTTTGAGCTGCAATTAAATGTTTTACACCAACTTATCAAAGGAGGCAACGCATGATCAAAGCAGTAGCAGTAGATATGGATGGAACATTTCTAAATAAACAAAATGACTATGACCGTCCTCGATTCGAGCAGCTTTTCAACCGGATGCAAGAAAAAGGGGTTCGTTTCATTGTAGCTAGTGGAAATCAGTATTACCAGTTGCGCTCATTTTTTAGTTCCTATCAAGGAATTACTTATGTTTCGGAAAATGGGGCTTTGGTTTTTAACGACCAAGGATTGCAGCAGGAGCGGCATTTTACCAAAGAACTCACTGAAAAGATCATTACGTTCTTAGTAGAGGGCGATCACGATTTGGAATTTGTGACTTGCGGTATCAAATCCTCTTATATGTTGGAAAGCGCCAGCGAAGACTTCAAAAAATTTGCGCGGATTTATAGCTATCGTCTCGAAGAATTAGCGGATTATGCGGAGCTGCCAGATGATCCAATCGTGAAATTTGCTTTGGATGTCGAAGTGGAGAAGACGTATGAGATCGCTGAACATCTAAACGAAGCATTTGCCGGTGAAATTACGGCGGTTACTAGCGGACATGGCAGTATCGATATCATTATTCCGGGAGTAACAAAGGGGCGAGCGATTAAGAGCTTACTAGAAGAATGGGGTATCGAGCCGAATGAGCTGGCCGCATTTGGCGATGCCAATAATGATTTGGAGATGCTGGCATTAACGGAACACAGCTATGCCATGAAAGAGTGCAGTCCTGATGTTTTAGCAACAGCGAAAAAACAGGCGCCATCCAATAATGAATCTGGAGTCTTACAGGTTGTAGAAACATTATTAGCGTAAAAAAGGCGAAAACAGTTTGTTACTCACTGTTTTCGCTTTTTTTTATTTGTCTGTTTCATTTGCGTATTCTTTAAATGATTTTGTTTTGTACAGCTCTTCCGTCGAGCGTTGACCGTTCTTAGAAAAGATACTGGTTGATTTATCACCCAACTGCTTTTCTATACCATTCAAGGTTTTCACTGAATTTTTGTAGTTGAACTGCTCGGTTTTAACTGGGCTCAGGTCGCTGTCATAATAGAATCGCAGCAGGTCGCCATTATTGATTTGATCAGAAGTGGCAAGCTGTTCATCGACTTTCTTTTTAAGCTCTTTCGCTTCTTCAAGCACTTCAGGGCGGCTAAAGTTTAACAGGTCGCCGGTTTGATTGTCGTAAACGTCTCCTTTATGGTAAGAATAATCCTTCGTGACGAAATTTCCGTTGCGGAAGGCGACCAGTTCCTCTTTATTCGGTGACAGCATATCATGTCCCAACAGCATCAAATTGTCCGAATCGTAACCGATCATGTTTAACAATGTCGGCAGTACATCAACCTGTCCACCATAAGTATGATTGATCCCACCCTTTTCTTGACCGGGAATATGAATGATCATTGGAACTTTTTGCGCCTGCATCGTATCGAAAGTCGTCCAATCCTCCTTACCAAACAATTCCTTCGTGTCCTCGATCCGAGAATCAGAAATCCCATAGTGATCCCCATATAAGACAATCATCGAGTTTTCGTAGAGGCCGCTGGCTTTGAGATAATCGAAAAATTCCTTAATCGCGGTATCCGTATAGTTTGCGGTTGCGAAATAGCCGTCGATCGTAGAATCTCCGGTATTTACCTTAGGAAAACCATTCTCCACTTCGGGCAATTCAGAAAACGGGTAGTGATTAGAAACAGCCAGAAACTTCGCATAAAAAGGCTGCTGCAAATGCTCCAAATACTTCACCGATTGTTGGAAAAAGGGTTTGTCGTGCAAGCCATATTGGAATGAGTTAGCATCATTTAATTTGTAATAGCTGGCATCAAAGAAATGCTGATAGCCGAATTTTTTATAGGTCTCGTTTCGATTCCAAAAGCTGCCGGCATTTCCGTGGAAGGCGGCCGTTGTATAGCCCAATTTTTGATCAAGAATCGAAGGTGCGGCGTTAAAAGTATTTTTCCCACCCAGTTGGGAGAAAAGTGAGCCTTGATTCAGTCCAAACAGCGAATTTTCCAACAACGTTTCTGCGTCACTGGTTTTTCCAGCGCTCACTTGATGGTAAAAATTATCGAAGCTGAAGGAACTGTTGCTGTGATACAGACCATTTACGAAAGGCATTACCTCATGTTCTACGCCATTTTCATCCTTCAGTTTGTAATCGATCAAGAATTGATGGGCACTTTCCAAATGAACGTAAATAATGTTCTTATCCTTAGCAATGCCAAAGGTTTCAGGATTCTTTTCTTTTGGCTGCTGCTTCAGCTTTTCTGCCAGTACTTCCATATCATTGGGACTTGCCTGTGCGCGGATTTGTGAGACTTGGTAAGTCTTGACACCATCATAAACCGTGTAAGCATTGATCCCTAAATATTTCACCAGATAATCTCTGGAGAAGGTCCTCGTTAATAGCCCCGGTCGACTCGTTTCCGCCAAAATAATATTTCCAGATAGGAACAATAAAGAAGCGATCGTGACCGAAAAAGCAAACTTCGCTCGAACAGGACGGATATCTAAGGGTATTTTTTTGAGGAGTAAGACGGCTAATACAACGATACAATCTAGAAAATACAACACATCATGGGGCTTAAATAAACGAATCGCACTCTCGCCAAGACCGCTGGCGACTTTCCCGGCCCCCAAGATCGTATCAATCGTAAGAAAATCCGTAAATTCCTGATAATAAACGACGTTCGCAAACAGCAGCAAGCTCAATAACAAATAGATGAGATAGCCGGTGATATAGGCGGCTTTAGTTCTTCTGATAAATAAAAAGATCGACAAAAAGAGCATCGTTGTCGCTATTGGGTTAATCAAGAGGATGAATACTTGCAGCGCATTATCCAATCTCAAATCGAAATCAACAAAATAGGCAAATAAATTTTTAACCCACAATAAAAGCGTCAGTAATAAAAAGAAGCCGAAGCGTGAATTAAGTTTGCGTTTGATCATAATAGAACCTCTCTTAATCAGCTTTGTAATTAGTTAATTGTACCCAATCTGACACCAGCGTGTAAAGGTTACATGAGATTTATCCGCATTATTTATAAAAAAAGCAATGATAAATGAATAAAAAATAGAATTTATCCATATTTTGAATCATTTTCTTTGGTCAAAAAAAGAACCGATAGAGAAAATCTATCCGTTCTAAAAAATCTTATGATTCCGCTGGTTGTTTCTGATGTTCCTGCACAAATGCTTTGGCTTCTTTATTGATCGTTTTCAAATCACAGCCCTGCTGTTTCGCGGCAAAAACACAGCCGCAGTAGCATTGACGGTAAACATCATATTCTTTGCACATTTCAATTGAGCGTTGATAACCGGAATTTTTTTTGAAATCACTTGGCAAATAGTGGGTATTGTAAATCTTTTGGATATCCATGCCGATTTGATTGATCAATTGACTATTTTTTTTCGGGGAGATCGTCAAGGCACTGCCGAAATAGTCATATCCACGTTCCAGCGCTTCTTTAGCCGCTAAATCCAAGCGCATATTAAAGCAGGCGGTACAGCGTTCGCCGCCCTCAGGTTCTTCAGTCAAATTCTTTTGCTGCATCAATTGAATGAATTCATTCGGTTTGTAGTCATCAATGATCAAGTCCACCTGATTGCCAGTCGCTTCATTAAAGTCATTGATAAATTTTTCTTGAACCAGAACCCGCCGTTGATACTCACTTTCGGGATGGATGTTTGAATTGGAAAAGAAAATTGTCACATCCGCGTGCTGAGTCAAAAATTCCAATGTATATGTACTACATGGCGCGCAGCAAGAATGAATCAGAATTCTCGGACGTACTTCCTCTTTTTCCCATGATTGAATCATCTTGTGCAACACACGATCATAATTTATTTTTTGGTTGCTCATTTTATCAACGATTTCCGTTGCATCTATTGTATTCATAAAATCACCTGTCGGTATTATAAGCGAAATGACTTCAGAAAGAAAGCGGAGCGAGAAGATAATTTTATTAAAACCCGCTGTTTCAAAAGTAAAAAAAATCTGAGAATGATTGAATTTTTTTAAATTACGAATATAGTATATACTGTTAGGTATATACCGAATGAATATTTACTAGTAAATGTTGGTCTAGCCAATACGCCAAAGAATCAGTATAGTGAAATTGAGAAGACCTTTGGCTTTAAAAATAGAAATAAATAGATTAATAGGAATAAGGGTGCCAGTTCCACTCGCATTCTTAATGGGTTAGAGGAATGGTATATGGCATGACCATCAGACTTATTTTTCTCAAAAGAAAAATAAATACATTAGTAGGAATAAGGATGCCAGTTCCACTCGCATTTTTAATGGGTTAGAGGAATGGTATACGGCATGACCATCAGACTTATTTTTCTCAAAAGAAAAATAAATACATTAATAGGAATAAGGAGCGATTATGGAAGAAAAGAAAACGACAAAGGCGAAATTTGACCAAGTATCTGCTGAGATCGAAAAACGAATCCATGAAGGTGTCTATGTGAGTTCGCAAAAGCTGCCTTCAGAGTACGATTTGGCTAAAGAATTCGACTGCAGCCGCTTAACGGTTCGCAAAGCCATCGATGATTTGATCAATAAAAATATTTTGGTCAAGCGCCGTGGGAAGGGCAGTTATGTCATGTCGCAGCCAAAAATTCAAAGTGGACGTTCTG
The DNA here is from genome assembly GCF_027659535.1 of Enterococcus malodoratus. NCBI lineage: Bacteria > Bacillati > Bacillota > Bacilli > Lactobacillales > Enterococcaceae > Enterococcus > Enterococcus malodoratus. The sequence continues at coordinate 49,223 of NZ_JAQDPG010000004.1, read as the reverse complement.
GGCTGCAAGGCTTTACCGAAGCAGCGAAGGCCTACGGGAAAACCAGCAGTACGGAAGTCATCTCGTTTCAAAAGGTAGACGAGCCCTCAGAAGAAATACTGGGCGCGCTGCAATTAGAAGAGGATCATCCAATCTATGAACTCGTTCGTCGGCGGATTTTAGATGACGAGCCGATGACGGTCGAAAAGATCTACTTGTCTGAAGATTATGTCAAAGGCTTGACCAAAGCGGATTTTGACGGATCGTTATTCAAGTTGTTGGAAGAAAAGACTGAGATCGCCTATTCGCACCAAGAGGTAGAAGCTATCTTAGTCACTCCCGATCTTTCAAAACTATTGGATGTGCCGATGGGGGAACCGTTGCTGCAGGTTTATTCGGTGACATTCGCGTTAGATGCAACGCCGATCTTTTACGATATCTCCTATTATCGATCTGACCGCTATGTCTTCAAAACAACGTTGACCCGCTATAGTCATTAGAGAGTACGAAATAAAATAGAAAATTTAATAGGAATCAGGAGGCTTCTCATGTCCATTGATTTTAGAAAAGTAATTGAGGAAAACAAAGAGCAGTTTTATCAGGATCTGGATCAAGTGATGCAGGTAGAAAGTGTCAAAGGAACGCCTGCAGAACAGGCACCTTTCGGAAAGGGACCCAAAAAAGCACTAGAGACAGCACTGGTATTGGCTCGAAAATATGGTTTTGAAACAGCGATCGTAAACGACGCGGTCGGCTATGCTCAGTGGGGTGAAGCTGAAGAATATATTGGCGTAGTGGGCCATTTGGATGTCGTGCCTGCCGGTGACGGCTGGTCGTTTCCACCTTTCAAATTGAGCAAGCAGGATCAACGTTTCTACGGCCGAGGAATTTTGGACAATAAAGGACCGATCCTCGCTTGCTTGTTCGGGTTGAAGCTGCTGAAAGAACTGAATTTGCCAATCAAAAAGACGATTCGGATCGTTTTTGGAACGGATGAGGAAAGCGGCAGTTCGGATATTCCGCTGTATTTAAGTGAAGAAAAAGCACCGCAATTCGGTTTTACTCCTGATTGCAAATATCCGGTGGTCTATGGTGAACGAGGAATCGTCAATTATGAAATTCTGACAACGTTCTCTGAAGCTGAATTGACTATTTTAGGTGACTTTATCGGTGATCAGGCACGGGATCATGTACCTGATGACTTGTCCGTAGCGATCAATGGCACAGAAATTCATGTAATCGGGAAAAGAGCTCCATCGAACGCGCCTGAGCTTGGAGAAAACGCGATTACTCTGTTAGCAGAGAAAATTATCCAAGAGAACCGAACTTCTGGTAAGCTGGCGGATTATTTCTCATGGATCGTCAAAAGTTTGGCGAATCAGCATTATGGTGAAGGGTTGGGAATTGATTTTTCCGATGCTGACAGTGGAAAATTAATGATCACCCCCTATCAGTTAATCAAAAAGGGCAATCAATTAGCTCTTTCTGTTGCCATTCGCTATCCGGTTTCAATTGAAGAATCTGATGTAACAAGGGCTTTGGAAGCACATCTGCCTGCTGAAAGTCAGTTAGAAGTCAGCCGGAGAATCAAAAGCAGTCATTTTCCGAAAGAGGATCCAAATGTTCAAACACTAGCCAGTGTTTATGAAGAGGTAACGGGATTAGATGGGACACCGGTAACAACTACGGGAGCGACCTATGCGCGTTTTGTTCCGAATATTGTCGCGTTCGGCCCGTCATTTCCTGGGCAAAAGGGTATCGCTCATAATCGCGACGAATATATGGATGAAGAAGACTTGTTACTAAACATGGAAATTTACATGCGGGGAATGTTAAAACTAATCGAATAGCAGAATTTAAAAGGTCTGACGATCAATGTCAGGCCTTTTTTTGCAGGATTTATTTTTTTTAGCTTAGAAAACGCTAAAAAAAGATAAATAAATTTCAAATTTAGTATATACAAAACAGTATATACTATTTATAATGAGGTCAGATTTTTAAATGTAAACGGTAACGGAAGGAGCACGACAATGGCGTGGGGAGCAATTGCCACATGGCGTATGGCGCACGATGGCGTAGTAGAAGCGATGCGCTTATTAGCAGAAAAAGGTGAAGCGGGGGATGCCGTAGAGACCTTGATCAAAACAGTAGAGGATTATCCTTACTATAAATCGGTCGGGTTTGGCGGATTGCCAAACGCGGAGGGCATCTTGGAAATGGATGCGGCCTTCATGCATGGAGATACCTTTGAAATCGGCGCAGTCGCCGGGATCACGGATGTAAAAAATCCAATCTCTGTCGCACGAAAACTTAGTCAAGATAAATTCAACAGTTTTCGAGTGGGTGAAGGTGCCACAAAATATTCAATGTTAGAAGGCTTTGAAAGAAAGAGCATGCTGACAGAACGGGCCCACAAGATTTGGGAGAAACGGCTAATAGAGATTCACGAAAATAATTTAAACCCTTATGACGGCCATGATACGGTCGGCGCGATCACCTTGGATCAAATGGGAACGCTGACAGCGGGAACCTCCAGCTCGGGTCTATTTATGAAAAAACCGGGTCGCGTAGGGGATTCTCCGTTATCTGGTTCAGGCTTTTACGTCGACAGCGAAATCGGCGGAGCAACTGCGACGGGTTTAGGTGAAGATCTAATGAAGGGATGTTTATCCTATGAAATCGTCCGTTTGATGGGCGAAGGCTTCACACCGCAAGCTGCTTGCGATAAAGCCGTTTATGAATTTCACGATAAATTAACCGCCCGCTATGGAAAGGCCGGCGCCTTCTCCTTGATCGCCATGAACACCAAAGGGGAGTGGGGCGTTGCCACCAATGTCGAATTTACCTTTAGTGTTGGTAACGATCAGCAGGAACCGCAAATTTTTATCGCCGATATGGGAGCGAACCATACTACCAATATCCAGCCAATCACCCAAGAGTGGTTAGAAGCATATGAAAAACGAATCAAAGCACCAATCGAATAAACAATAGGAGAGTGGAGAACATGAGTAAAAAACAAATTTATCTATTTTGTGATGCAGGAATGTCAACGAGTATTATGGTGAACAAAATGATGGAAATCGTCGATAAGCACAATATGCCGCTTCAAATTACGGCTTTTCCAGTGGCGCGTTCGCAAGAAGTTGTTGAAAAAGAAAAACCAGTGGCGATTCTTTTAGGCCCGCAAGTAAAATTCTTGCTGGAAAAAACCAAAGAACAATTCGCACCGCAAGGAATTCCAGTTGCTGTGATCGCACCAGAAATCTATGGCATGATGGATGGCGAAAAAGCGATGAAAGAAGTTTTAAAATTAATCAAACAAAATAAAAAATAATCCATGATCGATTGGAGGAAAAAAAGATGCAGAAGTTTTTAAACTGGTTGGAGAAAATTTTAACACCGCTGGCCAAAGTAATCGGAGAAAATAAGTATTTGATTGCGATCCGTGACGGATTTTTGATTTCAACGCCATTATTAATCGTTGGTTCCTTTTTCCTATTACTTGCGAATTTCCCGATTCCTAATTGGAGCAATATGATCTCTCCGATTCTAGGAAAAAACTGGGAGTCACTGATGTCAGTACCCGCTTCGGCGAGTTTTGATGTAATGGCCATTTTGGCTGTTGTCGGGATTGCCTACAGTTTAGGGCGTCAATTAGAGATCGATGCGATCCAGTCAGGTGCACTGGCTTTGGTTTCATTCTTCATTTTGACACCGTATACGACGATGTTTACTCCTGAAAATAGTACTCAAGTTTATGAAGTAACCAGCTTGCCGTTAAAATGGATGGGTTCAAGCGGTCTATTCTTAGGGATGATCATCGCTTTAGTTTCAACTCGAATTTTCGCGGCAGTGATTCACCGCGGCTGGACGATCAAAATGCCAGAAGGCGTTCCGCCGACCGTTGTGAAATCTTTTGAAGCATTGATTCCAAGTTTTGTTGTGGTAACGATCATGTTCGTTATCAATTGGCTAGTTTCATTAACATCAATGGGGAACCTGCAAGATGTCATCTTTAAATTCCTGCAAACGCCATTATTAAGCTTAGGAAATACTTTAGGGGCAATGATCGTTGCCTACTTGTTCTTGCACTTCTTCTGGTTCTTCGGAATCAACGGTTCTAGTGTTGTTGGAGCGGTATTCAATCCAGTTCTACGCGCGTTGTCAGTTGAAAATATGCAAGCGTTTAAAGATGGTCATGAAATTCCTAATATCATTACCGGCCAATTCCAAGATATGTTTGCCACTTTCGGCGGCGGCGGATCGACCCTATCATTGATTATCGTGATGGTGATCTTTTGTAAGAGCCAGCGAGTGAAAAAACTATCGCAATTATCATTAGTACCAAGTATTTTCGGGATTAATGAGCCGATTATTTTCGGCTTGCCGATCGTATTGAATCCGATTATTTTGATCCCATTTGCACTAGTTCCTACTATTAATATTATTATTTCTTATTTTGCGATGGATTGGGGCATCGTTCCTTATACAAACGGGATTCAGTTGCCATGGACAGTACCGCCGATTATCTCTGGATTCTTAGTCAGCGGCTGGCAGGCCTCGGTGCTGCAGGCTCTGCTGATCGTCTTAGGAATGGTGATTTACTATCCATTTATCAAGGTATTGGATGATCAATACTTGCGCGAGGAAAAAGAAGCCGAAGAATTAGAAACAGAAGAAATTGATTTTGATACATTCGATTTTGATGAAATCTAAAATAGATAAAGTGATGGAAGGAATTTTTGCAGATGAACGATGAACAATTACAAGTAGTCATGGGCTTGATCATGAATGCCGGCAATGCGAAAAGCGAAGCCGTTGCTGCTTTGGCCGCGGCAAAGGAAAATAATTTTTCCGAAGCTGAGGAACGAATGAAGGCGGCAAACGAGGCATTGGTTGAAGCACACAATACGCAGACAGGGCTATTGACTGCGGAGGCAAGCGGAAACAATTCAGAAGTGACGCTATTGATGGTACACAGTCAAGACCATTTAATGAATGCCATTTCCTATATCGGCTTGACGCAAGAATTGATCGATATGTGTAAACGTTTGACAGCTTTAGAAAACTAAACAGACAACGAACTGACAAGGTATAATAACCTTGTCAGTTTTTTTGTATTCATTAATTATTTCAAAAGGCCTATAATCAAGGAAAAAGAAAGCAGGAAATAAATGAACCCATTCACTATTTATAATGAAGGAAAAAATCAAGCGCCTGTCATTATCAGCCTGCCTCATAGCGGAACCTGGCTACCAGAAGAGATGCGGAAAAGTTTACGAAACGAGGCTGTTCTAGCAAATACTGACTGGTTTTTACCGGAATTGTACAGCTTTTTGGCAGCCAGCGGCTATACAGTGATCGAAAATCAGGTGAATCGGTATGCGGCTGATCCCAATCGCGAGAGTCGTATGTCTGGCGAGGATTATCAAGCTACCGCGGTTTATCAGCGAAATACCTTTGGCAAGCAGTTGTATGATGAGACGCTCTCGCAACAAACGGTCGATGAACGGTTGAACAAATATTATTGGCCGTATCATCAAGCGCTGCATGAATTGATCGAGGAAAAACGAAAGTATTTTTCAAAAATCTACCTGTTCGATCTGCATAGCTTTGCGGAATATCCGAATGCTGATCAGCAGAAACCGGCTGATTTTGTGATTGGAAATCATGCAGATCAAACTGCCAGCGCGGATTTGCGTGAGACATTGACGGAGTTACTAGAGGCGCAAGGGTATAGTGTTTCGAATAATCATCCGTTTCGCGGCGGATTTATTACGCGCCATTATGGGGAGCAGGCCGCGATCGAAGCGCTGCAGCTGGAGATTCGTTATAATCAATACATTGAGAAGCGGGCGTTTGGCGAAGAAGAATTGAGCAAGTATGATCCGGAATTGTTCTTATCAACACAAAAACAGTTAAAAAAGATTTTTGCTGAATTACTAGCTAAACTTGCATGCGAGAGGAAGTAAAAAAATGAATGAACGTAATACGTTTACCCAAAAATTATTGATCGACTCTGGGATCAAAGAAAACCTGCGAGTTTTAGATGTCGGCTGCGGCACTGGCGAAGTCAGTTTTTTAATTCAGGAGCTGATGGCTGGCACTGGTGAAATTGTTGGAATTGACATCAATGAAGCAGCGATTGCAGGTGCCCAAAAGGCAGCTGAGGAAAAACAGCTGACTAATGTACGATTCATGACGCTGCCGATTGACGCTGCGGCGGAAAAGTTAGGAACGTTTGACGCAATTGTCGGTAGGCGAATACTGATGTATCTGCCTGATCCCTTTCAGGCAATCAAGGATCTAGCAAATTGTTTAAAGCCCAACGGACGTATGATTTTTCAAGAAAGCGATGCAGCAGGAGCGGGGACGTTAGCTGAAAAATTTCCGCTGCACACCCAAGCGCAACAGTGGGTCTGGGAAACCGTCGCTCATGAACAAGGGAATATCCACATTGGTTCTGAAATGTATTCATTGTTCACCAAGGCGGGGCTTTCGGTGAAGGATGTTCGTGCAGAAGCCGTTTTACAGACGGCTGAATCAGGCAGCGATCTTGCTTGGCTGCTTCAGATGATGGCGGGGCGAATCATTCAAACAGGCGCCGCAACAAAAACAGATTTAGAAAGCATCAATGAAGAAGCGTTACTCAAGGAAATGAATCAGGCACAAGCGGTCTTCCTCAGAGATATGAACTTTGGCATTTGTGCGGTGAAATAAAAAAGCGTTCGATCAAATTTTTGATCGAGCGCTTTTTAATAATCATTTGGGGAATGAACGACGATGAATTTTACAACATTGCTCGTCTGGTTGTCCCAGTTGTGATCAATCGTCGAAAAATAATGCGCCGAGTCGCCAGGATAAAGCTGGTAGGTCTCTTTTTCGATCACCAAGGTCAAAATTCCTTCTAATACATAAACAAATTCTTCACCTTGATGCGGATAAGTAGTAGGCAGCTCACGTTTTTCGTGGGGCATGATCTCAATCATCTTCGGTGCGATCTGTTTATCTTGAGGTGTCCGGCTCAACTGCTTGTAGATCATATTGTTCAATTTATGGATGACTGGTTGATCATATCCGCGAACGATCGGTTCGATTTCGGGCTCCTCTTCAAAGAAGTAATTGATTTTTACTTTGAATAAATCCGCGATATTCGACAAATGCTCTACCGCAATAGTCGTGATTCCTCGTTCAAATTGAGACAAAAAGCCTGTAGACAGGCCTGTCGCCTCCGAAAGCTGTTTAAGGGTCATGCCGCGTTCATTGCGCAGGTTTTTTACTTTTTCGCCAATATTCATCTCCATACCTCTATTTCATATTAAAGTAATTTCTGATTAAGAAAGAACTGAGCAGGATGCCTATTGCGCGTATCCTGACATCAATTAGTTGTTTTTAGTATACCCGAAAAACCGTAAAACGCCTAACCATCATTTAAATGAAAAACTTTAGAAAAAATAAGTTAAAATATTCACTATTATGAATAAAGCGCTTGCAACTAGGCGAGCGGCGCTTTATAATTGAGGCGGGAGGGAAGAACGTGAAAAAGCCTACGATTTTTAATATTCAGAAGTTTTCGACCCACGATGGTCCGGGGATTCGGACAACGATTTTTTTCAAAGGGTGTCCTATCAGATGTGAATGGTGTCACAATCCTGAAAGCCAAGTATTTGGACCGGAAATCATGTTAAACAAATACGGCAAAGAAGAACTGATTGGCAAGGACTATTCGATTCGTGAGTTGGTCAAAAAAATCCAATCAGACCAAATCTTTTATGATCAGTCAGGGGGCGGGGTGACCTTTTCTGGCGGTGAAGTGATGGCGCAAAATATGGATTATGTAGTGGAACTGGCGCAAGAGTGTCAACGATTGGGGATAACGGTCGCGATTGATACTTGCGGAGTAGCACCAACGGAGAATTATCAGCGAATTTTACCTTACGCGGATTTGTTTTTGTACGATTTAAAGTTCATCGATTCACATAATCACCAGCTTTATACCGGTGCAGGGAATCAGCTGGTCCTGGAAAATTTACGTTTCTTATCAAAGAACCAAGCGGAGATCAATTTACGTTTGATCTTATTAGATGAAATTAATGCCGATGAAGTAGATGCGGAGGCGATTATTGACTGGTTGGCAAAAGAAAAAATTCATGTGAATGAAATTTCACTGCTGCCCTATCACGATTTTGGCCGTGACAAATATGAACGTTTGAAACGTGTGTGTACGCAAAACTTTATCAAACCGGCAGACGAAAAAGTTGAACGGCTTCAAAAGGTTTATCAAGATGCTGGTTATCAAGTGACGATCGGCGGATAAAGAAATATAAGGAAGCATTGGATCAAAACATAAAACAGGAGGAATAGTAATGACAGAATTAACACTGGAACCAACAAGAAGAGGGAGCACAGAACGAATCAAACGGTTGCGGGAGATCAGTGATAAGGAATGTACACCGAGTATTTCGATGGAACGAGCGGTCCTATTGACCGAGGCCTACAAGAAATGGGAAGGTAAAGTTTCTGCCCCTGTTCTACGCGGTCTTTCTTTCAAGTACATCATGGAAAATCGAACGAACTACATTGAAAAAGGCTCGTTAGTTCTTGGAGAAAAGGGTGACAAGCCTTGGGCGGCACCAACTTTCCCTGAATTATGCTGCCACACCTTGGAAGATTTCGACAATATGCATAATCGCGAAAAAGTATTTTTCCGAGTGAGTGAAGAAGATCGACGGGTTCAAGAAGAGGTTATTATTCCTTATTGGCACGATCGTGCGATGATGACACGGATGAATCGTCTATTACCAGAAGAATGGCACTTATTATTTGATGGCGGCCTATATACAGAATTCTTGATGCAGCGCGGACCGGGACATACGGTAGCAGACGGAAAAATGTACCAAAAAGGCTTCGCTGATTTCATAGCAGATATCCAACAGGAAATCGACAGCTTGGACTATAACAATGATATGGAAGCATTGAATAAACGCGAAGAATTAGAAGGCATGAAGTTAGTCTGCGAAGGGATGATCATTTACGGCAAACGCTACGCGCAGCAATGTCGCGATATGGCTGAATCAGAAACAGACCCGCAGTGGAAACAGGAACTGTTGGAGCTGGCTGAAGTCTGCGATGTGGTTCCAGAGCATGCGCCGCAAACCTTCCGTCAAGCGATCCAAATGTATTGGTTCACTCATATTGGCGTGACTGTCGAAATGAACAACTGGGATGCTTATTCTCCAGGGAAATTGGATCAGCATTTAGAACCTTTCTATGAAAAAGATATTGAAGAGGGTCGTTTGACCCGTGAAGAAGCGCGCGAGTTGTTAGAAAATCTCTGGATTCAATTTAATAATCAGCCAGCGCCGCCAAAAGTCGGAATCACCTTAAAAGAAAGTGGGACTTATACCGACTTCTGTAACTTAAACACTGGGGCCTTGCGTCCTGATGGAACCAGCGGCGTAAGTGATGTCAGCTACCTAATCTTAGAAGTTATGGACGAAATGAAATTGTTGCAGCCAAGTTCTAATGTACAAATTTCGCGGAAATCACCAGAGAAATTCCTGCGTGAAGCATTAAAAGTCTCGCGTAAAGGCTGGGGACAACCGGCGATGTATAACTCTGAAGCGATTTTGGCAGAACTAAGCTACTTAGGAAAATCCGTTGATGATGCCAGAGAGAGCGGAATTTGTTCAGGCTGTGTCGAAGTTGGTGTGGCCGGAAAAGAAGCCTATGTATTGACCGGGTATCTTAATATTCCGAAAATCTTTGAATTGGCAATGAATCGCGGCTACGATCATTATTCTGATAAACAAGTCGGGATCGATGTGGGCGATTTCACTGAGATGAAAACCTATGAAGAGGTCTTCAACGCTTTTTATGAAGAATTGCAATACGTGGTGGATGTGAAGGTTGCGGGGAATAATTTAATTGAGCGGATGTACATGGAATTCATGCCGGTACCATTGCTTTCTGTGATGTCCGATGATTGTATCAAGGTCGGAAAAGACTACAATGCCGGCGGCGCGCGTTACAATACCAGCTACATTCAATGTGTTGGGATCGCGACGATTACTGATTCATTGGCGGCAATCAAACACAACGTCTTCGAAGAAAAAACGATGACGATGCAAGAGTTGCTGGCTGCCTGTGAAGCGGACTTTGAAAACTACGACGAGATTTACGACAGAGTTTATAATGAAACACCTAAATACGGGAATGACGATGAATATGCGGATATGTTATTGCGAGATGTCGCGGCATCATTACAAGATGTGATCGCGGGACGACCAACACCGAAAGGTTCGAAAACAGTAGTAGAATTCTTACCGACAACGTGCCACGTATACTTTGGTCAAGTCATGGAGGCTTCACCAAATGGCCGTCATAAAGGAATCCCATTGCCAGATGGTATTTCACCAGAAAAAGGGGCCGATCGCAACGGTCCGACAGCAGTAATCAAATCTGCTTCGAAAATCGATCAAACCAAAACCGGCGGCGCATTACTAAATCAGAAATTTACTCCTAGTGTGGTAGCAGGTGAAGCGGGAATCACGAACATGGCCTCACTAGTTCGCAGCTACTTTGCTTTGGACGGGCACCACATCCAATTCAACGTGATTGATCGAGAAACCTTGCTGAAGGCGCAAAAACATCCGAAGGAATACGAAAACTTGATTGTTCGGGTAGCGGGCTACAGCGATTACTTCAATAATTTAGAAAAAGCTCTGCAAGATGAGATCATTTCTCGGACAGAGCAAGCATTCGGATAAGCCTAAAATCCTCGACAGTTGTCGAGGATTTTTTGCGTTAAGTCAGAGGAAAGACGCTCTGGCTTTTTATTTTTTTACCGATATAAAAATAGATAACGCTTCAAGCAGAAAAAGCATCATCAGCCAAAAAAACTATTTGAAAAAAAGTAAACTATTTATTTGACTGTTTTTGGTTTAAAGGAGTAGGTCAGCTTAATAGTTACAATATTTTGAATTTCAAGTTTGGGATTATAATTCAAAGGAATTGTGGATTAAGTGAAAATAGTAACTATATCACGTATCTGATTATATTAGGCAACAGATGAAACGGTTGTAAATTATTTCTAAAAGACGAAGGACGATTAAAAAATAAATAACAACAAAAATGAATAGAAAAAAGATTGAAAGTCGAAATGAATGCTGATAAAATGGGTTTGTCTATGTTAGTCGTTTGTCGACAATCGACTATAATTGGATGAATAGATTTTATTAGAAGCTAATCTATTTGAGTACTCTGAAATGCTCATCAAATCACAATTAGAACTGCAAGTAACGGGCTTTTAAAAAAGAAAGCGATACCATTTTGGCTTTTTAGAAAATCACGGTGAGTTTTCATCGTATTTTATATGGAAAGGAATGGAGGATAGATATGCAAGTGTATGACGTAATTATCATCGGTGCAGGTCCCGCGGGATTGTCAGCAGCTATTTATGCTGGGCGGGCAAGGTTAAAAACATTGCTAATTGAAAAGGGGAAGGATGGTGGACAAATCATACTGACTTCCGAGATTGAGAATTATCCCGGCAGTCTGGAGAAGGAATCCGGTCGTTCTCTGATTAAACGGATGACCGAGCAAGCAGCATCATTCGGTGTTGAGCGCGCAGCGGATACGATTGTTGAAGTCGATTTTTCAAATGATGTGAAAGTAATCAAGGGCAAAAAAGGGGAATATCAAGGTCGTTCAGTCATTATCGCCTCAGGAGCTTACCCTCGGCCGATCGGTTGTGCGAATGAAAAGGAGTTCATGGGTAAAGGGCTCTCTTATTGTGCGACTTGTGATGCGGCTTTTTTCGAAGATATGGAAGTTTTTGTGATCGGCGGCGGGAATTCAGCGGTAGAGGAGGCGATCTTCCTATCAACCTTTGCTCGTAAAGTGACGATCATTCAAAATCTCGCAGAACTGACCGCAGATGCGATCGCGATCGAACAAGTTAAAGCCAACGAGAAGATCCACTATGTCTATAATTCGGTCGTGGAGAGTCTCGAGGGTGACGGTATTGTTGAAGCGATCACGATTCGCAACACTGAGACAAATGAAATGACCCGCTTCGATGCTGACGAAGAAGACGGGCTGATTGGTATTTTCAGTTTTATCGGTTATTTGCCGCAGTCGAAAATTTTTGAAAATATCGTTGAAATGGAAAGAGGCTACATTAAAACCGATGAAAAGATGGCGACGAATGTTCCGGGCGTATATGCTGCTGGCGATGTTCGGGTCAAAAATGTTCGTCAAGTTGTCACAGCAAGTGGCGATGGCTGTACAGCGGCTGTTGCGATTGAAAAGTATCTGCATCATTAAAATTTTTCTTGAAATGTCAGCTCCGTACCTTTGCATAAGTAAGCGGATTGGCAGATGAAGTGTGGATTAGAAAATTGATTAAGGAGTAGTTTGACTATGAAAGTTTTAGATAAAAAGAATTTCGAAGCGGAAGTATTGCAAAGTCAGGGAACGATGCTGGTTGATTTTTTCTCAGAAACTTGTGAACCTTGCCAAGCTTTGATGCCCAGTATCGAAGAATTTGCGGATAAATACAGTGAGAAAATACCATTCGCTAAGTTAGATACAGCGAAAGCCAGAAGAGTGGCGATCGGCCAAAAAATTCTTGGCATACCAGTAATCGCTATCTATAAAGACGGTGAAAAAATCGAAGAGCTGGTGAAAGACGATGCTACACCTGAGAGTGTAGAAGCAATGATTCAAAAGTATATTTAACGGATCAAACCGTTTAAATAATAAAAAAACAAGGAGGAATCATTATGTTGCTGAAAGACAAAAAAGTTATCATCCTCGGCGACAGAGACGGCGTTCCCGGGCAAGCCATTGAAGAATGTGTGAAACCACTAGGCGCAGATGTAGTATTCTCATCCACAGAATGCTTTGTCTGAACGGCCGCGGGCGCAATGGATCTGGAAAATCAAAAGAGGGTCAAAGAGTTTACAGAGGAATTCGGTGCTGAGAATATTGTTGTTGTTCTTGGCGCGGCGGAAGGTGAAGCTGCTGGGTTAGCAGCTGAAACTGTAACTTTGGGTGATCCTACGTATGCCGGTCCATTAGCGGGAGTCCAGTTAGGACTTGACGTATATCATATCGTTGAACCAGAAATGAAAGAAGCGATCGACTCTGAACTGTACGAGGAACAAGTTGGAATGATGGGAATGGTCTTAGATGTTGACGATATTGTCGACGAAATGGCTTCAATTCGAAGTCAAATAAGTGAATAAGTTTTGCGTGCAGTTCTTTTATGATACTGGACGATGACTTGTTCAGTATCATTCCAAAATTTTGATCAGAAAGGATGTTCCTATGTATAGCGTATTGAAAGGGTCGAGCTATTATCTGGCACATACTCCAGATATGGTCGTTCATAATGGCACTACTCAAACACTTCAAAGAAAAATTGATCCTGATTCAGAATACTTAAAAGAAATAAGCAACCACTTGCGCGATTACGAAACCTGCGTGTCCTATCCGCCGAATCAAGTTTATATCGGGAACATGACTCCAGAAGAGCTCGAAAAAATCGAAACTCCTTGGTATGACAAACAGGCTGAGGACAAACGACAAGGGAAATTTGGAGAAATCATGCCAGAGGATGAGTTTATCGGCATGCTGAAATACGTTGATGTTTTTGATTTGGTCAAATTGAATGATGAATTTAGTAAACAGGTAAAAAATAAATTAGATAAACATCCATTATTGGAGGAGAAAATTTTAGCAAAGCTCGCAGAGGAAGTTTCTTCTGATGAGATCTTAGGTTTTATCGAAAATGAGAAGGCAGAACCGATCCGCTTTAATGACGAGATCGTTGGTTGTGTAAAAGCCGCTCACAATTTGGATGATACCTTATTTGCGCATGTCATTTTTGAAAATCTTGTTTCAAAGGCCTCTTGTACGATTGCGATTTTACACTTGCTTCAACAAACAGGCATCGATAAAAACGAAATTGAATATGTCTTGGAATGTTCAGAGGAAGCCTGTGGCGATATGAATCAACGCGGCGGCGGGAACTTTGCAAAGGCGGCAGCAGAAATGGCTGGATTGGAAAACGCGACAGGCAGCGATGTTCGCGGTTTTTGTGCTGGACCAACGCATGCTCTGATTCAAGCAGCTTCATTAGTAAAATCTGGTGTTTTCAAAAATGTGATCGTTGCGGCTGGCGGATCGACTGCAAAATTAGGCATGAATGGCAAGGACCATTTGAACAAAGGACTGCCGATTCTAGAAGACTGCGTCGCAAGTTTCGCGGTATTGATTTCTGAAAATGATGGGATTAGTCCAGAATTAAATACCGATATTGTCGGACGTCATACCGTTGGCACAGGGGCCTCGCCGCAAAAAGTGATTTCTTCTTTAACGAGTATTCCTTTAGAAAAAGCGGGTCTCAAATTAACCGATGTCGATAAATACTCTGTTGAGATGCAAAATCCAGATATTACAAAACCGGCGGGAGCAGGCAATGTTCCGGAAGCAAATTATAAAATGATCGGCGCATTGGCAGTGATGAAAGGTCAAATCCAAAAAGCCGAATTGGCCGATTTCGTGAAGCAGCACGGCATGGTGGGCTGGGCACCGACTCAAGGTCATATTCCTTCTGGGATTCCTTATCTAGGCTTTGCTCGCGAGAATATTTTGGCTGGTGAACTCAATCGGACGATGTTTGTCGGAAAAGGCAGCCTTTTCTTAGGGCGGATGACGAACTTATTTGATGGGATTTCCTTTATGATGCAAAAAAATAGCGGAGAACCAGAAGCGGCTGTTTCTGAAGAACAAATTAAGCAGTTGATTGCGGAATCTTTACGCGATTTCGCGAGCCATCTTGTTGGAAAGCTTGAGGAATAAACTTATGGCTGGAAAAGATACGAAACAAATAATTGCTGAGGTATTTCAGGAACTTGCGGATACATTGGAAACCGGACGGAGTGTTTCGTCAACAGTGGCATTGACTGCTTTGGGGAGTGAGCATGACGAAGCAGAGCTGATTGATGCGGCGAAAATGGCGGCGGATAAAGGAATTTCTGTGAAAGTCATTGGGACTAAGGAAATTGATTATTCAGGCATCGAAAGTATCTTAGTTTCAGATACAGATGAAGCACAAAAAGAGCTGGAGAAGGTTTTGTCTGAAGGAACGGCGGATGCCGGTGTGACAATGCATTACCCGTTTCCCATCGGTATTTCTACTGTTGGTCGAGTCATCACGCCAGCAAAAGGCAAGCATATGTATCTTGCGACAACGACAGGTACTTCTGCGTTAACACGCGTTGAAGCTTTAGTGTTGAATGCCTTGTATGGCATTATCACAGCGAAAGCCTGCGGTATTGCGGAGCCAACTATCGGCTTATTGAATATTGACGGTGCGCGCCAAGCGGAGATTATTCTAAAAAAATTGATGGATAATGGGTATCCGATCCACTTTGCAAAATCCAACCGCAGCGACGGCGGAGCAGTCATGCGAGGCAATGATGTTCTGGCAGGAACGTGCGACGTCATGGTGATGGATTCCTTAACGGGGAATATTTTGCAGAAAGTCTTTTCTTCCTATAGTACTGGAGGAAATTATGAATCTTTAGGCTTCGGTTATGGTCCAGGCGTCGGCGAAGGAATGGACAAATTAATTATGATTGTTTCTCGTGCGTCGGGAGCCCCCGTTGTCTGTGGGGCCATCGAATTCGCGGATGAGCTGGTTCGTGGCGACTTCAAGCAAGTTCAAAAAAACGAATTTACAAGATTGAAGCAGGCATCTTTAGAAACCTTACTAAAAGAAGCGCAGCCAAAGAAAGAGGCCATTCAAGAGGAAGTAGCTGCACCAGATAAAGAAATTGTTACTGAAGAAATACATGGCGTTGAAATTTTGGATTTAGAAGATGCCGTGCAGCATTTATGGCAGAAAAATATTTACGCTGAGAGCGGTATGGGATGCACCGGTCCAGTGGTGATGATTGCAGAAAAGAGAGTATCGGAGGCAAAGGCTGTTTTGGCTGACGCCGGCTATATTGGCGGCTGATCAATCAACTGTTGCAAAGATAGTTCAGTTAAAAATTAGTCCCAAAATGAGAAAGGAGTAAGCAAATGAAATTAGACATCGCAAATTTTCATGTTAAAGATATTCAGTTCGGTGAGAAAACAGAGTATGCCGAGGGTATCTTAACGATAAATAAAAAAGAGGCGCTAGCTGTTGTTTTTGAAGATGAACACATTACCGAAGCAGAACTGCATATTGTCAAACCTGGGGATGAAGTCCGAATGGTTCCAGTCAAAGAAGCCGTTGAACCGCGTTATCGGGTTGGGGGCGGCCCGGTATTTCCTGGTGTAACTGGAAAATTAATGCAAGCGGGCGACGGAGTGACTCATGCTTTAAAAGATATGAGTGTCTTAGTTGTCGGTCAGCATTACGGTGGGTTCCAAGACGGATTGATCGATATGAGCGGAGAAGGTGCGAAGTATACGTATTACTCGCAGCTTAAAAATGTTGTTTTGGTTGCTCATACCGATGAAGCCTTCGAATACCACGAGCAGCAAAAGAAAAATCATGCCTTGCGTTGGGCAGGTATGCGTTTAGCAGAATATATCGGCGCTTGCACAAAAGGATTGAAATCAGATGAGGTGGAGACCTATGAGCTGGCACCAGTTACTAAACGGGATGAAGCCGTGAATCAATTACCAAGTGTAGTCTTTGTGCTGCAGCTGCAATCACAAATGGAGGAAGATGGCTACAATGATTTGAATTATGGCTGGAATTGCAATTCGATGCTGCCGACCTTTATGCATCCAAATGAGGTGTTGGACGGTGCAATGATTTCTGGTTCCTTCATGCCTTGTTCCTCAAAATGGTCGACCTATGATTTTCAAAACTTCCCAATGATTAAACGATTGTATGAAGAACACGGGAAAACGATCAATTTCTTAGGCATAATCATGTCGAATCTGAACGTGGCTTTGGAACAAAAAGAACGGGCAGCTATATTTGTCGCTCAAATGGCGAAAAGCCTAGGCGCTGATAGCGCGGTGGTAGCCGAAGAAGGCTATGGGAATCCAGATGCTGATTTTACTGCTTGTTATGTGGCGTTAGAAGATGCGGGTGTTAAAACGGTTGGACTTACCAATGAATGTACAGGGCGGGATGGCGCCAGCCAGCCGTTAGTATCAATGGACGAAAAATGTGACGCGATCGTTTCGGCAGGGAATGTTTCTACTTTGATTGAATTGCCGCCGATGAAAACAGTGTTGGGAGAATTAGAAGCTTTAGCCCGTGACGGACTTTCAGGCGGCTGGTCAAATGACGAAATTCTAGGCTCCTCGGTCAAATCAGATGGGTCAATCATTATGGAAAACAACGCGATGTTCTGCGGAGATCAAGTAGTCGGCTGGTCAACGAAAACGATGGTTGAGTTCTAATTCGACTTGCGGCTTATTATTTCAAGAACTGTTTAACAGCAGACACGATCTTTTTCCAAAATAGATCTCAGTAGTATGAATTAGGAGGGAAATTATGAAAGCGATTTTATACATTAATCAGTTTTTCGGCCAGATTGGCGGAGAAGAATTCGCTGGTCATGAACCGGAAATCAGAGAAGGAATTGTTGGCCCGGGCATGGCCTATGCCAAAGCCCTGAAGGATGAAATTGAAATCACTCATACCGTTATTTGCGGAGACAATTTCATGGGTTCAGAAACAGAAGAGGCAATTGAACGTATCTTAGGATTTTTAGATGACAAAGAGTTTGATATTTTCTTTGCAGGTCCAGCGTTTCGAGCAGGCCGCTATGGGGTTTGCCTGCGGTCATATTTGTTCGGCGGTTCAAAAGAAATTTGGCGTACCAGCAATCACCTCAATGAATGAAGAAAATCCCGGTGTAGAAATGTATCGCAAGGAAATGTACATTTTTGAAGGTGGAGCCAGCGCTGCGGCGATGCGTAAAGATGTGGCGAAAATGTCGGCTTTTGCTTTGCGTTTATTGTATGATGAAAAACTAAATTCAGCGGCGGAAGAAGGGTATTTTGGCCGTGGTGTTCGTGATCAAGTTTGGTTGAACCCGCCAGTTCCTGCGACCGATCGTGTGATCGACATGCTGCTGAAGAAAGTAAATGGCGAAGAATACCAATCCGAATTGATTATTCCTAAATCCGAGCGAGCACCGATCGCGCCAGCTATCCCGGCGGAAGAATTAGCGAAAATCAAAGTAGCGCTTGTCACTTCTGGCGGAATCGTACCGGTCGGCAACCCTGATCGAATTCAATCGGCTTCGGCAACCAAATGGGGAAAATACAATGTAGACTCAATGGACGAGTTGAAAAAGGGTGAGTTTATGACGATCCCAATGTCGTTTTACCATTAGATGTGATGAAAGAGTTCGCTAAAGAAGGAAAAATCGGCGGTGTTTATCCTTACTTCTATGCGACGGTTGGGACTGGAACAACGCAGGCGGAAGCAAGCCGGATGGGGCAAGAAATTGCACAGGAATTAATTGATGATGGCGTTAAGGCCGTTATTCTCACCTCCACCTGAGGAACCTGTACTCGTTGCGGTGCAACGATGACCAGAGAAATCGAAAAAGCGGGAATTACAATTGTTCAAATGGCCAACTTGATTCCAGTTGCTCGGACAGTAGGTGTCAATCGGATCGTACCCACGATCTCGATTCCATATCCGTTGGGAGACCCAGCAACACCGAAAGAAGTTCAGCACAAGCTGCGCTACCATCGTGTGGGTGTTGCTCTAGACGCGTTATCGACTGAAATTGAAGAACCTCGACTCTTTGAAGTGAAAGTTTAGTAAGTGAATGACGAGTCGCAGAAATGCGGCTCGTCCGATAAAAAAACTTTGAGGAGGAGGCGTTAAAATGAAAAAAAATATAGTATTTTATGTATCTCTTTTGATCACCGCCGTAATTGTACTTGTCGGTTTAGTCGCACCTAAGCCATTTGCGCAGGCGATGAATGGAACAAAGGCCTTCTTGGTAGATACTTTTGGTTGGTTTTATTTAATTGCTATGTTTGTTTTTGTCATTTTCTCGTTGCTGATCGCTTTTAGCCGCTTTGGAAAAATAAAACTTGGTCCTGATGATTCTGTTCCTGAATACAGCAATCGTTCTTGGTTCGCGATGCTGTTTGGTGCCGGTATGGGGATTGGCCTAGTTTTTTGGGGTGTTGCTGAACCGTTGAACCACTTTGCTACGTTTGGCGGAACGGAAAAAGCAGCCGATCTAGCGATGCAAAAATCCTTTTTACATTGGGGCTTTCATCCGTGGGCGGCCTATTCGATTATCGGAATGGCGCTGGCTTATTTTCAGTTTAGGAAGAAGACACCGGGGTTGATCAGCAGTATTTTTTTACCGATCCTAGGTGAAGAGGGTGTTCGCGGTCCGATCGGTAAAATTATAGATATTTGCGCGGTCTTTGCGACAGTTGCTGGAATCGCGACGTCACTTGGTCAAGGAACGCTGCAAATCAACTCGGGATTGAACTACCTGTTTGACATTCCAACAACCCGACTCGTTCAGATAGTGATTATTGTTTCCTTGACGGTCGTGTATACATGGACCGCGGTTAGCGGAATCGATAAAGGAATTAAACTTTTGTCAGATATCAATTTATTCTTGGCGGTGGCGATTCTTTTAGGGGCTTTTCTAATCGGACCCAAAATCATGTCCTTGAATATTTTTACAAATTCTTTTGGCGGATACATCAATAACCTAGTATCAGAAAGCTTTTCGATTAATCCATTTGGGGACAATGCGTGGTTAGGTTCGTGGACTATTTTTTACTGGTCATGGTGGATCGCTTGGGGACCGTTTGTTGGAACCTTTATTGCTAGAATATCTAAAGGAAGGACGATTAAGGAATTTGTTTTGGGAGTAATCATTGCTCCTTCGATGGTCTCGTTTATCTGGTTCTCAATCTTTGGCAGCTTAGGACTTAATTTGGATATTGAGATTATTAACAAAGCGAAGGCAGTAACAGAGACGGCACTTTTTGTTGTTTTAGCCGAATATCCGCTGGGAATGTTCTTTTCGATCATTGCTATTTGTCTCCTGTGTACTTTTTTTATTACTTCCGCCAATTCGGGTATTTTTGTTCTGTCGATGTTTTCATCGGAAGGCGACTTGAATCCCGGCAACGATAAAAAAATTCTATGGGGAGTTATTCAAGCGCTGCTGGCATTAGTTTTATTGATGACGGGCGGTTTGGATGCGTTGCAAACTTGTTCGATTGTTGCAGCCCTGCCATTGACGGTGATTATGCTGCTGTGCGCGGTGTGTTTATTCAAAGCATTGCTGCAGGAGAAACCCAAACCAGAGGAGTTATCGAAGTCCGCTGAACTGGAAAAGTAATCAGACAGTGAATAATCATGTGAATGAAAACACAATTTAGATAGGGAGTATCAGTAGATAAAGTCGAAGGAAGTGCGCGTATTTATAATGGTCAAAAGGATCAGACACCGAACGCCATGAGACTTAGTAAAGGCTTTCTGATATAATTAATGGGATATATCGGAAGGGATGCTGATTTATTTATGGATATTATGCCTAGATACGAAAAACAAAGTTTAAGCGATATGGTTGTGTCGTATGTTAAAAATAGAATCTTGTCAGGAACGCTAAAGGGCGGCGACCGATTAATTGAAACAGATATCTCAAATAATTTTAATATTAGCCGAGCACCTGTCAGGGAAGCGATGCGTATTTTGAACGAACAAGGATTGATTACATTTTCTCCTCGTAAAGGAAACCATGTGATTGAAATGGAACCTCCTGAAATAATGGAAGTCTTTGAAATACGAACGTCACTTGAAACACAAATTTTGCGAAAAATTTTGCGGAATCAATTGCTCAAAGAGGAAGATTTCGATCAGCTGACGAAAATTGCGTTAGAAATGAAAGACGGGGAACAGCGTTGTCGAAATGAAGAGGACAAGGTCTTTTTGCTAAACACATTAGATATTTCTTTTCATAAATATCTTTGGCAATTATCAGGCAGTGTGCGACGGGCCCAAATACTAGAGAGCTTGTTTTATCAATTGCTTATTGCCATGAACGAAGATTTGTCATCGTTGGGAATTCTGGAAAAGAAATCAGATGAGCATTTGGCTTTTGTTGACGTTTTACGGAAAAATGAACTTCCTTCGGTTGTTCGCGCGTTTCATGGGCATATTCAAAATTATGTCAGAGCCACCTTGCCGGAAGAAGAAAAGTCTTTTTGTTTGGATTGTTAAGAGGAAGAACTCTTTTGCTTATTTCTGATTTGGAGGAAATATGACAAATAAAATAAAGGTTTGGACGAAGCAGCATGCAGATATTTTGAACGTATTGAATCAGACAGGGCGGTATATTGCAAAAAAAGAGTATATTGAGCAAAAAATGGAGGATCATACAAGCCTTTATTTGGGTGTCTATGATTGGTATTTTCATGCGGCCTCAAAGCTGGTTCAACCGCCGGCGGACGTGAAGTATCCGATTTGGGTCTCGCTCTCTCAAGAAGAGAGTATTCAAAATAGCGAAGGCAATGCGATCTTGGAAATTGAACTTGAGCAGGACCAATTGATTATCGTGGATCTGCTGAAATGGGGCAATATTGTTAATTATTTGTACATTCCTAAGGATCTGGAGGATCAAAAGGCTCATAGTGAACTCTTAGAGCAATATGGCATCGATGATTGCACGGCTTTTATGACACCGTTTTATCCTAATATCAAACGAAAAATCGAAAAAAGCCGTGAACGTCTTTTTGATGATTCCAGTGTATTGGGAGAAATGAAAGTTGGGACGATATGGGAGATTCGCAAAGAATGGATTACAGAGATCACCAGGTAACGCTGTTTACTTCTCAGAGCCAAGTGGTTGTTGATAAAATTGTTGAGACAGGAAGATACACGGTCAAGAACGAATTCATCAGCAAGAAATATGGTGAAACTTCGCAAGTTTTTTTGCAGGCCTATGGCTGGTATCGTCAAAACGCCTCGCAAATCGTTGAACGGCCCGCGGATGGAGACTCAGCAATTTGGTCATTTCTAAATGTAAACTATCTCGATTACTCAGCAGATTCGAAAATTATCAAACTGCATGTTCCAATCGAGCAGATTGTGTTCTTTCGAATGTCTGATTGGAATAAAATTTTGAATTTACGTTTGCTGGGAACGCCTGAAGAGGAAGCAGAGTATTATGAACGACTAAAAAAATTCAATGTTGCTTATGAAGGCGATGTTTATACAACTGGGTTGTATCCGCATTTGAAAACAGAGCTGGTTCGAAGCTGGCAAAAACTTTTTCAATATGATCACATGATCAAAGAGACCAAAAATTTGCCTTTTGACGATATTCAAGGGGGAATTTGGGAAATTCGAAACAGCTGGGTCGAGTCATTTACGGATTGGGGAATTGAGCAGTGAGTCGAAAAATAAAATGCACCGTCCAATTTTTTTGGACGGTGCATTTCTATTTTTTCAAGGCAATTTGCTGCGCGCCGATATTTTTCAAAAAGGTTTGATCGTGTTCGACGATCAACATCGTAGGTTGCTTTTGCAATAAAAGATCCTCCAATTGCTTTTGATTGAAGACATCCAGATAATTTAACGGTTCATCCCAAATATAAAGTTCCGCTTCCTGCGCCAATGATTTCGCCAGCTCAACCTTTTTCCGCTGCCCCATACTCATTTCCTCGATTTGGTTTTGAAACACGTTGCGTTCCATTCCCAGTTTTCGGAGGTTGTTCAGAAAAGCAGAATAGTCTAATTGATTGGCTTCAGCGAAATCCTGCCGCGTCCCGCGATTGTTTTCGTAGTTTTGTCTTACGTAACTAATTTTGACATTCGGTCGAAGAAGTTCACCGCTGGCTTGGCCCGCAAAAGTTCCTAATAAATAATGCAAGACGCTGGATTTCCCAATCCCGTTTGGTCCTGTGAGCGCTACGATCGTTCCTCGCTGTACTTCAAAGGATAGCGGGGCGAAAAGAGCCTCTTGTTCTTTGTAGTGCAAGGACAAATTTTCCATTTTTAACAGTTGCGCGTGACGGCTGGGATGATAGCTCATCGTTAATCGATCGACATCCTCCAAATCTTTCAAAAGTCCTTCTTTTACTTCGATTTGATCATACATCCGCTGCTCTATATTTTTCGAACGTTTCATCGTGCGTGCAGCCCGCGCACCGATGAAGCCAGTATCAAAGATTCCGCCGCTGCCTTTTTCTGACGGCTTGCCGTATTTTTCAGTCTCGCGAGAACGGGACCACTCTGCTTTTTCAGCGGCGGTTCTTTTCAGACGGCTAACTTCTTTTTTGATTTTTCGATTTTGGGCTAATTCAAATTCATCCCGCAATTCTTTTTGTTCTTCATACGTAGCAAAATTTCCTTGATACAAAACTAGCTGGCTTTTTTCGATGGCCAGTGTATGATCGGTGACTTGATTCAAAAATTGCCGATCGTGGCTAACGACGATGAAGCCATCTTTGTGCTGCAAATAATTTGCCACGTGCTGCCGACCTTGTAAATCTAAATGATTGGTCGGTTCATCGATCAACGGGAAGAAGTTTTCCTGCGTAAAAAGCAATGCTAATAGAACTTTTGTTTGTTCGCCGCCAGAAAGTGTCTGGTACGGTTGCCATAGCACTTGCGGATCTAACTGGATCAAATTCATTTCTCGTTCTAGTTCCCATAATTCGAAATCAGCGACTTCCAGCAACGCATAATAGGTGAGTTGATCCTGCTCGCTGATTGTCGCTGGAAAATAAACTGGCCGTAAAGGAAATTGAATTTCTCCTTGATAGGCGTATTTTCCTAACAATAGTTGCAGCAGCGTTGTTTTGCCGCGGCCGTTCCGACCGACCAACCCCAGCTTCCAGCTGCTGTCGATGGTCAAATTAGCATCCTCAAATAATAATTCGACTTGTTTATCAAACCCGAAGGTCAAATGTGTAATTTTAATTGTAGACATAAAAATTCCCCCTTTGTTTCACGCTGGAAACAAAAAAATCCCAACCAATTTTCAGGATGGGATCAGGAAGCGATCGACTTTTTACTAACGAGTGATAAGCAGGCAGATCATGCTGCAAAACGGCTTGTTCACTAGTTTTGCAATTCATGCTCGACAAACTGCGAAAAGCATAAACGACAAAAAAAGACCATCCCTTGAAAACCTAAGCCAATCCTGAAAATTTGCCCACTAACCCTATCAACATAAGTTAATTTAAGACTAGTTTGCAACTTCCAACATTCGCTTAGTTTTTCAATGGCATGATCCCTCGTTTCTCTAATAGATGCATTTATTAAAACAGATTATTCTGGCTTTGTCAAAAAAAATACGGACGCAGCCGCTTCCCCAAACATGCTACGCCCTGGAGTGATCCTCGATAAACGAGGCGAAGAAAATTTTTTTCTTCTATTATTATAGTAGCATATTTTGAAGAAAAATTTGTGTTTGAACACTTGGCTAAGGTCTAAGTGGAGAGAGGAAGAAGATATTTGGTACAATGGAAGCAGAAATGGAGGTGGAGGGATGAATTATGCAGGAATTTATCATCGTCCCGAGAGTGAATTTGCGTTTCTTTATACAAAAGATTTGATGCGGATTCGCTTGCAGACAGCACGCAATGAAATAAAGTCCGTTGGGTTGATCAGCGGAGATTTCTATTTGTTTGCTGAGGAAAAATGGTATCAAGAGCAGCAGCCAATGAACAAAACCTACACGACCGATAACCTCGACTATTGGGAAATCGAAGTGACTGCGCCGCATCATCGCTTGGCGTACGCTTTTTGTATTACGGATTATTCGGGGAAACAAGTCTTTTATACCGATCAAGGGATTTTTGACTATGAAGAAAGTCGTTTGGAACGTGATTTTTTGTACTTTCGGATGCCTTACTTTCAAGAAATCGATCGTTTCAAAGTGCCGGATTGGGTCGCAAAAACAGTCTGGTATCAAGTTTTTCCAGAACGCTTTAACAATGGCGATCCCTCTAACGATCCAGATGACGTATTGGCATGGGGGAGTGAGAAACCGACCCGCGAGAATTTTTTTGGCGGCGATCTGCAAGGCGTTATTGATAAGTTAGATTATCTGGAAGATTTGGGCATAAACGGTCTTTATCTGTGTCCGATTTTTACGTCACCATCGAATCACAAGTACGACACGGTGGATTATTATGAAATCGATCCGCATTTCGGGGATAAGCAGACCTTCCGTGAGCTGGTCGAAAAGGCTCATGAACGCGGAATTCGTGTGATGCTGGATGCGGTCTTTAATCATTTAGGGGCGAGTTCCCATCAATGGCAGGATGTGATTTTGCAGGGGGAAGAATCGGCGTATGCCAATTGGTTCCATATAGACTCTTTTCCACCGCGATATACGGCAATTCCGGATTCGGAAAATGCGAAGAATTTGAATTACGATACCTTTAACTTCAATCCGCATATGCCGAAGCTGAATACTGCTAATCCAGAGGTACAAAAATATTTACTTGAGATCGCAACCTATTGGATTCGTGAATTTGATATTGACGGCTGGCGCTTAGATGTAGCCAATGAAGTCGATCATCATTTCTGGAAAGAGTTTCACGAAGCGGTCTTACAGCAAAAAGACGACCTCTATATCTTAGGCGAAATTTGGCATTCGTCACAGCGCTGGCTGCAGGGCGATGAATTTCATGCGGTAATGAACTATGCCTTTACCGATAGTATTAAAGCCTTTTTCGTGGAGCAGTCGATCTCAATCTCGCAAATGATTTTCGGAATGAATCGTCAGCAGCTGCTTTACCGCGATCAAACGAATGAAGTCAGCTTTAATTTGCTGGATTCTCACGATACGCCACGCATATTAACGTTGTGTTCAGGAAACAAAGACTTGATGAAGGCAGTGCTGACCTTTATGTTTATCCAAAAAGGAACCCCTTGTATTTATTATGGAACCGAGGTCGGCATGGAAGGGGAAATGGACCCAGATTGCCGCCGCTGCATGATTTGGGAAGATCAAGATGAGGAGCTCAAGCTCTTCTTCAAGCAATTGATCGCACTGCGGAAGCAGTTTTCTGAAGTCTTCAGCTATGGAACGATGATCTGGCATTACGATGACGATAAAAAGACGTTTTCGCTAACACGAACCTACAAAGAGAAGACATTAATTGCTACCTTTAATGAAGGGGAATCGTTTGAGGTCGAAAAAGCAGGGCGCCGTCTGTTTGGTCATAATTATCATGAGGGGGATGCATATCAGCTGCTGTCCCATGGATTTGTGATTGAAGAACGGTAGCAGCAAGTCGCTTTAATTGGAAAAAAATAGAAAAATGAATATAGTAGATAAATCAACCGTATAAATAAGGAGAATTATCTATGACAGGATTCATTTTACTATTATCAGGAATTATCGGTCTGCTGCATTTAGTGATCATGGGATTAGAAATGTTCGCATCGCCGGAAAAGCAGGCGAAAACATTTGATATGCCTCATGATTTTGTGACTCAGCCGAATGCGCAAATCGCGTTGAAAAATATGGGTATATATAATGGCAGCTTAGGTTTAGCGCTTCTGACCAGCTTGTTTTTATTTCAAGGAGACGTGAGATTGAAGGTTTTGCTGCTGTTTAATCTTTTTGTTGTGATCGTTGGATTGTACGGCGGGAAGACCGTCACTAAATCGATCTATCTAATTCAAGCATTACCGGCAATAATCACGGTACTTTTGATTTTCACTCAATTAGTCTAAAAAGAATCGACTAGGATAATCATCCTAGTCGATTCTTTTGCATATATGTGCGTTATATTTTTATATAAACATCTTATTGACTTTGTATAATCATCGTATTAAACTGTAGTCAGGTCAAATAAAACTTTTTTAAGAGGAGAAGCGCATGAATCGTTGGGTTTATTTATTTTCAGAAGGTTCAAAAGAACAAAAAGATTTACTAGGCGGGAAAGGTGCCAATCTTGCTGAAATGACAAAATTGGGTCTGCCAGTACCGACCGGATTCACGGTAACAACGGAAGCATGTTTATATTATTTAAATCATGGCAATCAATTGATCTCGGATATGAAGGATCAAGTGATGGATGCTGTTGAAAAATTATCCGCTAAAACGGGAAAGAAATTTGGCGATATGGAAAATCCATTATTGGTTTCCGTACGAAGCGGCTCCAAATTCTCAATGCCGGGGATGATGGATACGGTTTTAAATTTAGGATTGAATGATCAAACAGTTGCAGCCTTGGCAAGTAACAGTCAAAATGAACGGTTTGCCTATGATTGCTACCGTCGTTTGCTGCAGATGTTCGGAAATGTTGTGATGGGAATGGACAACAGTGATTTTGAAAATCGCATCACGGCACTAAAAAAAGTAAACGGTCTGTCTTTCGACAACGAATTGACCGCGGATCATTGGAAACAAATTGTAAGCGAGTACAAAGAGATTTATCGCAAAAAATTGCAGCGGGAATTTCCGCAAGATCCGATCGAACAATTATATTTAGCGATCGAAGCCGTCTTTGGCAGCTGGAATAACCAACGGGCGAAAACGTATCGCCGCCTGCATGATATCAGCGATGATTTAGGGACCGCAGTCAACATTCAAGAGATGGTCTTTGGAAACTTTGGTGATAGTTCTGGGACTGGGGTGGTCTTTTCACGCAATCCATCACTAGGCGATCCAGGATTATTCGGTGAAT
Source organism: Enterococcus malodoratus (assembly GCF_027659535.1). Taxonomy (NCBI): domain Bacteria; kingdom Bacillati; phylum Bacillota; class Bacilli; order Lactobacillales; family Enterococcaceae; genus Enterococcus; species Enterococcus malodoratus. The sequence continues at coordinate 21,575 of NZ_JAQDPG010000004.1, read as the reverse complement.
ATTTAATCAACGCACAAGGAGAAGATGTGGTGGCGGGTGTTCGAACACCAAAACCGATCCAAGTATTGGCGGACGAATTGCCTGAACAGTTCCAACAATTAAAAAGCATCTGTGAAGATCTAGAGAAACATTATCAAGATATGCAGGATGTTGAGTTTACGATCGAACGAGAAAAATTGTTCATCTTGCAAACCCGCAGCGGCAAGCGGACATCGAAAGCGGCATTGACAATCCTGTTAGATTTCTATAAGGAAGGAATCATCAATGAAGCAGAATTGGTCAGCCGAATCGAGGCAAAGGATTTAGAAGCAGCATTGCATCCAAACTTTGACGAAGACGCGCTGAAAAATCGCGTATCCTTCTTATCTGGCTTGGCGGCTAGCCCGGGCGCTGCTACAGGAGCGGCTTACTTTACAGCCGAAGCAGCGACCGAGGCGAAAGCTCGCGGCGAAAGAGTGGTCTTGGTCCGCGAAGAAACATCACCAGAAGATATCGAGGGAATCGCAGTCAGTGAAGCGGTCATCACTAGCCGCGGCGGTATGACTTCACACGCGGCGGTAGTCGCCCGCGGAATGGGAATCTGTTCGGTTGTTGGCTGTGAACGATTGACCGTGCTGGAAGAAAATAAAGCAACAGTCGGGGAAGAAGTAATCGAAGAAGGAACGATTCTTTCCGTTGATGGAACGAGCGGCAAAATCTACTTTGGCAAAATTCCAATGGAAGAAGTGACCAATACAGTCGCTTTGGATGAACTGCACGTTATTTGGGATCGTCATGCCAAAATCAAAGTAAGAGCGAATGCTGAAACACCAAAAGATATTGCTACAGGGATGGCTTTAGGGGCTGTTGGTATCGGGTTGGCCCGGACAGAGCATATGTTCTTTGAAAAGAGCCGTCTGCTGCAATTCCGTCAATTAATTTTGGCTGATAGTTTAGACGAACGGCTGGAAGTTTTGAAAGACTTGAAACAGGTGCAAAAGCAAGACTTCAAATTCATGTATGAAGCCGCTGAAGGCAAGCCAACAACGATTCGCTTGTTGGATCCGCCGTTACATGAATTCTTGCCAAAAGGAGCCGATGAATGTCGCGAAGTTGCTAAGGAATTAGGCAAGACCTACAATGAAGTGAAGCGTAAAACAGACAATTTAGCAGAAGTTAACCCAATGTTGGGATTCCGCGGTTTGCGCCTAGGGGTTGCTTATCCAGAAATCTATCAAATGCAAGCGGAGGCGATCATTGAGGCGGCCTGCGAAGTAACGAAGGAAACAGGATTGGCCATTCAACCGGAGATCATGATTCCATTTACCATCGATGCACAGGAATTCGCTCGTGTCCGTTCATCGATCGAAGAAGCGATTCAAAGAAGTCTTAAGGAATACAAACAGGACCTTAGCTATCAAATCGGAACAATGATTGAGATTCCTAGAGCCTGCTTCGTTGCGGATGAAATTGCTCAGCATGCGGATTTCTTCAGCTTTGGAACCAACGATTTGACTCAGATGGCGTTAGGTCTGTCTCGTGATGACTCGCCGCGCATTATCAATCAATACATGGAAGCCGGAATTTTTGCGGACGATCCATTCCAAGTCTTGGATGAATCGGGTGTTGGGGCTTTAATGAAGCTGGCAATTGAACGGGGAAGACAAGTCAATCCGAAGCTGAAGATTGGAATTTGCGGTGAAGCAGCGGCTCATCCGAAGTCGATTGCCTTCCTAAATAACTTAGCGATCGACTATATCTCTTGCTCGCCGTTTAGAATCCCGCAGGCAAAAATGACTTTGGCTCAGGATGCGTTGAAAATATAAGAGGAAACACGGATAAAAAAACAAGTATATGAGTATTTAATTAAAAAACAGCATGAATTTGGAAAGAGATAGTCTTTTATGAGACTATCTTTTTTTTGTTATTAACAGGACAATTCAAAAATTTTAAATTAATGATAGATAACAAATAAATGAGAAAGAACACGCTTAAATGAATGAAATATAATTTGTAAACGGATTCAACCTTCGTTATACTTCTTATAGGCTTTAAATATGTCATGTCACTAAAAGATAGCGTCTTTTTTGATCAGCTTGAATAACAAGAGAATTTAAGTGAAAACTTTATTTTTAATGAAAATCAGCTTTTTTATATTAAATGATGGTTTTTTCACAATGACTTATGAATAAAAATACGGTATAATGCTAACTTGGGAGGTGAAACAAACTGCGGAATTAGGAATCATAGAATAACATTTTTGATTTTCATGAGCGGTCTTTTCCGTTGATTGTTTTGACGTATTACAACCTCAAAAGGGGCCGTGAATTCGTCTTTTTGAAAAAAGTTATTCTAAGCTGTCAAAATTTGAATACTATATTTAGACATGATCTTTCTAATGAATCTAACAGGTTTTACAGACTTGTTACAAAAAAAAGAAAGCAGGGATTAAACAATGACAATTGATTGGCAAAAAGAAGTAGAAGCACGCAAAGATGATTTACTTAAGGATTTAGGCGAACTTATTCGCATCAACAGTATCCGCGACGTGGAACATGGAACAAAAGAAGAACCTCTTGGACCTGGACCAGCTGAAGCATTACGTAAAGTTTTGGAATTCGGTGACCGCGACGGTTTCGTTACAAAAAATATCGAAAACGTAGCTGGCCATATCGAATACGGCGACGGCGAAGAAATGTTCGGACTATTAGGACACGTTGACGTGGTTCCTGTTGATGATAATTGGGATACAGATCCATTTGAACCCGTTATTAAAGATGGAAAATTATATGCTCGTGGCTCAGCCGACGACAAAGGTCCTTCAATCGCTGCGTATTATGCAATGCGCATCATTAAGGATCTAAAATTACCAATCACTAAAAAAATCCGCTTTATCTTCGGTACAGACGAAGAAAGCGAATGGGTTGGGATCCACCGTTATATGGAAGTGGAAGAAATGCCTAAAGTTGGTTTTTCTCCAGATGCACAATTCCCAATCATTAATGGTGAAAAAGGAATCTTATCTTATGAAGTAACTTTCGCGGCTAAAGATGGCGCTGAAGCTGGTGACTTTGATCTTGTAAGCATGAAATCTGGCTTACGTACAAACATGGTACCAGGGGACGCTACAGCTGTTCTTAAAGTGAACAATGAAGCAAAAGTTGCGGACATGAAGGCTGCATTTGACGCATTTATCGAAAAATCTGACGTTAAAGGCGAATTCGCTGAAAGCAATGGCGAAATCACATTAACTGTCATCGGTAAAGGTGCTCACGCACAAGAACCTAAATTCGGCGTTAACTCTGCAACATTCTTAGCGGCATTCTTAGCTGACTATAACTTAGACGGCAATGGTGCTAACTACATTCAAACAGTTGCTGAATATATGCATTTAGATTACAACGGCAAGAAATTAAATGCTTATACAAAACACGATGTAATGGGTGAAACAACTTCATCAGCGAACTTGTTCGATTATACTGCTGAAGGCGATAAAAAAATCACTATCAACGTTCGCCATCCAGAAGGCATTGACAAAGATACTATTTTAGCCAACATGGAAGAAGTCCTTAAAGATGCAGGCGTTTCAATCGCGATCATCGGTGACGTGAAAACTCCTCATTATGTTCCAGCAACAGATCCATTAGTGAAAACATTATTGGATGTTTACGAAGAACATACTGGTCTTGAAGGCCATGAAGAATCAATCGGCGGAGGTACTTACGGTCGAATCCTAGAACGTGGTGTCGCATACGGCGCAATGTTCCCAGGTGAAGAAAACGTAATGCACCAACCAAATGAATTTATGCCGATTGACAGCTTGTTCAAAGCAACAGCAATTTATGCTGATGCTATCTATCGTTTAGTTAAATAGTCGGTAATGAGAGACAGGAATCCTGTCTTTACAGGATTCCTCATCTCATTGAGGAAATGAAAGTAAGGAAGGAATTTCAAAGATAATGAAAAAACTCTCAAAAGACGCTTTTGGTGGAGTTGCAGGGAAAGATTATGTCCCGTATGTAGCTGATAAGCCTAAAAAATCAGGTTCACCAATCATCATGATTCTAGGTATTTTACTAGCTGCATTATTTGCTGCATCGACCGCTTATTCAGGTATGAAAGCTGGTTTGACCGTAGCAGCAGGTATTCCAGGTGCAATTATTGGATCAGGGCTAGTTGCCCTATTTGTAAAACCTAAAACAATTTTAGGTAAGAACTTATTGCAATTAATGTCAAGTGGTGGGGAATCTGTAGCATCAGGTATGATTTTCGTATTACCAGCCGTAATTTTAGTCGGTGGTAAAGTGAACTTCATCGAAGGTGTAGGAATCGGAGTCGGCGCTGTCTTACTTGGTGTTGGTGTGTTCTCATTGGTTGAAGAATATATGTTAGTTAGTGAACATGGTAAACTGGTTTATCCAGAAGCAATGGCTATTTCTGAAACATTAGTCGCTTCAGATACTGGTGGCGATTCACTTAAATACATGGGTATCGGCTTCGGTATCGGTGGTGTTTTAACTGCGTTGACTGGTTCTGTTTTCGGAATCATGAACAATGTTATCAGCTATGTAAATGAAAGTTTCTATAAATGGAAATTTGAAACAGAAGTAAACCCATTATTAGCAGGTATCGGATTTATCGTCGGAATGGACGTATCTGTCTTGATGTTTGCTGGTTCGATCTTAGCGAACTTCGCGATCGCGCCATTATTAGGTTACTTCATGGAAATGGCCAACAGCAACGCTCATGTTTGGGATAATGCGTCTCAATTATTGAGTGCTTCAAACTTCGCAGTGATCTCTGGTTCTTATGTTAAATACATCGGTGCTGGTATGATGATCTCTGGTGGATTGATCGGTGCGATCAAATTGATCCCAACAATCATTTCATCTATCTCTGCAACTTTGAAAGGCCGTAAAGACGGTTCTGAAAAAGAAGGCGGCGGTATGCTGCCATTGATCGTAGGTGCTGTGATCGGTATTATTATGGGATTTGTGATCACTGGAAGTGTTGCAATGGCACTTGTAGCGGGTATCCTATCAATCATCTTAAGCTTCCTATTCGTTATTGTTGCAGGTCGTTTGACTGGTACGATCGGTACATCAAACTTACCTGTATCTGGTATGACAATCGCTTCAATGGTTATCTTGACGCTAGTATTTGTAATGATGGGCTGGACTTCAGCTGAAAATACTCAACAATTACTATTGTTTGGTACATTTATCGTATTGGCAATTTCAGTAGCCGGCGGTTATGCACAATCACAAAAAGTGACGTTTGTAATGGGCGGAAACTTCAACGAAGGCCGTAAATATTTCTTGATTTCTAATATCGTTGGTGTGGTAATCGTTACAGGTATGATGGTTATCTTATCACCACAATTAGCAATCACTGGTTCTAACCCTCCATTCGGTTTACCACAAGCGAACTTAATGGCAACATTAACTTCAGGGATCACGTCTGGCTCTCTGCCTTGGCACATGATCATCGCTGGTATTGCAATGGGTGTTGTTTTACACTTCATGAAGGTTCCAATCATGACATTTGCGATCGGTTTCTACTTACCAATCTCAACAACTTCAATCATCTTAGTTGGTGCGTTGATCCGTCGTTTGATTGACGAATTGAACAAAAAAGAAACAGAAGAAGTTGCAGAAGAACGCATCACTTTAGGTGTCAGCTTGTCTTCTGGTTTGATCGCTGGTGGTTCAATCATCGGTTTGATCGGAATCATTTTACAAGTAACAGGGGTCGTAACTCCTGGTACACCAACAGGCTTCTTAGGATCTAATGGTTCAGCATTCTTGCTGCTTATCGTCTTGATCGTTGCGATCATTGCGCCATTGTTAAGTGTGAAGAAAGTGAAACACAATGACTAATCAACAGCCAAATGCTGTAAATCCTGAAACAGAAGAGCTGCTAAAACGAGTGTATCGTCTTAGAGAAGGCTTGCATTATGAAGTTCGTGACGGCATCGTCTTTGTCATTACGGAACAAAATGCTTGGATCCAACGAGTCTTACGCAAGATTCATTACAAGATCCCAGAAACTTCTGAGATGGAGCTCGACAAATACGGCAGCTTCATTTTTCAACAGGTGGATGGTAAACGAACCGTTAAAGAAATTGGTGAAAATCTTGGCGCAGCCATTGAAGAAGCCAATGATCAACTATACGATCGTCTATTGATCTATCTGCATCATTTAGAGAAGAATGAAAAGTATATTGAGTTAGTTTAAAAGAGTGTCCTTCAAGTGTTTACACTTGGAGGACATTTTTCTTTTTCGGTTATTTGAAATGCAGCTAATTTTTCGTGAACAGACTACTTATGATGATTCGAATCATGAGTGGTCTGTTTTTTGAACTTCACACTTTTACTACTTTAGATTATAATAATTTAAAGTAGTAAAAACGGAGGTGTATCATGTTTCTAGGAAGAGAAAAAGAGTTAGAGTCTCTTGAGCGAATGTATCAAAAGGAAAATTTCCAAATGGCGATAGTTTATGGCAGACGGCGAATTGGTAAAACAGCGTTGTTGAATGAATTTATCAAAGACAAGAATTCACTTTATTTACCGGCAGAAGAAGTCAATGATTCGTTAAACTTGCAAAAGTTTTCTAAACTATTAGGTGAAAAACTAGGCATCAAAGATTTTCCAACAGTTGATAATTGGAACGCCTTTTTTTCTATTATCAAAGAGCAGCTTGGAGATAAGCACATGGTGGTTGTGATTGATGAGTACCCTTATGCAGCTTCCGCAAATAAATCGTTGAATTCCATTTTGCAGCATGTTATCGATTATGATTTTAAGGAGACAAATATCTTCTTGGTTTTGTGCGGCTCATCCATGAGTTTTATGGAAAACCAAGTATTGGGAGAAAAAAGCCCACTATTCGGCCGAAGAACTGGACAGCTCAAAATCAATCCCTTAGATTATTATGATTCGGCACGTTTTTACCCGAATGCCAGCGATGAGGACAAAATTAAATACTATGCTTGTATTGGCGGGACGCCGTACTATCTCTCATTAATCGATCCGAAGCTGAGTTTTGAGGAAAATCTGCGTGAACTTTATTTTGAAATCAGCGGCTATTTACTTAATGAAGGAATTCTTCTGATGAAGCAAGAGTTTAGAGAGCCGGCAAACTATAATGCTGTTTTACAGGCCATTGCCAGCGGCGCAAATACGCTTCGCGAGATTGCAGGGTTTACAAAGCTTGAGAGCAGTTTTATCTCGAAATACCTGCTAACTCTGCAAGAATTGAACTATATCGAGCGCGTCATTCCATTTGGTTCAAATCCATTAAAAGGAAAAATCAGCCAATATCAGATCACTGAGAACTTCATTGCTTTTTGGTATCGGTATGTCTTTTCCGTAAGAGCTGAAATTGAACGAGGAAATGGCGATATTTACTTTTCAGTAGCGCTGGATCATTTATCCGATTTTATTGGACCACTATTTGAAGAAGTAACGCGTCAGTATTTGAGAAGACTTAATGCACAAGGAAAGCTTCCTTTTATTGCCAAATCATTTGGCAAGTGGTGGGGCAAAGACCGAAAAGGCAACGTCCAAGAGTTAGATATAGTGGTTGAATCCGTATCGGGAAAAGAACTGCTGGTTGGTGAGTGTAAGTGGCGCAACTCCTTTAAGGTGAATAAGACGATAGAAGTATTGAGTGAAAGAGCCGCGTACTTTGACAAATACACCACGCACAAATATCTTTTTACAAAAGGACCAATTGATAGTAAGGAAGATTCGGAGGTTCGCAACATTTCGATTGCGGATTATTTTAAGTAATTTGAGAACCATAGAACCATCAATTTAAACAACCGCTCTTCTGACGTTCGGAAGAGAAAAGAAAGAGGGAATAATGAAGAAAAGTGTTTTGTTTTTGGGTTTGATTTATCTGATATTTATTAGTTTAGGGCTGCCGGATTCAATTTTGGGTGTGGCGTGGCCGAGTATGAACGGCGATTTCCAAGTTGCTGCCAGTTCCGCGGGAATCGTGGCAATGGTGATTTCAATCGGCACGATTTTATCCAGTTTTCAAACCAATCGGATGATTCAAAAAATCGGTGTTGGAAATTTGATCGTATGCAGTATTTTCTGTACGGTGATCGGACTTTGCGGTTTTTCGATTTCGCAAAATTTTTTCTTTTTGATCGTCAGCGCGATTCCGCTTGGGTTAGGTGCCGGAGCGATCGACACAGCCGTCAACGACTATGTTGCTTTGCATTATAAGGCGCATCATATGAATTGGCTGCATGGATTTTGGGGGATAGGTGCAACTGCGGGACCGATCATTATGGGCTTCTACTTGAAGAATCAAAATTGGCGCGGCGGATACCTTGTTTTAGCCAGTCTGCAATTTATCTTAGTGGTGATCGTCTTTTTCTCTCGGAAGCAGTGGCAGCAACCACGAAAAATTGCACATGCCAGTGAGAAGCAAGACTCGATGATCACTTTGATCAAACGGCCGGGAGTCATTTTTTCTTTGATCTGTTTTATTTTTTATGTTGGAATAGAAGCCTGTATGGGGTTGTGGGGAAGCAGCTTTTTAGTCAGAGTGAAGGATATTCCGGTATCCACAGCCGCGTTTATGACGTCGACTTATTACGCGAGTTTGACGGTTGGTCGTTTAGCCGCTGGTTTTATTACCTTTTTCCTATCGAGTCGAAAATTATTGTATCTGAGTGAAACACTGCTGATAGCCGGTGTGGTCGTATTATTATTCGGCAACGGAAATTTCGCCGCGATTGGGTTTATTTTCACCGGCTTAGGTTCTGCTGCGATCTTTCCGACGATGCTGCATGAGACTCCAGGTCGCTTTGGCGTAAAAAACTCCGCGCGAATCATGAGCTTGCAGTTAGCGCTAGCGTATACTGGAACAACTTTTTTGCCGCCGTTATTAGGCTTCTTGGCAGAACGATTTACCTTAGTGATTTTCCCTTACCTGCTGTTTGTTTTCGGCTGCATTTTGTTGGGATCAACGATTATTTTAGAGAAACGAGTGAAAGAACTTCGTAATTAGCAGATCCTATATCGTAAATAATCCCCTCCATAATATATGAAGGGGATTATTCCTATTTTTTCCACCGTTTCAATTCAGGGAAGAAGCTGTCCAAGAATTCTTTGGTTTCTTCTTCGGTTTTTCCTTGTTCTGCTAAAATACCGGCTTCTTTCATATGCTTCAGGCTGATGGCGACCATATCATCCATCGTGCAGTCATCTACGAAAGTTCCGTGTTTGTAGCAATAGAGACAGTAGTCATTATTTTGAGAGCCATCATGCTCGGTGCCGTGCGTTCCTTTGGTTAAGGGCATCCCGCAGCTTTGGCAATAGGTCATTTTTTCCATGTTATCCTCCTTAAACAAGTCACAGTAATCGTTTTCATTGAACTTTAACCGAACTTGCTGGTAGTATTTGTTATACTTATTTTATCAGAAAAAAAAAGGAGAGAAGTAAATGAAATTACATCAATTTGGTTTAAAACGTGTCTCGCTTGAAGAAGCGAAAAAAGAATTGATGAAGAGTGGCTTTTTAGCCATTGATTCAGCAAAAGATGCGAAGACATTATGGTTTGAATTTTTACGAAAAAGTTTTTTAACTGTCCGCGATGAAAGTGGCTTTACGAATAAACTTGGCAACTTTTTGGCAGATGAGCACACAGATTTGGCCGAATTTTATCAGGCCGGCTCTCCGTTAACAAAAGAAGTCTTCTATACTATGGGCCTGCAATTACTGGATTTTGAACCGACAATTGATTTTGATCCAAAAAACGTTTTGGCAGAGGCTGAAAAAATCGGCGTCCCCATGAAGGATGGCGACTTTTCTACCAGCGAAACAATCATTGAAGCCTGGTATTTACTATTAACGAGTCACACAAAGAATGGTTTGAATTATTTAGACAAACTTGCTTCAGAAGGGTTCTATGTAGACAAAGAAGTCAGCAAACCCTTCTTCTTCAACGGCAAAGCGCAAGCGGTTTTTGACACGGCTCAATTGATTCGTGAGGTTGTCTATGTAGAAGCGCCGCTAGATACGGATAAAGACGGCAAAAGAGATCTGCTAAAATTAGAAATCTTGCGCCCAGCCGAAACAGAGGATGGCTTGCAAGTTGCAACTCTATTCACGGCAAGTCCGTATAGCCAAGGAGTCAATGGACCTGCTGGCGAAGAACTGACTTATGATGTAAACGTCCCATTGGAACGGAAAGAACCGACAGAGACTACTTATGAGGATATTCAATATAAACCAGCACCGGCGGAATTGCCGGCTGAACGAGAAGTAAAAGGCAAAGCCACCCATGCGACTGAAACCTTCGCACGAGAAAACAATCATAGCTTGAACGATTTCTTCTTGGCTCGCGGTTTTGCGGTCGTGTATGGTGCAGGAATCGGGACACGTGACTCTGATGGGATTCAAACGTGCGGTTCGGTGGAGCAAACAACTTCGATGGTTGCTTATATCGAATGGCTGGCCGGTAATCGCCGGGCTTTCACTAATCGTACAGATAATATTGAAATCAAAGCTTGGTGGAGCAACGGAAAAGTAGCGATGACCGGGAAATCTTATCTAGGAACCTTAGCAACGGCCTGTGCGACGCGCCAAGTGGAAGGCTTAGAAACAATTATTTCCGAAGCGGCGATCTCTGATTGGTATCAATACTATCGTGACAATGGCTTAGTCATCGCGCCGGGCGGATTCCCAGGAGAAGATGCGGATGTTTTAGCAATCGAAACCTTCAGCAAAATGCGCAATGCTGGTGATTACCTGCACAGTAAGAAATTTTTCTTGGATTATCTAAAAGAAATGGCCGAATTACAGGACCGCAAAACTGGAAATTATAATACTTTCTGGGATGAACGGAATTACTTGCCATTTATTAAGGATATCAAGTGCGACGTGGTAATGGTTCATGGGTTAAATGACTGGAATGTGAAGCCTCGTCAAGTTGCGGATTTATGGGATGCATTGAAAGATGTGCCGGTAGCGAAGAAATTGATTTTGCATCAAGGACAGCACGTCTACATCAATAATATGCCGTCAGTAGATTTCCAAGACATGATGAATTTGTGGTTAAGCCATAAATTGTACGGCGTTGAAAATAATGCCAAAGAAATTTTACCAGATATCGTTTACCAAAAAAATACCGCGGCTGAAACGTGGGATACCGTCAAGGATTGGGCACCAGCGGCTGAAAAAGTTTATCATTTAGGCGAAAAGGCGTTGTCAACAACCGTCGAAGCTGGTCAAGTAAGCTTCAACGATCAGTTGCCAAAAGATCAATACGAAGGCTACACGAAAAATATTGAGCTGTGGGAAAAGGAACTGAAGGAAAACGGGCCAATGGACGGTCACCGCTACTTGATGAAATCAGAAGCATTGGATGAAGAGCTCTTCTTAAACGGTCGTCCAAAAGTCAAAATTAAAGTGGCTTCCAGTGTTGATTTAGGAATGCTGAGTTTTGAATTGATCGACTTTGGGACAGCCAAACGCTTGAAACCTGTGCCGGATGTGGTGGCGCTGCATGGCTTGCCGCTGGGCCGCAATTGGCGCGAGGACAATCTCGTGGAATTCAAATTAGGCGCAGAAAATGACTATAAATTAATCACTCGCGGGCATATCAATTTGCAAAACCGTGAAAATGCATGGAAAAACGATGATCTGAAGGCGAATGAATTCGTCGAGATCGAAGTGATCTTGCATCCAACGATGTATCATTTACCAGCAGGCCGTCAAATCGGTTTAGCGGTTTATGGTACGGACTTCGGCATGACTGTTCGCGGAAATCAAGATATTCAGTACACCTTAGATTTGGCAAAATCGCAATTGATTTTACCAATCGGCGAATAAAATAAAAAATGAATGAAGCGCAGAAAGATTGAGTTCCACACTCACTTTCTTGCGCTTTTTTTGCTGTTACGGCTTTTTCCGACTAGCGCGTTTTTTGATGAATGCTATAATGATGGAAAAAGTAAACAGGGGTATTCGTTCAGCCCTTCATAAAAAAAGAGATCGGAGTAAGCAATGAAAGTTAGAGGAGTGTTGTTAGCCTGTTCGGCAGGTGCGTTATGGGCACTATCAGGGATCATGTGCCAAATTCTTTTTGAAAAATATTTCGTTTCGCCTGAATGGTTAGCGAGTGTACGTCTTTTGATTGCGGGCCTGCTGCTGACAGGTCTCAGTTTTTTTCAGCGAAATGTCCCGCGAAAAAAATTTTCTTCAAAGGATTTATTTAGTTTAGTATTGTTTTCTTTAATCGGTATGCTGGGTGTACAGTATACTTATTTCAAAGCGATCCAGTACAGCGGGGCGGCTATCGCGACGATCCTGCAGTTTACTGGACCTATCTTCATCTTTATTTTTTTGGTTTTGAATAAGGAAAAGAAGATCAAATGGCTCGAAGTTTTATTGATGCTTGCGACCTTTGTCGGTGTTTTTTTGATTGTGGCAGAAGGCAGCATTCGAACGCTGAATATTTCGACGATGGGCTTTATTATGGGGATCGCGTCGGCGGTTACATTGGCTTTTTATACGCTGCAGCCGCGGAAATTATTAGTAAAGTATGGTGAAATGCGTGTTGCAGGGCTCGGAATGCTCATTGGCGGTCTTGCGTTTCAGCCAATTCGACCGATCTGGCGGCCGGCGTTTCAAATGGACAGCTACTCGCTGGGGTTGGTTATCAGCATCATCGTTTTTGGAACGGCGCTGCCTTTTTTATTTCAATTATCTAGTTTGCGATTTATTGAGGCGTCGCTGGCCAGCGTTTTGACGGTGGTCGAGCCGATTTTGGCGACGATTTTAAGTGTGGTGCTGTTCAACAGTCATTTTGCCGGAGTTCAGCTGCTGGGATTCTTGATTGTAATCGTTTCAGTGATTCTTTTGACGCGTTTATCCGATAAAAATGTACTGCCGGAAGAGGAGCGGATCAGCTAAAAGACCGTTTCAACGGCTTCCCTTATCTTTATTCTTTTTTGACGATTTGGTATATGATAGACCAGAAGTATGAAAAGGAGTGGAGAATATGAAGGAACGTGTTGTCGTTTTTGGCGATGCGATCATTGCGATTATTTTGACCATCATCGTTTTAGAATTACCGATTCAGACGGCCGCAAATGGCGCTGTCGATATGTACTCACTGTTAAGAGCGGTGGGAATTTATTTTATTAGTTTTTGTTTTGTGGCGAATCTGTGGTTTCAGACCGGGTACGCGTTTAATAAGATCGAACAAGTGAAGAATAAGGATCTCGTGGTTTATCTGCTATTATTATTCTTCTTATCATTGGTTCCATCAGCGACACGGTTACTAATTGAAGATACAACCAAACAAACACTTTTGATCTATGGGGTGCTGACCCTGATCGTGACGCTAGTGATGCGGCGTTTGATTGTGGCTTTGACAAGTCAATCGTTGAAGGACGAGGAACAACGAAAACGGCGAGTAAACGAGCTGAACAAGCAGGACATGGTATCGATTGGATTTCGAGTGATCGTGTTGATCTTTGGGCTGTTTTATGTACGTCCTGCTTTAATTATTTATTTAATTTTGCCGATCATGGCCTTTTTGCAAAATATTATTGATCGCGAAGAAGACAACTTGCTTGCGACATTGGATGGTCAGCAGCAGGCGGATTACTTTCAAGATCGAAATCAGGTTTGGGGAAATTCAGTAAGACGATATTCAACCTTGCTGCGTGATTCAATGAAGGCAAATGGCGATCATGACCCTGAACGGTGGAAACAAGTCATGGCCGATTGGGAAGGACATATCAATAACGAGATCAATGAGCGGAAAGAACGACTTTCATCTTTAGATGGGAACGATAAACGGCGAGTAGAAAATGAGATCGACGGTTAGAAAAACAAAAGCAACGAATGGCGATGCAAAAGGCGATGACGGAACGACGTCTGAACCAGCAAAAGGACATGCCAAACCAACGCTTGGAGCAGCAGAAAGAGCGAAAATAAATACCGAGACGAAGGGTAAAAGAGCTTTTCGTCTTGGTATTTTTTTCATTCTTTTATATAATGAAGTATAAATATCGCAGGAGAGCTAGGTGGTAAAATGTCATTAATAATGATTGAGCACCCAATAAAGATGTACATCCGTCGTGACCTCGGAATGACTGTCGAGCAGTTCGGTAAGCTCGCAGGAATCCCGCAATCGACCTTGGCAACCTGGATCAAAAGAGAACGTCGAGTGGAAAAGCTGCCGATTGATTTTTATAGCGCATTGGCTACGGTTCGCAAACAAAAAATTGAAACCGTATACGGAGAATTACTGGAGTGGCAGCAGCGTTATGATCGCTACAAACAAGAGAGTCTGCAAACGATCGCTGAAGAGCAGCCGCTATTTTCGTTAGCAGCTGAAGAAGGCCGGACGATTTATCGGATTTATCGAACACGTCAGATGGAAAGCCAACTGCTGGAACCGGCTAGACGTCTAAGAAAAGCCATCGATCAATTGAACGCACAGCTCTTTATTCAGGTGATGATCGAGATTTACGGAACAGTAGAGACTCCTATGCCGACTTGGATCGCCAAATCCTTTAATAAAAGCGAACTGAAGGAAATCGGACAGGCTTTTTACAACGAGTTATTAATGAAGGGATAGATCTGGGAAACCAGGTCTATTTTTGTTTAGAAAGCAAAAAAAGAAGCGGTTATCCGCTTCTTTAAAGTTCTTCTTGAACTGTCTTGGTAATTTTTTTAAGATCATCCGTCATTTGACCGGAATGTTTAATGATATCTGATACTCGCAAGAAGCTGTTTTTGTACATAGCGACTTCGCGGAACTTTTTGTATTTCTCTTCGATCTCGTTAAAGGTTGCTGGTTTGCGGTCATCCTTTTCGACGGTTTCGGAGCCATTCACATAATGCATCCCTAAAAATGAAAGAGCATCATTAATTCCGTCTAAAAATGCCTCGTACTCTTCTTGCCGGATCTTGCCATCCGCTAAGCGTTGACGCTGTTTTTCAATAAACATTTCGATTACTTGTTCCATTCACAATCCTCCTGCCTCTACGCATTTTTCTTGTTGCTCATCCTGTTTATTGTACTATGAAATTTAGTGTTTGTGTTATAAAAAAAGTGAAAAATTTCGAGCAAAAGGAAAATTTGCAGTAATTTTAACGCTGTTGGCTGAATTTTCAAAATAATTTGACAGTTTTTCCTTTTTTGGGAATAATAAGTAAAAGATTAAAAAATCCTAACAACTTGTTAAACTGAAGGAGACGTTCATATGGAACAAAGTAAACGCAAGCAATTATTGAAGCTGATTGAATCCGACTGTCGGTTAAGTATGGAAGAATACGCGGTGATGCTGGGCGAGGATGAAGTGATCGTTTCTGCGGAAATCAAACGACTGGAAGAAGAAAAAATTATTTGCGGCTATCGGGCCCTGATTGATTGGGATAAAGTGGAGGATGATTGGATCGAGGCTTTGGTTGAGGTTCAAACGATTCCGAAAGGCGAAGAAGGGTATCGTGAAATCGCGGAACGGGTACGGAAATTTCCCGAAGTCAAATCGTTCTTTTTTGTCAGCGGCGGGTTCGATTTCATTTTGCTGCTGCAGGGGCGCAACATTAAAGAAATCTCGAAATTTATTTCGACGAATTTAGCGTCAATCCCGGATGTTTCGGGAACGCAGACGCATTTCTTGCTGGACAAATACAAGGAGTGGGGCATTGATATGTATCAAGATGACTCCGACCCTAGAATTCAGGTGAGCCCATGAGAGATTTTTTAACGAAAAAAATTACAGATATCCAGCCATCAGGCATTCGGAAATTCTTTGACATCGTTTCTGAACAGCCTGACGCGATCTCGCTAGGTGTTGGGGAACCAGATTTTGATACGCCTTCTCACATGACGCAAGAAGGGGTTCGTTCGATTCAAGAAGGGCGGACATTTTATACGGCTAATGCCGGTCTGATTGAATTACGTGAAAAAATCAGCGATTATTTACTTTTTCGCAATAAGGTTAACTATGATCCGAAAACGGAGATCGTTGTTACAGTTGGCGGCAGCGAAGCCATCGACATCGCCTTACGAACATTTGTCGATCCTGGCGATGAGGTAATCATTCCTCAACCTAGTTTTGTATGTTACGAACCGATCACTCAAATAGTCGGCGGCACGCCGGTAACGATTGATTTGAAAGCAGAAAATCAATTTATGTTGACGCCGGAAGAGCTGGAAGGCGTATTGACTGAGAAAAGCAAAATCTTGATTTTGTCTTATCCAAATAACCCGACAGGCGGGACAATGGATCGCGAAGCGCTGATTAAGATCGCGGATGTCGTGAAAAAACATGATCTGCTGGTTATTACGGACGAAATTTATGCGGAACTGGTTTACGATGAACCGTTTACCAGCATCGCGGAATTGCCTGGGATGCGGGAACGAACAATCGTTATCAACGGTTTTTCAAAAGGGTTTGCGATGACTGGCTGGCGCTTAGGTTTTATGGCTGGTCCAGAGATGTTTATGGAGCAGTTGTTGAAGCTGCATCAGTATACGATTATGGCGGCACCTACAGCGAGTCAATATGCGGCGTTAGCAGGATTGAAAAATAATTGGCAGGAAACCGTGGAACCGATGCGGTTGTCCTATGAAGAACGGCGGAACTATCTGCATCATGCGCTAGAGAAAATGGGATTGACCTGTTATAAGGCGAAGGGAGCCTTTTATCTCTTCCCGCAGATCAGTCAATTCGGCTTAAGCAGTGAAGAATTTGCTTTGCGCTTGCTGGATGAAGAAAAGCTGGCGGTCGTTCCTGGCTCGGCGTTTGGAAAAAGCGGCGAAGGTTTCATCCGTCTTTCCTATGCGTATTCGATTTATGAATTAAAAGAAGCGATTCAGCGCTTGGAGCGTTTTGTGACACGACTGAAATAGCAGCAAGGAGCGGAGAGATCCGCTCCTTTTTTTTGCGAAAAAAAAACTGCTCAAAAATGAACAGTTTTCTAATTGCTGGGATATTCTTCTTGCGAAAACTCAGTTTTTTCATATTCACCTTCATCAGTGCCATAATAGCGATTGTAGCGTTGCTTGAATTTTCGGAAAAGAAAGACGCCAAAGGCCTTTAATACCGTATAGGTTGGAATACCGAAAACTAAACCGAAGAGACCGAATAGATTTCCCATCACTAATAAGACCAAAACGATGGTTACAGGATGGACCTTTAATTGATCACCTAAAACTTTCGGCTCGATCACATTGCCATTCAAAATTTGTTCGACGATCCAGACAGCAACCAAACCCAACAACATTTGGAAGGAATGCAGCAAAGCAATCACCGCACACGGGACAAAGGCAATAAAAGGGCCGATATAAGGAATAAATGAAGTGACTGTAACTAAAATGGCCAATGGCAAGCCATAGGGCATACCGATGATCAAAAAGCCGACAAAGACAATCAAGCCATTGGCTAGGGCGACAATAAATTGGCCTTTCAAATAATCCCCAACCTGGCTGTTTAAGATCCCGCCTAGTTCATTTGAATCGTCGCGGAATTTAGGCGGCAGCAATTTTAAAAAGTACTGATAAAAGTGACGCGCATCCTTCAGTAAGAAGAAGGTAATGATCGGTGCAGTAAATAGAATGATGAAAAAGCCGCCAACGGTTGAAAATAATCCGCCGATAAAACTCTGGATATCGCCTAAAGAATTGGACAGAGTGTTAATTACTTGGTAAACAATATCTTCTAAAGAATCAAAAATATCAGCTGTCGGACTTTCTAAGACCGTTCCAGAGACAAGTTCCTGTAACGTTTGGTTGAAAGAATCAACGTGCTGCGGGAAGTCATTCACCAAATTCGCCGTTTGACTATAAATTTTAGGAACAGCCCAAACACTAAAGGCGCTTAAAAGAAGTAAGAGGACAACAACGATCCCTAAAATTGAATAGATTCGCTTGATCCCTTTTTTCTCGAAATAATTGACGATCGGGTCCAATAAATAATACAGGATCAGTGCCAGCAGGACAGGGGCAAAGATCGTTTTAAAAATAATCAGCAATGGATTAAAGATAAACCGCACATGGTAAAAAATAAAAATCAAAGCTCCTAATAAGACACCGGCAATCAAGGTAAAGAGTAGGTTCCGGCCGCCGATAAACTTGATCCAACGGGTCGCTTTTGTCGAAGGTCGTTCCATTTTTATCAAATCCTTTTTCTTTTTATTGTAGCGAAGAACGAATTCCGACACAAAAAATAGGCTTAAACCGTCCGTTTTAAGCAATAATTTGAAAAATGAAGGAGCAATTTCAATTTAATTGATTTGTTTAGTTTATATAAAACTTTTACTTTATTTTTAATAAAAGCATTCTTACTTGATTCTAGAAATGATAAGATGAAGCCATATCCTGGGGGATAAGAATTTTTTTAAGGAGGCTTTTATGCTGACACGTTTCAAACAATCAAAACTGTTTTTTTGGACAGCCGAGATTGTCTTAACTATTATAGGTATTTATTTTCTGCTGCAAATGCCTAATATTTTCGAACCAGTGCTGGGGATGATCTCCGCGATCGTAATGCCGTTGTTAATTGCTGGTTTTCTTTATTATATGTTCGATCCAATCGTTGTCATTTTGGAAGAACGCGGGGGATTGCCGCGCGTCGTTGGTTTTCTCTTATCCTTTGTTGTGATCGCCTTTATTATTATGTTGATCATGATGAATGCTGTTCCGAAGATGATCGAACAAACGGTTCAGCTGACGCAAAATCTGCCTGTATATGCAGAGGAATCCGGCCGCTGGATAAATGATCTGGCTAATCGAGAGGAATTTAAGAATTTCAATCTTGAACAACAGCTGGCATCTGCGAATTTAACAATCAATAATCTGCTTAAAGTCGGGATCGTTAGTGTAACCTCTAGTTTGTCACGAATTGTTGGGTTTGCGATGAAATTTTTTGTTCTATTATTTACGGTTCCTTTTATCTTGATTTTCATGTTCAAGGATGGACATAAATTCTTAGACGCTGTTTCTCAGTTCTTTCCAATATCGATTCGTAAGGAATTGCGTCAAACGGTTCGCGAATTAAATGAAACATTATCCGCGTATATCAGCAGTACGGTTTTAGATGCCTTTATCATTGGGATCTTGAGTTTTATTGCGATGACGATCTTTAAACAGCCGTATAGCTTGCTGCTGGCTCTTTTCTGCGGAATCACTAATATTATTCCGTATGTCGGTCCCTTTATTGGAGCCGTGCCGGCAATCATCGTAGGACTGTTCATTTCACCGCTGCAGGCGCTTTATATGGGGCTTTCAGTGCTGGTCATTCAACAATTAGACGGCAATCTGATCAAACCGCTGCTGTTTGGCAAGTCGTTGAATATCCATCCGTTGACGATCATCTTGGTTTTGATTGGAGCAGGCAGTGTTGCGGGAATTGTTGGGATGCTGATCTGTATTCCAGTGTATGCCGTGATTAAAACGTTGATTATCAATATCCATAAAATCTATCAAATTCGTCGCGAAAGTCAGTTGTTTAAGGACAATAGCGAAGGCAGCTAAGCCAGCGGATTTTCTGATTAATTGAAGAGGCTCTGAACTATCAGAGCTGTCCTATGTACGGGGCAGTTCGATTGTTCAGAGCCTTTTTGTGAATAGTTTACATAAGTAATGAAACGAAATAAATAACTGATTTTAATTCTAGTCATCAGAATTTCGAAAAATTTTGTTGAATATCGGTATATTTTGCTCGAATTTGAAGTAGTAAATCCCTAGAAGGGTGATAAACCAGATTGGCGAGAAAAACAAAGCCTCTCGAGTATCATCTGCTAGTGCTAGAACGAACAAGACAAACGCCAGAAAAGCGAATATCAAATAGCTGGTGTAAGGAAAGAGCGGCAGTTTGAAAGAACCCTTAGCTGCTAGTTCCGGTTTTGTTTTGCGATAACGCATATGAGTGAGGACGATCATCCCCCAAATAAAGATAAAGCAGATCGTCGCGATCGAGCTGATCATCGTAAAAATCCGACTAGGCACGAAGAAGTTCAGAATCACCGCAATAAAAATGACGAGTGTTGAGAATACCAGTGCATTCCCCGGAACGCGATTACGAGTCAGTTTGGTAAAGCGGCTTGGCGCACTGCCTTCTTGAGCCAGCGATCGAACCATCCGACTAGTACTGTAGATCGCGCTGTTGCAGGCCGACATAGCAGAACTTAAAACGACTAAATTAACGATCGAAGCCGCCGCTGCAATTCCAATCTCTGAAAAAACTTGGACGAACGGGCTTTGATCTGCGGATAGACTCGACCAAGGATAGATTGACATGATCATGAATAAGGAGCCTAGATAAAACAAAATAATCCGCAATGGAATGGTATTGATCGCTTTTGGTAAAACAGATTTTGGATCAGAAGTTTCACCGCCGATTAAGCCGACCAATTCCACCCCGCAAAAGGCAAAGGTCGCCATTTGAAACGATAGAACGAAACCGTTCATGCCTTTCGGGAAGAAGCCGCCGTGGCTCCATAAATTGCTGACATTTACTGTGCCTGCGCTTGTTTTGAAGCTGGTGAAGATCATAAAAGCACCGACAACAATCAAAACGATGATTGCAACGACTTTGATCAGAGCAAACCAGAATTCCATTTCCCCAAAAAGACCTACGGCTACTAGATTCAAGCCTAATAGTAGAACGAGTGCGATAATCTCTGGCAGCCATTGAGGAATACCCGGCAGCCAGTAGTTGACGTACATTCCAGTTGCCGTCAAGTCGGCCATCGCGATCGCGATCCAGCAAAACCAATAGGTCCAACCAGTAACGAAGGCGGCTTTATTTCCTAAGTAATCTGCAATGAAATCTAAAAATGAATGATAATTTAAATTTGACAGCATTAATTCACCTAATGCACGCATAATCAAAAAAATAATGATGCCTGTGATCATATAAGATAAAAGAATCGAAGGACCGGTAAGTTGGATCGTTTTTCCGGCGCCAAGAAACAGCCCAGTGCCGATTGCTCCTCCAATCGAAATTAATTGCACATGCCGATTTTTTAATCCTCTTTCTAATTCTTCATGACTTTCCAATAAAATCAGTCCTTTTTTTAATATAAGAAAGAGTTTATCAAAAAAATTGGCGGAAACTAAAAGTTAGCCATCAAGATAATAAAACGATTAGATTTTTATAATAAATTTAAAATAACAAAAAAATAGAAAGAGTTGCTAAAGATTTCCCTATAACTTATGCTTTGTAATGATTAAAATGCTATAATATTGACAAATTGTGTTCAGAAGTCCATGTGCATGTTCAATTTTATTGGTTCATAGGTGAATGACAAAGGACAAGGAAAATAGATAGATTAAAACGAATAAGGATGCCAGTTCAACTTTTGGCAGTTCGTTCAGTGATAAGCTCAAAAAAAGGTTGAAGTAAATAAAAGTGACCGATACTAGTAGAATGGTATACGGCATGAGAATAAACCCTATTTTTCGGTTTCTGAAAAATAGATACATTAAAACGAATAAGGATGCCAGTTCAACTTTTGGCAGTTTGATCAGAAATAAGCTCAAAAAAATGGTTGAAGTAAATAAAAGTGACCGATACTAGTAGAATGGTATACGGCATGAGAATAAAA